>JAIBEO010000157.1 GCA_019459185.1 Rhizobium sp. | reverse complement strand
CCCCCCCCCCCCCCCCCCCCCCCCCCCCCCCCGCCCCCCCCCCCCCCCCCCCCCCCCCCCCCCCGCTGCCCCCCCACCCCCCCCCCCCGGCGGGCCGCGCCCCCCCCCCCCCCCCCCCGCCAACCCGGCCGGCGACTTCGTCGGCGAAGCCGTGCACGTGGCCAAGGCCGCCGGCATGCCGGTGAAAACCGTCTGGACGCGCGAAGACGACACCCGCGGCGGCTTCTACCGGCCGATGTTCCTCGAGCGCGCGCGCGTGGCGCTGGGCAAGGACGGCCTGCCGACCGCCTGGCACCAGGTGCTGGTGGGCCAGTCGATCATGGCCGGCACGCCCTTCGAAGGCATGATCAAGGACGGCGTGGACGGCTCGTCGGTGGAAGGTGTATCCGATTCGCCCTACATCAAGGCCACGCCCGACCACCGCGTCGAACTGCACTCGCCGCGCACCGGCATCCCGGTGCTGTGGTGGCGCTCGGTGGGCCACAGCCAGAATGCCTTCGCCGTGGAAAGCCTGGTGGACGAGTTGGCGGCCGCCGCCGGCCAGGATCCGCTGGCCTACCGCCGCCGCCTGCTCAAGGACCACCCGCGCCACCTGGGCGTGCTCAACCTCGCCGCCGAAAAGGCCGGCTGGGGTTCGAAGCTACCCGAGGGCCGCGCCCGCGGCATCGCCGTGCATGAATCCTTCGGCAGTTTCGTGGCGCAGGTGGCGGAAGTCTCGGTCGAGCGCGGCGCGGTGCGCGTGCACCGGGTGGTCTGCGCCATCGACTGCGGCACGGCGGTGAACCCGCTGATGATCGCCGCGCAGATGGAGTCGGGCATCGTCTACGGCCTGAGCGCGGCGCTGTTCGGCCGCATCCGCCTCAAGGACGGCCGCGTGCAGGAATCGAACTACCACGACTACCGCGCGCTGCGCCTGGACCAGATGCCGGTGGTGGAAACCCACATCGTGCCCAGCACCGAACGCCCCGGCGGCGTCGGCGAACCCGGCACCCCGCCCATCGCCCCGGCCGTCGCCAACGCCGTCTTCGCCCTCACCGGCCAGCGCCTGCGCGAACTGCCGCTGCGCGTGGGGTGAGATTGGTTTTTGAACACGGATAAGGGCGGATTGACACGGATAAACACGGATAAAGCAGAGGCGATCGGGAGTGGTCTTCCGTTAGCGGCAACCAGCGCGCGCTGGTGGCGCCGCTCAGGCCCACTCCAATCCGCTCTATCCGTGTTTATCCGCTCTTTATCCGCGTAATCCGTGTTGAAGGCTTTTTGACCCACCTACGAAGCGCGGGCCTTGGCCCGGGTGATGATCACCACGCCGGCCAGGATCACGGCCATGGCGCCGATGGCGTCGGCGCCGACGCGTTCGTGCAGCAGCAGCGCGCCCAGCAGCACCGCGATGGGCGGGTTGACGTAGGCGTAGCTGGTGGCCAGCGCGGGGCGCACGTGGTGCAGCAGCCAGACGTAGGCGCTGAAGCCGACGATGGAGCCGAAGGCGGCCAGGTAGCCCACCGCCAGCGTCGCCGACAGCGGCGGCACCTCGGTGATGCGCTCGCCCAGCGCCAGGCCCAGCAGACCCATCGCCACGCCGCCGCACAGCATTTGCGCGGCTGTGCTCATGAAAGGCGCCGGCAGGTCGCGGCCGCGGCTCCACACCGAGCCGAAGGCCCAGGCGATCGGCGCCGCCAGCAGCGCCAGCATGCCGCCGAGGCTGGCCTGCATCTCGCCGTCGAAGTTCAGCCACACCACGCCCAGGAAACCGATGGCCAGGCCCAGCCATTCGCCGCGGCTGGGATGCTGGCCACGCAACACGCCGAACAGCCCGGCCCACAGCGGCATCGATGCCACCGCCACCGCCGCCAGGCCCGAAGAAACCGTCTGCTCGGCGAAGTTCACCAGGCCATTGCCCAGCAGCATCATGAACAGGCCCATGAAGGCCGCGTTCTTCCACTGCGCGCGGGTCGGCGGCGCATGGCCGCGCCAACGCAGGAAGGCGTAGAAAACCAGGCTGGCGGCGATGAAACGCAGGCTGCCCATCAGGAAGGGCGGGTAACCTTCCAGGCCGACGCGGATGGCGAGATAGGTCGAGCCCCAGACCAGGTAGACCGAGGCGAGCGCCAGCCCGACCGCGAGCGCGGTCGGGGGCGTGGGTTGCGTGGGATTCATGCGCTGCGTTTCCCGGCGGCGTCGTGGCCGCGTCGTTCCGAATCGAGCAGGGCCTGCTTGCGCGGCAGGCCCCAGCGGTAACCCCCCAGGCTGCCGTCGCCGCGGATCACGCGGTGGCAGGGCACCAGCACCGCGACGCGGTTGCCGGCGCAGGCACGCGCCACCGCGCGGGCACCGCGCGGCATGCCCAGCGAATCGGCGAGCTCGGCGTAACTGCGGGTTTCGCCGGCGGGGATGCGCATCAGCGCTTCCCACACGCGCTGCTGGAAGGCGGTGCCGATCAGTTCCACCGGAACGGCACCGGCGCGGTCGGACAATGCCTCGGCGACGGCGCGCACGCGCGGGGCCAGGAATTCGTCGCGGCCGGCGTCGACCCGCTGCAGGGTGGCGCGTGGGAACTCGGCGCGCAGGTCGGCTTCCAGCGCGCCGGCGTCTTCGCCCAGCAGCACCGCGCAGACGCCGCGCTCGGTTACCGCCACCAGGGCCTGGCCCAGCGCGGTGGGCACCAGCGACCAGCGCAGCTCCAGGCCCTCGCCGCCACGGCGGTAGGCCTGCGGCGCCATGCCCAGGCGCGCGGCGCCGTGTTCGTAGACGCGGCTGGGCGAACCGTAGCCGGCGTCGTAGAGCGCGCGGGTGACGTCGTGGCCGGCGCGCAGGCCGGCCTTGAGGCCGGACAGGCGGCGCTGGGCGCGGTATTCGGCGGGGCTGAGCCCGAACTGCTGGCGGAAGCGCCGCTGCAGGTGGGTGGCGCTGAGGCCGACGGCGTCGGCGAGCTCAGCGAGGCCGAGGTCTTCTTCGTCGAGCAGGCGGCGGGCCTGCTCGAGGCGGGGGTCGATCGGCGGGTGCGCAGTATCCATGCGGGCCAGACTAGCCGGCGCCCGGGGGGGCCGGCTATCCGCTTCTTGCGCCGGGGCTCATTCGGCCCAGACGGTGGCCTGGCGGGTCACCGGCAGCACTTGGGCGGTGAGCTGGCGGTTGGCCGTGAGCAGGTCCAGCGCGTCGGCCAGGATGGCGGCGGACTCGCGCAGCAGCGGGTCCGGGCCGTTCTTGGCGGCTTCTTCCTCGGCGGCCTGTTCGGCCACGCTGCGCTCGTTGTAGCTCAGGCCGTCGTCCACCACGCGCGCCACTTCGTCCTTGGCCAGGCCGGCGGCGACGCGCTCGGCCTGGCGCTGCTTGCGCTCGGACTCGAGGCGGTCGCGTTCGGCGCGGCGCACGGCTTCGTTGAGCGAGATGCTCTTCTTGTCGCGCTCGGCGCGGAAGCGGGCGACGTCTTCGGCCCACCACGTGAACTCGCGGTCCTTGGCGACGCGGGCCTCGTGGTTGGCCACCAGCTGCGGCGCCAGCGCGGCGAAATTACCGAGGTTGCCGTGCGGCGCCTGGGCGATGCGGCTGGCCGGCAGGGCGTTGTCGTAGGTGCTCTCGCCGTAGTCGCTGGCGTCGAGGCTGACCGGGAACTGCAGGTCGGGCACCACGCCGGCGTGCTGGGTGGTGCCGCCGTCGACGCGGAAGAACTGCGCGACGGTGAGCTTGACCTGGCCGAACTTCACGTCGTCCTTGCGCGGGAAGCGGTCGAGGTCGATCAGGCTCTGCACCGTGCCCTTGCCGAAGGTCGGCTCGCCGATGATCAGGCCGCGGCCGTAGTCCTGGATGGCGGCGGCGAAAATTTCCGAAGCCGAGGCGGAAGCGCGGTTGACCAGCACGGCCAGCGGGCCGTCCCAGGCCACGCCGGTTTCATCGTCGGTCTCGACGCTGACGCGGCCGCCGGTTTCGCGCACCTGCACCACCGGGCCGGCGTCGATGAACAGGCCGGTGAGCTCGACCGCCTCGAGCAGCGAACCGCCACCGTTGTCGCGCAGGTCCACCACCACGCCGTCCACCTGCTCGGCGCGCAGTTCGCGCAGCAGCTTGGCGACGTCGGCGGTGGCCGAGCGCGCGTCCTTGTCGCCGCGGCGGCGGGCTTCGAAATCGAGGTAGAAGGTGGGCAGCTCGACCACGCCGATGCGGCGGTCGCCGACTTCGACGATGCGCTTCTGCGCGGCCTGCTGCTCGAGCTTGACCTTGTCGCGGGTGATCACCACGCGCTGCGGCTTGGAATCGACGCCGACATCGGCCGGCAGCACGTCCAGGCGCACCTGGGTGCCCTTCTTGCCGCGGATCAGCGCCACGGTGTCGTCGATGCGCCAGCCCACCACGTCGGTCATCGGGCCGCTGGTGCCCTGGCCCACCGCGACCACGCGGTCGCCGACCTTGAGCTTGCCACTGTTGGACGCCGGGCCGCCGGGCACGATGGTGCGCAGGACCACGAACTCTTCCTGGCGCTGCAGCACCGCGCCGATGCCCTCGAGCGAGAGGCGCATCTGCATGTTGAAGTTCTCGGCGCTGCGCGGCGACATGTAGCTGGTGTGCGGGTCGATCGAACTGGCGTACGCGTTCATGAAGGTCTCGAACACGTCGTCGCCGCGCAGTTCGCCCACGCGCTCGGCCAGGCCGGCGTAGCGCTTGTCGAGCGTCTTGCGGATGTCTTCCTGGCTGCGGCCGGCGAGCTTGAGGCGCAGCGCGTCGTTCTTGACGTACTTGCGCCAGGCGTCGTCGAGCTCGGCGGTGCTGCCGGCCCAGGTGGCGTCCTCGCGGTCGTAGAGCCAGGTCTCGTCGGAGCTGAAGTCGAAGGGCTTGGCCAGCAGCGACCGCGCGTAGGCCACGCGGTCGGCGACGCGGCGCTGGTAGGTGGCGAACACGTCGAAGGCCGGCTGGAACTGCTGCGACTTGATGGCGTCGTCGTGGCGCAGGCGGTAGGCGTCGAAGCGGTTGATGTCGGCCTGGGTGAAGAACAGCTTCTGGCCGTCGAGCGATTCCAGGTAACGGCGGTGGATCTCGGCCGACAGGTTGTCGTCGAGCGGCTTCGCGCGATAGACGTAGCGGCTGTCGGACAGGATGCCGTAGACCAGGCGCGCGGCCGCGGCCTGCTCGACCGTGGGCTCGAGGTAGGCCGAGGCGCCAGGCGCGGGCGCGCTGGAGCTGGCGGCCATGGCCATGGCCAGCGGCAGCGCGGCGGAGAGGGCGATCAGCTTGTGCTTGAGCATGGTCAGGTCCGTTCTTCAGGGGCCCAGCTTGCGCCCCGGGACCCGCCCGGAGCCTGTGCCGATAGTGATAGCAACACCTTGCAACCCGAGCATAGCCCCCGGGATGTTCAGGCGAGGTCGGCGACGAAGCCGGCTTCAGCCGCCATTCGGTCGGCGTGGTAGGACGAGCGCACCATCGGCCCGGAGGCCACGTGCGTGAAGCCCAGGGCCTGGCCGGCGACTTCCAGCTGCTTGAATTCTTCCGGCGTCCAGTAGCGCATCACCGGGTGGTGGTGCGGCGTGGGCTGCAGGTACTGGCCGATGGTGACCATGTCCACGTCGTGCGCGCGCAGGTCGCACAGGGTTTCGAGCACCTGTTCCATGGTTTCGCCCAGGCCCAGCATGATGCCGGACTTGGTGGGCACGTCCGGGTGCTGGGCCTTGAAGCGCTTGAGCAGCTCCAGCGACCACTGGTAATCGGCGCCCGGTCGCACGTTCGGGTACAGGTGCGGCACCGTTTCCAGGTTGTGGTTGAACACGTCCGGCGGGTTCGTGGCCAGGATCTCCAGCGCGCGATCCATGCGGCCCTTGCCGCGGAAGTCGGGCGTGAGGATCTCGATCTTGAGCCTGGGCGACAGCGCGCGCGCCTCGCGGATGCAGTCGACGAAATGCTGGGCGCCGCCGTCGCGCAGGTCGTCGCGGTCGACCGAGGTGATCACCACGTAGCGCAGGTCCATGTCGGCGATGGTGCGGGCCAGGTTGGCCGGCTCGCTGGCGTCGGGCGGCTTGGGCCGGCCGTGAGCGACGTCGCAGAAGCTGCAGCGGCGGGTGCAGACCTCGCCCAGGATCATGAAGGTGGCGGTGCCGTGGCTGAAGCACTCGTGGATGTTCGGGCAGCTGGCTTCCTCGCAGACCGTCACCAGGCGGTTCTCGCGCAGCTTGCTCTTGAGCTTCTGCACGGCGTTGCCGGACGGGATGCGCACGCGGATCCAGCTGGGCTTGCGCAGGACCGGCGCGCTTTCGTCGAACTTGACCGGGCTTTTGCCGATCTTGTCGCCACCCAGCTGCTTCTGGCCTTCGACCAGGGGCGAACCCAGCACCTGCAGGGGAATGGACTTGCTGGCGGAATCGGACATGGCGGGGTCGAATCAGGCGGGGGTGAGGTCCGGCGGCGGGGCGCCGGTGGGGGCCAGGCCGAGGCGCCGGGACAGGGCTTCGACCAGCACGGGCTTGATCGTGGCGAAGTCGCCGGGACCGCCCAATTCTAGCACCGAGGTCACTTCCAACCCCTGGTAACCACAGGGATTGATGCGCCGGAACGGCTCGAGGTCCATGGCGATGTTGAAGGCCAGGCCGTGGAAACTGCAGCCCTTGCGCACGCGCAGGCCCAGGGCCATGACCTTGGCGCCGCCGACGTAGATGCCGGGCGCGCCTTCCTTGCGTTCGCCGGCGATGCCGTAGTGGGCCAGCACGTCGATCACGGCGCCCTCGATGCGGCAGACCAGCTCGCGCACGCCCAGGCCCAGGCGGCGCAGGTCCACCAGCGGGTAGGCCACCAGCTGGCCGGGGCCGTGGTAGGTGACCTGGCCGCCGCGGTCCACGTGCAGCACCGGGATCTCGCCCGGGGCCAGCACGTGTTCGGGCTTGCCGGCCTGGCCGAGAGTGAACACCGGGTCGTGTTCGACCAACCAGAGTTCATCGGGCGTGTCGGGGCCGCGGGCGTCGGTGAGGCGCTGCATGGCGCGCCAGACCGGCTCGTAGGGCTGGCGGCCCAGTTCGCGCACTCGCCATTCGCGCACGGCCGGGGTGCCGGCCGCCGAAGCGCCGCAAGCGGGGGCTACAGCGTCCACTTCACCGCCGGGTGCTCGCGCAGGGCGCCGTGGGCGGCGTCGTAGTCTTCGCGGCTGTGCGCCTCGAACACCAGGGTCACCGAGACGTAGTTGCCCTTGGCCGACGGCTTGATCGCCAGGCGCTCGTGGTACACGGTCAGTCCCAGGGCTTCGAGCACCATGGGTACCACCAGGTGCAGGTCGGCCTCGGCCGACCCCATGGCGCTGATCTCGAAGACGCCGGGGAACTGGAAGCCGTGCTCGGGGTTGTCGGAACGGATGCTCATGCCGCCCATTATGGGGGCGCGGGCCCCCTGTCCCAAGCGCGCGCCGGGCTCAGGCGCCGCCCACGCGCACGCGGTTGCGGCCCTCTCCCTTGGCCCGGTACATCGCCCGGTCGGCGGCCCGGTAGAGTTCGCTGCCGTCCTGGCCGTCGCCCGGATCGAAACCGGCCACGCCGATGCTCACCGTCAGGGCCAGCGGCCCCTCGCGCAGCTGCAGCGAACGCTCGACCAGGCTGGCCCGCATGGCCTCGGCGAGCTCCGCCGCGGCGCCGGCACCGAGCCCCGGCAACAGCACGCCGAACTCCTCGCCGCCCAGCCGCGCCAAGTGCGCGCCGGACGCGGTGAAGACCTCGCGCATGCGGTCGCCGAAACGCGCCAGGCAGGCGTCGCCGGCGTCGTGGCCGAGCTCGTCGTTGACGCGCTTGAAGTGGTCCAGGTCCATGACCAGCATGGACAGCGGGCGGCCATGGCGCCGCGATTCGCCGACCAGGTGCTCGAGCGCGCCGCCGAAGAAGCGGCGGTTGGCCAGGCCGGTAAGCGGGTCGATGCGGCTCAGGCGTTCGTACTGGTCGCGCTGGTGGCGCAGGGCGTCGTAGAGGTCGAGCTGTTGCTGGTATTCGCGGTAGCTGCGCAGCAGGACGATCGCCAGGTAAATCGAATACGCGCCCACCGTCGCCGATACCGCCAGTCCTTCGTCGGTGTAGGGCAGCAGGAACGGCGCCGGGAGGTAGATCAGCGCCACCCCCAGCAGCGCGCGCTCGCGCCGCAGGCAGTAGTTGTGCGCGAAGGCGGTGGCGAAGGCGATGGTGCACAGCAGGGCCGCGCTGCGGCCGGGCGCGAAATGCGGATCGACCAGGATCCAGGACAACACCGTGCCCCACAGCGCGGCGGTGGAGAGCACGACGGTCCACTTGCGGTCCAGCCATGCCTCGAGCGCGCGACGCGTGGCGCCGGGCGCTGGTGGCCGCGGCCAGACGCGCATCAGGGCCAGCGCGATGAACGCCAGGCCCACGCCATAGGTGGACACGAGGTGCTGGGCATTCAGGTCGCTGGCGACCGACACCACGATCCAACCCAGCAGGTAGAACACGCCGCCGGTGACGACGCGCTGGGCGGTGTCAGCTACTTCCCGCGCGAGGCGCGGGGTACCGTCGTCCTGGCCCTCGACCCTCACCCGGCTTACTCCCCTGAAGTCACCGGCATGGGTTTGAGACTAGCCGGTGTTTACTCGCTTTCCCACCAGAGCCAGAAATCGTCGCTCATGCGCTTGAAAAAGCCGCCCTCGGCGACGTCTTGCAGCGCCACCAGCGGGCGCTCGGCCACGACCTTGTCGTCTAGGCTCAGGCGAACGGTGCCGATGACCTGGCCCTTGGCGATGGGCGCGCTGAGCTGCCTGGGAACGTCCATGGTGGGCTTGAGTTCGGCATAGCGGCCGCGCGGCAGGGTGACGAGAAGAGGCTCGGCCACGCCCAGCTCGACGACGTCGGCTTCGCCGCGCCAGACCTTCTGGTCGGCCACCTTGGCGCCGGCGGCGTACACGCTGTGGGTCTCGAAGAAACGGAAACCCCAGTTCAGCAGCGCCAGGTTGCCCTCTTCGCGCAGGCGGAAGCCTTCGTTGCGGCTGGTGGTGTCGATGCCCAGCACGACGGAAACCAGGCGCTGGTCGCCGCGCATGGCCGAAGCGGCCAGGCAGTAGCCGGCGGCCGAGGTATGGCCGGTCTTGAGGCCGTCCACGCTGGCGTCCTTCCACAGCAAGCCGTTGCGGTTCCACTGCTGGATGCCGCCGTAGCTGAATTCCTTGATCTTGTAGAGCGCGTAGTGCTCGGGGAACTGCGAGATCAGCGCGCGCGAAAGCAGGGCGATGTCGCGCGCGGTCATCACGTGGCCGGGGGCCGACAGGCCGTGCGCGTTCTCGAAGCGCGAGTTGGCCATGCCGAGCTTGGCGGCGTAGCTGTTCATCATGTCGACGAAGGCCGCTTCGCTGCCGCCGACGTGTTCGGCCAGCGCGATGGCGGCGTCGTTGCCGGACTGGATGACCAGGCCGTGCAGCACGTCGTCGAGCTTGACCTGCGAATTCACCGCCAGCGCGCTGTAGCTGCCGTCGGTGCCGGCGCCGCCGGAGCGCCAGGCGTTTTCGCTGATCCGCACCATGTCGTCGGCCTTCACGCGGCCGGCGGCCATTTCGGCGGCGACGACGTAGGAGGTCATGACCTTGGTGATGCTGGCGGGCTCGAGCGGCTGGTCGATGTTCTCGCCGGCCAGCACCTGGCCGCTTACGTGGTCCATCAGGATCCAGGCCTTGGCGCCCTGCGGCACCGGGGCCGGCGGCGTCGGCGCCGGCGCCGGGGCGTTCGCGGCGGGCGCCGGCGAAGGCGCGGGCTGCGGCGTCGGGGACTGGGCGAAGGCGGCGCCGGCAACGAAGGCAGCCAGCGCGAAGGACAGGAAGCGGGAAGCGGACATCCGGGGGAGACTCCAAATCATGGGCGGGCGCGCGGCCCGCCGGGAACGTAGGGGCATGCTAGCCCTTATTCACTGAATACCCGCGGGCTGGGCAGGCCCAGTCCGCGGATGCGATCGATCACCGCGGCGGCGGCTTCGGCGGCCAATGGGCCGACGCGAACGCGCCAGACCTTGCCGCCGTTCACGCGTGCGTCTTCGACTTCGACGCCGTCGATGCCGGCGTCCTCGAGCTGGCGGGCGATGCGGCGGGCGTTGTCGCGTTCGCGGTAGGCGCCGACCTGCACCACGTGGCGACCGTCGCCCGTCGCAACCGGCGCCGGCGCGCGCGTCGGCGGCGAGGGCGTGCTGCCGGCGCCCAGCACCGGACCGGCATCATCACCCTCGGGCGTGAGCGCACGCACTTCGACCCGCGCCGTGCCGGTGCGGTCGAGGCCGAGCTTGACCGCGGCGGCATAGCTGAGGTCGATGATGCGGCCGGAGTGGAAGGGGCCGCGGTCGTTCACGCGCACCACCACGCTTTCGCCGGTGTCGAGGTG
Source organism: Rhizobium sp. (assembly GCA_019459185.1). Lineage (GTDB taxonomy): Bacteria > Pseudomonadota > Gammaproteobacteria > Xanthomonadales > Xanthomonadaceae > Arenimonas. The sequence continues at coordinate 8,446 of JAIBEO010000157.1, read as the reverse complement.
GGTGACGCGCACGTAGCTCGGCAGCGGCAAGGTCTTGTGCGCGGCGCTGAAGCTGCACATGTCGTAGACCTCGCGGCTCGAGGTCTGGCGTCCGTGGAATTTCTGCCCGTACCAGGAAGCAACGCCGCGCTCGACGTAACCGTCGGCGCTGGGCATCACGCGATAGCTCTTGCCCAGCACGGTGTAGGGCGAGCGGTTGCCGTAGGCGGCCGGGGGCTCGCGGCGCGGCGTGGGTTCGACCAGGCCGCTGAGGTCGAGCGCGTGTTCGGGCGCGCTGTCGGACACGCCGGGGGCGTAGAGGCCGCCGGGCGTGTAATCCTCGTCGCGGTGTTCGCGCACCTGCAGGCAGGCGGCCTGGCTGGCGGCCACCGTGGCGGCCGGCTCGCCTTCCGCGCGCGGCTTGGCCATCGCGCGGTGCGATACGCCGTCGCCGCGCGCCTCCGGCGCCGACGGCTTCACCGGCTTGCCGGCGCAACCGGCGAGCAGGGCCAGGGCAAGCAGGGCGAACGCGCGGCTCATGGCGCGGTGGCGGCCTCCGCCCCGGCGGCGATTTCCCGCGAGAGCTGGTACACCGCCATCGCGTACATGGGCGAGCGGTTGTAGCGGGTGATGGCGTAGAAATTACGGAAACCCAGCCAGTGTTCGGTACCGGCGTTGCCTTCGAAGGTGACCAGGGTGGCCTTGAGGTCGTGGCCCTGGGCCAGCGCCGGGCGGTAACCCTTCTCGCCCAACTCGGCCAGGCTGTACTTCGCCTCCAGCGTGTCGGGCACGAAGGGCGCGGCGCCGGCTTCCGCCTGGGCCAGCGCCACCACCGGCTCGTCGCGCTGCCAGCCGTGGGCGACGAAGTAGTTGGCGATCGAGGCGAACACGTCGGGCAGCGCGCCGAACAGGTCGCGGCGGCCGTCGCCGTTGCCGTCGCGGGCGTAGGCGCGGTAGCTCGACGGCATGAACTGGCCGTAGCCCATGGCACCGGCGTAGCTGCCCTTGAGCGCGGCGAGGTCGAGCTGCTCTTCCTTGGCCAGCAGCATCACCTGCATGAGTTCGTCGCGGAAGAAGCGGCCGCGCGCGGCCTCTCGCTCGAGCTGCGCCGGGTCGCCGCTCACCGGGTAGAAGAAGCCGAGCGTGTAAAGCGCGTCGAGCACCGCGTAGCTGCCGGTGTTGCCGCCGTAGCTGGTTTCGACGCCGATGATGGCGACGATAATTTCGGCCGGCACGCCGGTGGCGGCCTCGGCCTTCGCCAGTTCGTCGCGGTGGCGCGCCAGGAAGGCCTGGCCGTCGGCGATGCGACGGTCGCTGATGAAGATGGGGCGGTATTCGCGCCAGGGCTTCACCTTCTCGGCCGGCCGCGACATCGCCGCGACGATGCTCTGGCGATGGTTCGACTCCGCCAGCCAGGCTTCGACCTCGGAAGCCTCCAAGCCGTACTTCGACGTGGCCTCGGCGACGAAGGCGGCACGCAGCGCCGGGTCGGGCGCGGGCCCGGACTGGGCGGTGGTGACGGGCGCGGCGGCCACCAGGGCCAGCAGCAGGGGGAACAGGCGAAGCGTGTTTCGGCGCATGGACACAACCGTCGGGATTTGCCGGCAATTTACCACGGCCCGGCGCGGGCGCCCGCTCAGGACGCCATGAATTTCCGGTGCGCGTGCACCGACATCACCATGCCGAAACCGACCAGCAGCGACACCGCCGACGTGCCGCCGAAACTAAGCAGGGGCATGGGCACGCCGACCACCGGCAGCAGGCCCGCCACCATGCCGCCGTTCACCAGCACGTAGACCGAGAAGGTCATGGCCACGGTGCCGGCGAGCAGCCGCGCGTAGCCGTCGCGGGCCTGGGTGGCGATCCACAGGCAGCGGCCGATGATGAACAGGTACAGGGCCAGCAGCGTGACCACGCCCAGCCAGCCCCACTCCTCGCTCAGCACCGAGAAAATGAAGTCGGTGGTGTGCTCGGGCAGGAAATCCAGGTGCGACTGGCTGCCCTGCCCCCAGCCCTTGCCCGAGAAGCCGCCCGAGCCGATGGCGATCTTGGACTGGATGATGTTCCAGCCGGCGCCCAGCGGGTCGGACTCGGGGTCGAGGAAGGTGAGGATGCGGTCGCGCTGGTAGGGCATCAGGAAATGCCAGCCGACCGGCAGCGAGGCCAGGCCCAGCCCCGCGAACAAGCCGATGCGCCACCAGGCGATGCCGGCCAGGAACAGGGCGAATACGCCCGAGGCCGCCACCAGCATGCCGGTGCCCAGGTCGGGCTGCAGGATGATCATGCCCACCGGCAGGCCGATGATGCCCGCGCCCACCGCCAGCGTGCCCCATCGCGGCGGCAGCGGCACCGAGTGCAGGTACCAGGCCAGCATCATGGGCACCGACAGCTTCAGCAGTTCGCCGGGCTGCAGGTAGAACACGCCCAGGTTCAGCCACAGGTTGGCGCTGCGGCCGGAACCGAACACGAACACCATGCCCAGCAGCACCAGGCTGGCCGCGTAGGCCACCGGCGTCCACAGCCGCAGCTTGCCGGGCGTGACGCGCGAGAGCAGCACCATGGCGCCCAGGCCGATGCCGAAGCGCGCGCCCTGGGACATCACCAGCCGGGCGTTTTCGCCCGAGGCGCTGGCCAGCACCACCAGGCTGATCAGCATCACTGCCAGCAGCGCCAGCAGCAGCGGCAGGTCCACCTTGTCGAACAGACGCGCCGCCAGTTCTCGCAGCCAGCGCAGCAGGGCCATCATCGGGGCGTGTCCTCAGGGGGCGGAAGCAGCCAGGCGTCGAGGATGCGGCGACCGATCGGCGCCGCGGCGCGAGCGCCCGAACCGCCGTGTTCGACCAGCACCACCACGGCCACGGTGGGCGCCTCGGCCGGTGCGAAACCGATGAACCAGGCCTGGTGGCGCAGGTGGTAGGGCAACTGGTTGGGGTCCATGCGCTCGGTGCCGCGGCGGCTGACGCGCTGCACGGTGCCGGTCTTGCCGGCCATCTGGTAACTCATGCCCAGCGCGGCGGACCGGCCCGAGCCGGTGGGGCCGTGCATGGCGGCCACCATGCCTTCGTTCACCGCCGCCAGGTCGGCGGGGTTCTTCACCAGCTGCACGCCCGGGGGCTGCGGTTCGGGCACGAGCGGCGCGTTGAAGCCGGCCTGGGTGGCCTTGAGCAGGTGCGGCCGGTGCCGCACACCGCCGTTGGCGAGCAATCCCGTGGCTTGGGCCATCTGCAGCGGCGTGGTCACCCAGTAGCCCTGGCCGATGGCGGCGTTGACGGTGTCGCCGGGGAACCAGTTCTGGTTGAACTGGCGGCGCTTCCAGGCACGCGACGGGCGCACCCCGGGAATTTCACCCGCGAGGTCGATGCCGGTGGGGTGGCCGAAGCCGAGCCGGTCGAAGTACTCGTCCAAGCGGTCGACGCCCATCTCGACCGCGAGTTCGAAGTAATAGGAATTCACCGACTGCGCCAGCGACTCACGCAGGTTCACCCGGCCGTGGCCGCCCGGGCGCCAGTCGCGATAACCGCGCGCCTGGCCTGGCAGGAAGAATTCGCCGGTGGAAAGGGTCTCGTACTCCGGCGTGCGGATGCCGGCTTCCAGCGCCGCCAGCGCCATGAACGGCTTGATGGTGGAGCCCGGCGGCACGCCGCCCAGCACGTTGCGGTTGAACAAGGGCCGCGCCGGCGCCTGCAGCGCCTGCCAGTCCTTGTGGCCGATGCCGTTGATGAACAGGTTCGGGTCGTAGCTGGGCAGGCTGACCATGCCCAGGATCTCGCCGTTCGCCGGGTCGATGGCGATGGCGGCGCCATGCTGGCCTTCGAAGGCGTCCACCATGGCCTGCTGCAGGCGTGCATCCACGGTGAGGGTGAGGTCGTTGCCAGGCTTGGCGTCGTGCCGGCGCAGCACGCCCAGGGCGCGGCCTTCGACGTTGGTCTCGACCTCCTCGTAGCCGATCTCGCCGCGCAGACGGTCTTCGTAAAAGCGTTCGATTCCCGCCTTGCCGATGTGGGTGAGCGCGGCGTTGCGGCTGTCGCCCATGGCCTCGAGGTCGGCCACGTCGACGCGGCCGACGTAGCCGATCACGTGCGCGAACAGGTCGCCGTAGGGATAACGCCGCGTCAGGTAGGGCACGACTTCGACGCCGGGGAAGCGGTGCCGGTTCACCGCCAGGCGCGCCAGTTCGCCTTCGCTCAGGCGCAGCTTCAGCGGCACCGGGCGGAAGCCGCGGGTGGCGCGGCGGGTTTCGCGGAAGCGCGCCAGGTCTTCTTCGTCCAGCTCGACCAGCTCGGACAGGCCGGCGAGCGTGGCCTCGAGGTCGCGCACCTGTTCGGCGACGATTTCGAGCCGGTAGGCCGGGACGTTGTCGGCCAGCAGGCGGCCGTTGCGGTCGTAGATGAGCCCACGCGCGGGCACGATGGGGCGCGGCTTGATGCGGTTGGCCTCGGAGCGCAGCTGGTACTCCTCGTGCTGCAGCACCTGCAGGCGGAAATAGCCGGCGGCCAGGCCGAGCATGGCCAGCGCGATGACGAGGAAACCGACGACGGCGCGCCGGCGGAACTGTTCCGCCTCGGCGTGCAGGTTCTTGAGCTTGGTGCGGCGCAGGCTGCGCATGGCCTCAGCCGGTGCGGTCGCGCGAGCGCAGGCGCAGCTCGTCGAACAACAGGAACAGCCAGGGCCACAGCGCGAAGCCCACGAAAGGCGCCAGCCAGGTGGCCCAGGGCAGCCAGCCGTCACCGCCGGCGGCGTGGATGGCCTGGTTCACCAGGCGGTCGTTCAGCAGCAGCGCGAACACCGCCAGCGCCTGCTGCCACAGCGGGAAGAAACGCAGGCGGGCGCGGAAGCGCTGCACCAGGAAGGCCAGGATCACCAGGCGCAGCGCCTGCTCGCCCAGCAAGGTGCCGGAGACAAGGTCGGCGGCCAGCCCCGCGAGGAAGGCGGTGCCCAGGCCGACCTGGTCGGGCGTTTCCAGCAGCCAGTAGCAGAGCACCATGGCCAGCACGTACGGACGCGCGAGCTCGATGCCGGCGGGCAGCGGCACGACCATCAGCAGCAGGCCGACGAACAGGCCACCGTAAACGAGCCAACCGGAAGGGGCGCGGTTCACGGCGTGGGCCCCTGTTCTGCGGGTGCCTTGGCCGGGTCACCCTCGGCGGGGGTTGCCGCGGGAGATTCTTCCGGCGTCTCGTCCGGCGGCGGTGGCGGCAGCGGCGGGCCGTCGTCGACGGCGTCCAGGGTGTTGTTCACCAGCAGCACCTCGAGGCCGCGGTCGAGGCGGGCCGCCGGGCGGGCCTGCGCCACGACGAACAGTCGGGTGTCGTCGGGATGCAGTTGTTCGATGGTGCCGACCGGGAAACCCGCCGGGAAACGACCGCCGATGCCCGAGGTGACCAACCGGTCGCCGACGCGGATGTCGGCGCTCTGCGGGATGTTCGGCAGGCGCAGCATGTCGGTGCGGCCGGTGCCGAAGGCGATGGTGCGCAGGCCCGAGCGCGCGACCTGCACGGGCACCGCGTGCTCGGGGTCGGTCAGCAGCAGGGCGGTGGCGCGGCGCGGCGTGACTTCGATGACCTGCCCGAGCACGCCGCCGGCATCGATCAAGGCCTGGCCGACGCGCACGCCGTCTTCGCTGCCGGCGTCGAGCAGGATGCGCTGCCGCGAAGGGTCGAGGTCGACGTCAATGATGCCGGCCAGCTTCGCTTCGAGCCGATAGCCGCGGGTGCCGCCGAGCAGTTCGCGCAGCCGCTGGTTTTCCTCGGCCACCGCTGCCAGGCGGTGCAGGCGGCTGGCGTTGACCTGCAGTTCGCGGGTGAGGCGCTCGTTGTCGGCCAGCAGGCGCGAGCGGGTGGTGACGAGGTCGTGCGCGCCTTCGGCCAGCCGGCCCGGCGACGACGCCAGCCACCAGACCGGTTCGGCGAGCGCGGAAAGGTGCTGGCGGGCCTGCGAGGCGAAGCCGCCGCGCTGGTCGGCGACCATCAGCACCGTGGCCAGTGCTAGGTAGGCGAGCAGCGGGAGCGTGCCGCCGGCGCCCTCGGTCAGGCGGGGCGCCGGGGTTCCAGGATAGGCCACGGCGTCATCCGTAGGAGGAATGCGCCTGCATGCAGGCTCACTCGGCCGAGAAGAACTCGTTGCCGTGCATGTCGATCAGCTCGAGCGCACGGCCGCCGCCACGGGCGACGCAGGTGAGCGGGTCGTCGGCGACATGCACGTGCAGGCCGGTTTCCTCGGAGATCAGCTTGTCCAGGTCGCGCAGGAGCGCACCACCGCCGCTGAGCACGATGCCGCGCTCGGCGACGTCCGCGCACAGTTCCGGCGGGGTCTGTTCGAGCGCCTGCTTGACCGCGCTGACGATGCCGCTGAGCGGTTCGTGCAGGGCTTCGAGCACTTCGTTGGAGTTGATGACGATCATGCGCGGCACGCCCTCGGCGAGGTTGCGGCCGGAGACTTCGAATTCCTTGACCACGGCCTGCGGGAACGCGCAGCCGATTTCGATCTTGATGCGCTCGGCGGTGGTTTCGCCGATGAGCGTGCCGTGGTTGCGGCGCACGTAGTTGATGATGGCGTCGTCGAAGCGGTCGCCGCCGATGCGCACCGACTGCGAGTAGACGATGCCATTGAGCGAAATCACGGCGACTTCGGAGGTGCCGCCGCCGATGTCGATGACCATCGAACCGCGCGCCTCGTCGACCGGGATGCCGGCGCCGATCGCGGCGGCCATGGGCTCTTCGATCAGGTAGACCTCGCGGGCACCGGCCTCTTCGGCCGACTCCTTGATGGCGCGGCGCTCGACCTGGGTGGAACCGCAGGGAACGCAGATCAGCACGCGGGGGCTCGGGCGCAGGAAGCGCGAGGTGTGCGCCTTCTTGATGAACTGCTTGAGCATTTCCTCGGTGTGGGTGAAGTCGGCGATGACGCCGTCCTTCATCGGGCGATGCGTGGTGATGTTGCCCGGGGTGCGGCCGAGCATGCGCTTGGCCTCGGCGCCGACGGCGGCGACCTCGCGGCCACCGGGCCCATGGCGCACCGCGACCACGGACGGCTCGTTGAGCACGATGCCCTGGCCACGGACGAAGATGAGGGTGTTGGCGGTGCCGAGGTCGATCGAGAGGTCGTTCGAAAACAGCCCGCGGAGCTTCTTGAACATCAGGGGGAGGCCCGTGGAGAGTGGGGTTTCGGGGGTGGGCTAGCGTAACAACCACCCTACGCGGCGGCAAGGAAAAAACCCGTTATTCCGTGCCTTCCAGCCCTTGCCACGCTACCATGTGCGCCTTTGCGGGGGGTGGTCCCACCGCCCCAGCCCACGAGGTCTTGACGATGCCTTCAGCCCTGATCTGCGGTTCCCTGGCCTACGACACCATCATGGTGTTCCAGGACCAGTTCAAGAACCACATCCTGCCGGACAAGGTCCACATCCTGAACGTGTCCTTCCTCGTGCCGCGCATGCGCCGCGAGTTCGGCGGCTGCGCGGGCAACATCGCCTACAACCTCAAGCTGCTCGGCGGCGACCCCATTCCCATGGCCACCGTCGGCCAGGACTTCGCGCCGTACCGGGAGCACTTCGACGCCTGCGATATCCGCCTCGACCACGTCAAGGAGATCGAGGATCTCTATACCGCGCAGGCCTTCATCACCACCGACCTGGACGACAACCAGATCACCGCCTTCCACCCTGGCGCCATGATGCGTTCCTACGAGAACCACGTGCGCGACGTGCAGGGCGTGGGTTTCGGCATCGTCGGCCCGGACGGCTACGAGGCGATGCTGCAGAACTCCCGCGAATTCGCCGAACTTGGCATCCCGTTCATCTTCGATCCCGGCCAGGCCATGCCGCTGTTCAACGGCAAGGAGCTGACCACCATGATCGAGCAGGCGACCTATGTCACGGTCAACGACTACGAGTCGAACCTGCTGCAGGAGAAGACGGGGCTGAGCGAGAAGGATATCGCCGGGCGCGTGAAGGCCTACATCATCACGCGCGGGCCGAAGGGTTCCGAGGTCCATACCCAGGGTGGCGAACTGCACATCCCGGCCGCGAACGCGATGCGCGTCGTCGACCCCACCGGCTGCGGCGACGCCTACCGCGCCGGCCTGATCTTCGGCCTGATGAATGGCATGGACATGGCCACCACCGGGCGCATCGCCTCGCTGATGGGCGCCCTGAAAATCGAGCACCTGGGCCCGCAGAACCAGCGCTTCGATTACGACGAGTTCGCCGAGCAGTTCCGCCAGCAGTTCGGCTACGCGCTGCGCTGATCGCGGGCTGCGAAACCCGCCACGCAAAGCACGAAGGCCGCCCCATCGGGCGGCCTTTTGTTTTCCGGAGTTTTCCCGATGGGCAAAGAAAAACCCCCGCCTGTTGGCGGGGGTTTTAGGGGAAAAGCCCCTGGCGATGACCTACTCTTGCATGGCTTAGGCCACACTACCATTGGCGCAGCTGCGTTTCACTTCCGAGTTCGGGATGGGATCGGGTGGTTCC
>JAIBEO010000151.1 GCA_019459185.1 Rhizobium sp. | reverse complement strand
GGCCACCGGCAGCCCCGGTGGCCGCGGCCGGAAAATGAACCTGGTTCGAAAGGTTTGACGCAAAAGGGGTTTTTGGCCTAGAATTCCGCTTCTGTCCCGTTGACCGCGGGCAGGTTTGTCCAAAATAACTACAGAGGAATCCCGGTCATGTATGCAGTCATTGTCACCGGCGGTAAGCAGTACCGCGTGATGCAGGGCGAAACCCTGAAGGTCGAGAAGATCGACCTCGAGGAAGGCAAGAGCTTCGAGATCGACAAGGTCCTGATGCTCGGCGACGGCGACAAGGTCAAGGTCGGCGCGCCGACCGTGGACGGCGCCAAGGTCACCGCGACCGTCAAGTCGCACGGCCGTCTCGACAAGGTCCGCATCGTCAAGTTCCGTCGCCGCAAGCACCATCGCAAGCAGATGGGCCACCGGCAGTACTTCACCGAAATCGAAATCACCGGCATCGCCGGCTAAGCCAGAGGAGACAACGTCATGGCACAGAAAAAAGGCGTAGGCTCGTCCCGCAACGGCCGCGACTCGAACCCGAAGTACCTGGGCGTCAAGATGTACGGCGGCCAGGCCATCGAGGCCGGCAACATCATCGTGCGCCAGCGCGGCACCGAGTTCCATCCGGGCGCCGGCGTCGGCCTCGGCCGAGACCACACCCTGTTCGCCCTCGTGGACGGCGTGGTGGATTTCTCGGTCAAGGGTCCGAAGAAGCGTCGCACCGTGAGCGTGGTCCCGGCGGCCTGATCCCCGCCCGGTTCCGCCTGAAGGGCCCCGCTTCGGCGGGGCTTTTCGTTTCTGACACCGGCCCGACGCGGCCCGCCCTTCACGGCGCGGCGCGGACGGCCCACAATCGTGGCGGATGGCCGAGCGCCCCGCCTGGGAAGTGCCCTGTGAAATTCGTTGATGAAGCCCAGATCCTGGTCAGCGCCGGCAGCGGCGGCAACGGCTGCATCAGCTTCCGGCGCGAGAAGTTCATCCCGCTCGGCGGGCCGGACGGCGGCGACGGCGGCAATGGCGGCAGCGTCTGGCTGCAGGCCGACGAGAACCTCAACACGCTGATCGACTTCCGCCACCAGCGCCAGTACCGCGCCCAGCGCGGCCAGAACGGCATGGGCAGGCAGATGTTCGGCAAGGCCGGCGAGGACGTGCTGATCCGCGTGCCGGTCGGCACCGAGGTCATCAACGTCGAGACCGACGAGATCATCGGCGACCTGACCCACCACGGCGAACGCCTCCTGGTGGCCCAGGGCGGCGTCGGCGGCAAGGGCAACGTGCACTTCAAGAGCTCGGTGAACCGCGCGCCGCGCAAGGCCGGGCAGGGTACGCCCGGCGAGGAGCGCGAAATCCGCCTGGAACTGAAGCTGCTGGCCGACGTCGGCCTGCTGGGCTTCCCGAACGCCGGCAAGTCCACCTTCATCCGCGCCGTCTCGGCCGCGACGCCGAAGGTGGCCGACTACCCGTTCACCACCTTGTACCCGAACCTGGGCGTGGTCAGCGTCGAAACCGACCGCAGCTTCGTGATCGCCGACATCCCGGGCCTGATCGAGGGCGCCGCCGACGGCGCCGGCCTGGGCGCGCAGTTCCTGCGCCACGTGCAGCGCACCCGCCTGCTGCTGCACCTGGTGGACCTGGCCCCGTTTGACGAGCAGGTGGATCCGGTGCAGCAGGTGCGCGCCATCGAGGCCGAACTGCGCAAGCACGACCCGGCCATGCTGGAAAAGCCGCGCTGGCTGGTGATGAACAAGGCCGACCTGCTGCCCGAGGACGAGCGCCAGGCGCGCGCCCGGGCCGTGGTGGAGGCGCTGGACTGGAAGGAGCCCTGGTTCCTGGTGTCGGCCATCGGCCGCGAGGGCACCTGGCCGGTGGTGCTGAAGGTGCAGCAGTTCTTCGACGACCAGAAGGCCGCAGCCCTGGAAGCGGCGCAGGACGTCGCCGCGCGTGCGGAGATGAGCCGCAATGCCTGAGCCGTCCGTCGCGTCCGCGCGCCGGCCGGCCGGCGCCGGCGAATCCCGGGCAGCAAAAAGGCCGGCTTGCGCCGGCCTTCTTTCGCCGATCGGTGGGGCGCCCGGGGGCGCCGCCGGATCAGGCCTGCTTCAGGGCCTTGATGTGGGCCGTGATGCGGCTCTTGTGGCGGGCAGCCTTGTTCTTGTGGATCAGGCCGCGGGCCGAGTAGCGGTCCAGGATCGGCTGGGCGGTCGCGAAGGCGGCCTCGGCGCCGGCGGCGTCCTTGGCTTCCAGGGCCTTGATGACCTTCTTCACGGCGGTGCGCAGCATGGAACGCTGGCTGGCATTGCGGGCGTTGCGGACGACGGTCTGCTTGGCGCGCTTCTTGGCGGACTTGATGTTGGCCACGGAGGGCTCCTGAAATCGTTGGACGAGGGCCGGGGTGCGAATTCCCGGCCGGGATTCGGGGGTGGTGCTGGAAAGACCCGAAATTATGGAGGATTCAGTGGCTTGAGTCAAATCCCCCTTGTCGCCCCGGGGGTGGGGGCATGAGCGGGGCCGGCCAGGGCAAGTCGCGGGGCGGCCTGCTGCGGTCCACGGCGGTGTTCAGCGCCATGACCCTGCTGTCGCGCATCGCCGGCTTCGTGCGCGACGTGGTGCAGGCCAGCTTCTTCGGCGCCGGCGGCATCGTCGACGCCTTCGCGGTGGCCTACCGCATCCCCAACTACCTGCGCCGCATCTTCGCCGAGGGCTCTTTCGCCTCGGCCTTCGTGCCGGTGCTGTCGGAACTGCGCCAGAAGGGCGACGAGAAGGCGCTCAAGGATTTCCTCGACCACGTGGCCGGCGCCCTGTGCGCCACCGTGCTGGTGGTCAGCGGCCTGGGCATGCTGGCCGCACCGCTGGTGGTGGCGGTGATCGCCCCGGGCAGCCTGGACGACCCGGAGAAATTCGCCCTCACCGCCGACATGCTGCGCATCGTCTTCCCCTACCTGGCGCTGGTGTCGATGACGGCGCTCTCGGGCGCGGTGCTCAACAGCTTCCAGCGCTTCGCCCTGCCGGCCGTGACCCCGGTGCTGCACAACCTGGCCGTGATCGCCGCCATGTACGGCCTGGCGCCCTTCCTGGCCGTGCCGGTGAAGGCGCTGGCCTGGGGCGTGCTTGCGGCCGGCGCCCTGCAGCTGGCGCTGCTGTGGCCGGCGATGGGCCGGCTGGGCCTGCGTCCGCGCCTGCGGCTGGATCTCCGGCACGAAGGCGTGCGCCGGGTCGGCCGGCTGATGCTGCCGACGCTGTTTTCGTCCTCGGTGGCCCAGCTCAACCTGATCGTGGGCACCATGTTCGCCTCGCTGCTGGTGGATGGCAGCCAGAGCTGGCTGTATTACTCCGACCGGCTGGTCGAATTCCCGCTGGGCCTGTTCGGCGTGGCCCTGGGCACGGTGATCCTGCCGCACCTGGCGCGCCGCCACGCCGACGCCGACACGGTGGGCTATGCCGCTGCGCTCGACTGGGGCCTGCGCACGGTGCTGCTGCTGGCGGTGCCGGCGGCGCTGGGCCTGGCGCTGCTGGCCGAACCGCTGGCGGTGGTCATCTTCGAGCGCGGTGAGTTCCTTGCCGCCGACAGTCGCATGACCTCGCTGAGCCTGATGGCCATGAGCCTGGGAATCCCCGGCTTCATGGCCAGCAAGGTCCTGCTTTCGGCCTTCTACGCCCGTCAGGACACCAGGACGCCGATGCGCGCCGCCGTGGCCACGGTCTTCATCAACGTGGGCCTGACCGCCGCCATCACCACGCCGCTGTGGCTGGGCGCCGTGCCGGGGGGCCATGCCGGTATCGCGCTGGCCACGGGCCTGGCCGGCCTGGCCAATGCCCTGCTGCTATGGCGCTACCTGAGCCGGGACGCCGGATTCACGCTGTCCCCGGGCTGGGGCCGGCACCTGCTGCGCATCGGGCTGGCCAGCCTGGCGCTGGCGGCCGCCGTGCTGCTGGCGGCCAACGCCGTGGGTGATTGGCGCGCCTGGGGCGGCCTGGCCCGCTGGCTGCTGCTGCTGGGCGTGGTGGCCGCAGGTGCCGGAGCCTACGGCCTGGCGCTGCTGGCCACCGGCTGGCGCCCGCGCGACCTGCGCGGCGGGTGAGCGCTGCCGGCTATAATTTCGGCATGAGCAAGCTGTTCCGGGACGTGGTGGGCAACCAGGATTGCCCGCAGGGCAGCGTGGTTTGCATCGGTGCCTTCGACGGCCTCCATCGGGGGCACCAGGCCCTGGTCGGCCACGTGCGGGCGCGTGCGCGTGCCGCGGACCTGGCCGCCGTGGCGCTGAGCTTCGAACCACTGCCGCGCGAATTCTTCGCCCCCGCCAACCCGCCGGCGCGCCTGCTGCTGCCGCGCGCCAAGTTCGAAGGCCTGCGAGGGTTGGGCATGGACGTGGTGGGCCTCCTGCGCTTCAACGCCGCCATGACCGCGATGAGCGCGGAAGCGTTCGTCGAGCGCGTACTGGTGCAGCGGCTGTCGGCGCGCGAAGTCTGGGTAGGCCCGGGTTTCCGCTTCGGCCATGGCCGCAAGGGCGACCTGGCGCTGCTGCAGGCGCTGGGCGACGTGCATGGCTTCGAAGCCGGCGAGATCGAGCCGGTGGTGGACGCCGACGGCCGCGTGTCCGCCAGCGCGGTGCGCGTGCACCTGGCCGCCGGTAACCTGGAAGCCGCGGCCCTGGCCCTGGGCCGGCGTTATGCCATCGGCGGAAAGGTGGTGCGCGGCAAGCAGTTGGGCCGCCAGCTCGGCTACCCTACGGCGAACCTGCGCCTGGCCGGCAAGCGCGCCGCGCTCGGCGGCATTTTCGCGGTGTGGGTGCATGGCATCGGCCTGCAGCCGCGCGCCGGCGTGGCCAGCCTGGGTACGCGGCCGACGGTGCAGGGCGTCGAGCCCTTGCTCGAGGCGCATGTGTTTGATTTCGAGGGCGACCTGTATGGCCGCCGCATCGAAGTGGAGTTCGTCGCCAAGCTGCGCGACGAGGAGAAGTTCGACGACCTGCCCGCCCTGGTCCGACAGATGGACCGGGACGCCGAGCAGGCCCGGCGCGCCTTGCGCCAAGACAGGGAAGAACGCGGAGTGACGGCGTGAGCGAGAACGGCGGCAAGGATTACAAGCACACCATCAGCCTGCCGGAGACGGCGTTCCCGATGCGCGGCGACCTGCCCAAGCGCGAGCCGGGCATGCTGGCCGGCTGGCAGCAGCGCGGGCTGTATGCGCAGGTGCGCGAGAAGGCCAAGGGCCGCCCGCGCTTCGTGCTGCACGACGGCCCGCCGTACGCGAACGGTTCGATCCACATCGGCCACGCCGTCAACAAGGTGCTCAAGGACCTGGTGGTGAAGTCGAAGCTGCTCTCGGGCTTTGACGCGCCCTACGTGCCGGGCTGGGACTGCCACGGCCTGCCGATCGAGCTGGTGGTGGAGAAGAAGTACGGCAAGGTCGGCGACAAGCTCGACGCCGCCGCCTTCCGCGCCAAGTGCCGCGAATACGCCGCCGAGCAGATCGCCGGGCAGTCGAAGGACTTCCAGCGCCTCGGCGTGCTGGGCGACTGGGAGCATCCCTACCGCACCATGGACTTCGCCTTCGAGGCGGACATGCTGCGTGCGCTGGCCCGCATCATCGAGAACGGGCATCTGAGCCGCGGCGTGAAGCCGGTGCACTGGTGCTTCGACTGCGGCTCGGCGCTGGCCGAGGCCGAGATCGAATACGCCGACAAGGTCTCGCCGCAGATCGACGTGGCCTACGACGCGTTCGAACCCGCCGCGCTGGCGGCGAAGTTCGGTGCGCAGGCCGGCGACGCCGTCGTGGCGGTGCCGATCTGGACCACCACGCCCTGGACGCTGCCGGCCTCGCTGGCGGTCACCCTGGGCCCGGAAGTGGACTACGTGCTGGTCGAAGGCCCGGCGCGCGAAGGCAAGCGCGTGCTGCTGGTGCTGGCGGAGGCGCTGCATGAATCGGCGCTCAAGCGTTACGGAATCGAGGCGGCCGTCGTGCTTGGCCGCGCCACCGGCGCCGCGCTCGAGGGCTTCGAATTGCGCCATCCGTTCTACGAGCGCCGCATCCCGGTCATCCTGGGCGATCACGTCACCACCGACGCCGGCACCGGCGCGGTGCACACGGCGCCCGGCCACGGCCAGGAGGACTACCAGGTCGGCGTGAAATACGGCCTTCTGGAGAAGTACAAGACGCCCGAACTCAACCCGGTCGGCGGCAACGGCGTGTACCTGCCGGGCACGCCGCTGGTCGAGGGCCAGTTCATCTGGAAGGCGAACGATTCGATCCTGGAACTGCTGCGCGCGCGCGGCGTGCTGCTCGCGGCCGGCAAACTCGAGCACAGCTACCCGCACTGCTGGCGCCACAAGTCGCCGGTGGCCTTCCGGGCCACGCCGCAGTGGTTCATCTCGATGGAACAGAAGGGCCTGCGCAGCGACGCGCTGGCCGCGATCAGGCAGGTGCAGTTCGTGCCCGACTGGGGCCAGGCGCGCATCGCCGGCATGGTGGAAGGCCGGCCGGACTGGTGCATCAGCCGCCAGCGCACCTGGGGCGTGCCGATCGCGCTGTTCATCCACAAGGTCAGCGGTGAACCGCACCCGCGTTCGGTCGAGCTGATGCGCGCCGTCGCCGACCGCGTGGCGCAGCAGGGTGCCGACGCCTGGTACGCGCTCGACGCCGCCGAGCTGCTGGGCGCCGAGGCCGCTGATTACGACAAGGTCACCGACATCCTCGACGTCTGGTTCGATTCCGGCGTCACCCACGAGGCGGTGCTGGCGGCGCGTGCGGCCGAGGGCTTGGGCAAGCCGGCCGACCTCTACCTGGAAGGTTCCGACCAGCACCGGGGCTGGTTCCAGAGCTCGCTGCTCACCGGCGTGGCCATGGACCGCGCGGCGCCCTACAAGTCGGTGCTCACCCACGGCTTCACCGTGGACGCGCAGGGCCGCAAGATGTCCAAGTCCATCGGCAACGTAGTGGACCCGCAGAAGGTGAACGACGCGCTGGGCGCCGACGTTCTGCGCCTGTGGGTGGCCAGCACCGACTACCGCAACGAGATGTCGGTGTCCGACGACATCCTCAAGCGCACGGCCGACGGCTACCGCCGCATCCGCAATACCGCGCGCTTCCTGCTGGGCAACCTGCATGGCTTCGACCCGGCCGCGAACCTGCTGCCCAACGACCAGCTGCTGCTGCTCGACCAATGGGCCGTGCACCGCGCCCACGAGCTGCAGGGCCGCATCCAGGCCGCCTACGCCGCCTACGACTTCGCCGCCGTGGTGGCCGCGGTGCAGAACTTCTGCACCAACGACCTGGGCGCGGTGTACCTGGACGTCACCAAGGACCGCCTGTACACCATGCCGGTGGACAGCCACGGCCGACGTTCGGCGCAGAGCGCGATGTTCCGCATCGCCGAGGCCTTCGTTCGCTGGGTGGCACCGGTGCTGAGCTTCACCGCCGACGAGATCTGGCAGCACCTGCCGGGCCAGCGCGAGGGCCACGTGCTGTTCACCACCTGGTACGACGGCCTGGCGCCGATGCCGGCCGGCGCAGCGCTTTCGGCGGCGGATTTCGACCGCCTGCTCGAGCTGCGCGAGGCGGTGAGCAAGGTGCTCGAACCGATGCGCGCCAACGGCGCCATCGGCGCCTCGCTCGAAGCCGAGGTGGATGTGTACGCCGACGAAGCCACGCTGGCGCGTTTCGCCCCGGTGGCCGACGAGCTGCGCTTCTTCTTCATCACCTCGCGCTTCGACCTCAAGCCGGTCGCCGGCCGTCCCGCCGCGGAAGGCGAGGATGCCGGCCCCTGGGTGCACGCGGTGTCCACCAGCCATGGCAAGTGCGTGCGCTGCTGGCACTACCGCGCCGACGTGGGCAGCCATGCCGACGACCCGGAGCTTTGCGGCCGCTGCGTCGAAAACGTCAACGGCGCGGGCGAGACCCGCCGGTGGTTCTGATGGCCGGCCCGCGCCCGAACGCGCTGTCCTGGCTGGGCCTGTCGGCGCTGCTGGTCGCCATCGACCAGTGGACCAAGGCGGTCGCGCTGGCCTCGCTGGAATTCCTCAAGCCGGTGCCCTTCATCGACGGTTTCTGGAACTGGACGCTGGTGCACAACTACGGCGCCGCCTTCAGCTTCCTGTCCGACGCGGGCGGCTGGCAGCGCTGGTTCTTCACCGGCCTGGCCATCGTCATCAGCCTGGGCCTGGGCGTCTGGCTGGCGCGCACGCCGCGCGGTGACTGGCGCACGGCGCTGCCGTTCGCGCTGGTGGTGGCCGGCGCGGTGGGCAACGTGATCGACCGCATCCGCTTCGGCTACGTGGTGGATTTCGTCGACTGGTACGTGGGCAGGCACCACTGGCCGGCCTTCAACGTGGCCGACTCGGCCATCGTGGCGGGCGCGGTGCTGCTGGTGATGTTCAGCTTCAAGGCGCCGCCGGCGCCCGGAAAGGACGGATAATCCCGCCATGGACGTCCTGCTCGCCAATCCCCGCGGTTTCTGCGCCGGCGTCGACCGCGCCATCGAAATCGTCAAGCGCGCCATCGAATCGCTGGGCGCGCCCATCTACGTTCGCCACGAGGTGGTGCACAACCGCTTCGTGGTGGACGACCTGCGCCAGCGCGGCGCGGTGTTCGTCGAGGAGCTCGACGAAGTGCCGGCCGGCGCCACCGTCATCTTCAGCGCCCACGGCGTGTCGCAGGCGGTGCGCGCCGAGGCCGAGCGCCGCGGCCTGAAGGTGTTCGACGCCACCTGCCCGCTGGTGACCAAGGTGCACATCGAGGTGGCGCGCCACTGCCGCGCCGGCCGCGACGTGGTGCTGATCGGCCACGCCGGCCACCCGGAAGTGGAGGGCACCATGGGCCAGTGGCGCCGCGAGCACGGCGACAACCACATCCACCTGGTGGAAGACGTGGCCGGCGTGGCCACGCTGCAGCCCACCCAGCCCGACAACCTGGCCTACACCACCCAGACCACGCTGTCGGTGGACGACACCCGCGAGATCATCGCCGCCCTGCAGGCGCGCTTCCCGGCCATCCAGGGCCCGAAGCACGACGACATCTGCTACGCCACCCAGAACCGCCAGGACGCCGTGCGCATCCTGGCCGGCCAGTGCGAGGTGGTGCTGGTGGTGGGTTCGGTGAACAGCTCCAATTCCAACCGCCTGCGCGAGCTGGCCGAGAAGCAGGGCGCCCGGGCCTTCCTGATCGACGGCGCCGAGTGCATCGACCCGGCCTGGGTGGCCGGCGCGGCCCGGGTGGGCGTGACGGCGGGCGCCTCGGCCCCGGAAGTGCTGGTGCAGGGCGTGGTGCAGCGCCTGCGCGAGCTGGGCGCCACCACGGTGGACCACCTGGAGGGCGAGCCGGAGAACGTGGTCTTCGCCCTGCCCAGGGAACTGCGCATCAGCCTCGTAAATTGACCCGGGCGGCCCCGCCGCCTAGAATTCCCGCCTTCCGCCGGAATAGCTCAGTTGGTAGAGCGGCGCATTCGTAATGCGTAGGTCGCAGGTTCGACTCCTGTTTCCGGCACCAAATGGAAAAACCCGCCGGATGGCGGGTTTTTCTTTTTCGCGTCCGCGTCGCCGGCTCAGCCCTGCTGGACGTCGATGGAACACTGCTTCTGGCTGGCCGCGGTCTGCATGGCTTCGAACTCGCCTTTGAGCCGCGCGTACTCGGCCGCCTCCGGGGTGTCGCCGTCGATGAAGAACAAGGCCGGCCAGAACAGCACCAGGCCGACGCCGGTCGCGACCTTGTCCTGCTTGGCGTTCTTGTCGATGGAGGCCTGCAGTTCGCCAACACGGCGCGAGACGCGCGACATCTCCACCGCGAGGCTGTCGCACTCGTAGTCCTTGTACTGCAGCGGGCTGACGTACTAGGTCGAGATGTCCTTCGAATTGCTGGCGCAGCCCGAGGCGACCACCGCGGCGAGCGCCGTGGCGAAAAGGTGTTTGCGGTTCATTGGTTCCCCTGTTTGTGTTCGTTATTGGCCCGGCGCCATCCCCATGAGGGCGCCGGGTCGCGCGGAGTGGTTCCGCCTCCCGAGTATTGCGGCCGGCGTCCATGCCCGCAGTGGGAATTTTTCTCTTCGGCGACGTCGCTAACGCAATCCGGCGACGACACGAGGGGTTGTTTTCCTACGCCGTCGTCGATCCCGGCTGGCGATCCTTGGTTCGTCCGATTCCGGACCAGGGAGAAATGACGATGGACAAGCGGCAATGTGTGGTCGCGGGCGCGCTGCTGGCGCTCCTGGCGGGATTTTCGATGCCTTCGGGTGCGCGTGAACCGGTGCGCGCCACGCCCCTCGAGCGGTGTACCTCGGAGACCAGCTACAAGCTCTATACCCGGGCCGACGCCGATTTCGATGCCATGCTGGCGCGGCTGGACGTCGAGCTTGGCACCGGCCCCCGCCACGCCAAGGGCATCGAGCCCAAGCGGTTTCCGGCGCGGCCGATGAGTTTCTCGGTGACGCTTGAAACGCAGCAGTGTCAGTCGGTCGCGGCCGGTCCTGGCGCATGGGCTCCCGCGTTGCCGCCACCGACGACGAAGGATTGCATCGTCGTCGGCTGTGGCGACCCTGCGCCCGGGCTCGGCGCGCCCGAAGGTTCGCTGATGGTGATCAGCACTTGCGAATCGGGAACCCAGACCACGGCGGTTTACCAGCGCATGGATGACCGCTGGGTGCTGGTGAGCCACAACCAGGAAGCCGCCACGCAGTGCGGCCTGGACCCGGACCGCCCGACGCCGGAGGGTCGCTAGTCGCCACGCCTCGGGCGTTGTCCCCGCCTGGCCGCCTCCCGGGTGGCCAGGCGGGGCTAGACTGGGGACATGTGCGCGCGCTATGCCCTGTTCGGCCCGTTCAATGCCGGCAACCTCGTACCCGGGTTCGTGGACCACGTGGTCAACCCGCTGGCGGGTTTCGCGCACTACAACATCGCGCCCAGCGTGGTCAGTCCGGTGGTGGTGGCCGGCCCGGGCGGGCCGGGCCTGGAGTCCATGCGCTGGGGGCTGCTGCCGCACTGGGCGCGCGACCCGAAGATCGCCTATTCCACCATCAACGCCCGCGCCGAGACGCTGGCGGAAAAGCCCGCCTTCCGCGACGCATGGCGGCATGGCCAGCGTTGCCTGGTGCCGGTGACCGGCTGGTACGAATGGGTGGACGAGGGTGGCAAGCGCAAGCAGCCGTATTTCCTGCGTTCGAAGGCGGGCGACAACCCGATGATGTTCGCCGGGCTGTGGTCGCGCTGGACTGATGCCGGGGGTCGCACGGTGGCCACTTACACCGTGGTGACGACCGAAGCGCGGGGCGAGGTGCGCCGCGTGCACGAGCGCCAGCCGCAGGTGCTGCCCGAGGAGGGCTGGGTGGCGTGGCTTCAGGGCCCGGTGCACGAAGCGCAGGCCTGGCTGCAGCCGTCGGAAGTGCCGCTGGCCGTGTACCCGGTGTCGGCGGCGGTGGGCGACCCGCGGCACCAGGGCGCTTCGCTGGTGGAGCCGATGGCGCTCGGCGGCGGCTAGCGGAAGTCGCGCGAGGTCGTGCGCAGGCTGGCCGCCAGCGGGCTTTCGTCGTGCAGCCGGTTGGCGATCAGGTGGTATACGCCGTCCACGGTTTCCCAGCGGCCTTCCACGCCCAGCAGCCGCGATTCGAGCAGCACGCGCCGCTGGCGTTCGCCCAGGTCACGCCAGACCACCACGTTCACCATGCCGTCCTCGTCCTCGAGCGTGACGAAGGTGGTGCCGCTGGCGGTTTCCGGGCGCTGGCGCATGGTCACCAGGCCGGCGGCGCGCACGCGGCTGCCGTGCGGCAGTTCCCGCAGTTCGCGTGAGCGGCGGTAGCGGCGCGCAGCCAGCTGCCTGCGCAACAGGGCCAGCGGGTGCGGCCCCAGGCTCAGGCCCAGGCGGGCGTAGTCGGCCAGCAGGTCTTCGCCGGCGGTGGGCACGGGCAGGGTGACGGCGTCCTCGCGCGGCGAGGTCTCGAACAGCGGCAGCTGCGCCTCGACGCCGCCCACGGCCCAGCGCGCCCGGTGCCGGTGCCCGGCCAGGCCCTTGAGCGCGCCGGCCTCGGCCAGCAGGGCGCGCGTGCGTTCGTCCAGGCCGGCGCGGTGGCACAGGTCGGGCACGTTGGCGAAGGGTCGCGCCGCGCGCGCCGCCACCAGCGCCTCGGCCGCGGTGGCCGGCAGGCCCGACACCTCGCGCAGGCCCAGCCGCAGCGCCGGCTGGCGCGCGTCGTCGCCGGGCCAGGGTTCGAGCGTGTTGTCCCAGTGGCTGTGGCGCACGTCCACCGGCCGCACCGCGATGCCGTGTCGGCGCGCGTCCTGGACCAGCTGGCTGTTGGAATAAAAGCCCAGCGGCTGCGAATTCATCAGCGCGCAGGTGAAGGCCGCCGGCTCGTGGCACTTGAGCCAGCAGCTGACGTAGGTGATGAGCGCGAAGCTGGCCGCGTGCGACTCCGGGAAACCGTAGCTGCCGAAACCGCGGATCTGCTCGAAGATGCGCTCGGCGAATTCGCTGTCGTAGCCGTTGGCGGCCAGGCCGTCGAACAGGCGCTGGCGGAAATGGTCGAGCCCGCCGCGGCGTTTCCAGGCCGCCATGCCGCGCCGAAGCTCGTCGGCTTCGCCGGGCGAAAAACCGGCGGCGACGATCGCCACCTGCATCACCTGCTCCTGGAACAGCGGCACGCCCAGCGTGCGCCGGAATACTTCCTCCAGCGCCGCCGACGGGTAGGTCACCGGCTCCAGGCCCTGCCGCCGCTGCAGGTAGGGATGCACCATCTTTCCCTGGATGGGGCCCGGCCGGACGATGGCCACCTGCACCACCAGGTCGTAGAAGGTGCGCGGCTTGAGCCGCGGCAGCATGGCCATCTGCGCGCGCGATTCCACCTGGAACACGCCCACGGTGTCGGCGCGCTGGATCATGGCGTAGGTGGCCGGGTCTTCGGCGGGAATGGTCGCCGGCGCCAGGTCGCGGCCGCGGTGCGCGCGCAGCAGGGCCAGGCACTTGCTTACCGCGGTGAGCATGCCCAGCGCCAGGCAGTCCACCTTCAGCAGGCCCAGGGATTCCAGGTCGTCCTTGTCCCATTCGATGATGGTGCGGTCGGGCATGGCGGCGTTCTGCACCGGCACCAGGTGGTGCAGCGGCTGGTCGGAGATGACGAAGCCGCCGACGTGCTGGCTCAGGTGCCGCGGCGCGTCGAGCAGCTGCCGGGTGAGCGCCAGCACACGGCGCAGCACCGGCGATTCCGGGTCGAAGCCGCGCTCGCGCACGCGCTGTTCCACGTCGGCCTCACCGTCCCACCAGGCGAAGCAGCGGCTGAGCTGGTCCACCTGGTCCGGCGGCAGGCCCAGCGCCCTCGCCACGTCGCGCACCGCGCTCTTGCCGCGGTAGCAGATGACGGTGGCGGCCAGCGCGGCGCGCTCGCGCCCGTACTTGCGGTAGAGGTACTGGATGACCTCCTCGCGCCGCTCGTGCTCGAAGTCCACGTCGATGTCCGGCGGCTCGTTGCGTTCCTTCGACAGGAAGCGCCCGAACAGCAGGTTCATCCGCACCGGGTCCACCTCGGTGATGCCCAGCGCGAAACACACCGCCGAATTCGCCGCCGAACCGCGGCCCTGGCACAGGATGCCTTGCCCGCGCGCGAACCCCACCACGTCGTGCACGGTGAGGAAGAAGGCTTCGTATTCCAGCTCGGCGATGAGCGAGAGTTCTTCGTCGATTTGCCGTCGAACCTTCGCAGGCACGCCCTCGGGCCAGCGCCGCGCCATGCCTTGTTCCGCCAGCGTTCGCAGCCAGCTCGTCGGCGTCTCGCCTTCCGGCACCAGCTCGCGCGGGTAGCGGTACTGCAGCGTGCCGAGCTCGAAGCGGCAGCGCGCGGCGATGGCCAGGCTTTCCTCCAGCAGCGCGTGCGGGTAGATGGCGGCCAGCGCGCGGCGCGTGCGCAGGTGGCGTTCGCCGTTGGGGAACAGGAAAGCGCCGGCCTCGGCGATGGCGAGGCGTTGCCGGGTAGCGGCCAGCACGTCCTGCAGCGCGCGCCGGCCGCGCACGTGCATGTGCACGTCGCCGGTGGCCACGGCGGGCAGGCCCAGCGCCGCGGCCAGTGCCTGCAGCCGCGCCAGCCTGGCGTCGTCGTCGGGGCCGCGGTGCAGCTCCACCGCCAGCCAGCAGCGGCCGGGGAAACGGTCGCGCAGCCAGGCGCCTTCGCCTTCGTCGGGCGTGGCGTCGGGCAGCCACAGCGCCAGCAGGCCGGTGGTGTCGCCCCCGAGGTCGGCGCGCGCCAGCCGGTATTCGCCCTTGGCGCTGCGCCGGCGGCCGGTGGTGATCAGTTCGCACAGGCGCCGGTAGCCGGTCTCGTCTTCCACCAGCAGCACGCAGCGCAGGCCGTCGTCGAGCCGGATTTCGCTGCCGACGATGAGCGGCAGTCCGGTGGCCTTCGACGCCTCCCAGGCGCGCACGATGCCGGCCAGCGTGGCTTCGTCGGTGATCGCCAGCGCGGCGTAACCCTGCTGCTTCGCGCGCTCGAACAGTTCGCGCGCGCCCGACGCCCCGCGCCCGAAGCTGAAGTGGCTCAGGCAGTGCAGTTCGGCATAACCCGGCAGGCTCACGCGAACCAGCCGTGCAGCATGAAGGGGCCGCGTTCGCCGGCCGCGCAGAACACCCAGGCGCGCTGGCCGGCCGCGGTTTCGGCGACGTAATAATCGCGGCGCACGTCGTCGCCGTCCCACCAGCCCGACTCGATGCGCTCGGGCCCCGCCAGCAGTCGCGGTGCCGGCCCGCGCAGCGGGATGGGGCGCTCGAGCAGCCAGGCCGGGCGCGGCAGCGGCGGCGGCGCCAGGAAACGCCCGCGCAGTTCCCGCACGCGCCGCTGCGCGCGTTCGGGCCGCGGGTCGGCGTGCGGCGCCCACTGGTACACCGCGTCCTCGCCCAGCCGCGCCTGCAGCCGCGCCTGCAGCGCCGGCCAGTCCATGGCGCTGGCTGGCCGCGCCTCGAACAGGTCGCGCCCCGCCGGCACGAACGGCGGCAGTTCCGCGGCGCGCAGGCCGAAGGCGCGCACCGGCGCCGGGATGGGTTCGCGCTCGAGCACCAGCTTCGCCAGCTCGAACAGCCGCGCCGGGTCGCGCTCGGGCGCCATCGCGCCCACGACGTGCGTGCTGGGCGGGCGCAGGTCGTGTTCGAACACCAGCTCGAAGCGCTGCACGCCGCCGTCTCGGCCGACCAGGAAGGCGCACAGGTCGCCCAGCAGCCGGCGCAGCGGGAACAGCAGGCCGGTGTGGTAGCGCACTTCGTCGTCGAATTCGAAGCGCGCTTCGAACAGGTCCGGCGGCTGGTAACAGGGACGCAGGTCGGGCGCGTCGCCGGTGAGCCGGTCGAGCACCTCCAGCAGGCCCGCGCCGAAGCGCCGGCGCAGCCCCGCGCGCGGCAGCGCGAACAGCTGCCGCAGCCGGCGCACGCCCATGCCGGCCAGGGCTTCGCGGGTGCGTTCGTCGAGCGGTGCGTGCGCCAGCGGCAGCGCGTCGAGCGCGCGGCGCAGCTGCGCGGCGTCGCGCACGGCAATGCCGTCCTGGTGTTTGGCCAGGCACAGCGCGCCCAGCGGCGTCGGCGCCACCGCCAGCGCGTGCGCCAGGCCCAGCGCGCGCAGGTCGTCGCGCAGCAGGCGCTCGAAGCGCGGCCAGGGCCCGAACAGGCCCAGGCTGCCGCCCACTTCCAGCCACACCGTGTCGGCCTCGTCGCGGCAGACCTGGCCGGAATAGCGGTAGGCCCAGGCGCAGGCGAGGTCGAGCAGGCGGGCGGCCTCGGCTTCGTCCCAGGGCAGGGCAGCGAGTTTCGGGCACAGCGCCATCGCCGCCGCCAGCGGCTGCCCCGGGCGGACGCCGGCGGCGCGCGCCGATTCGTTCGCCATCGCTACCACGCGTCGCTGTGGCGGGCCCTCGGCCAGGGCCAGCGGGGCGAGGGGGTCAGGCTGGCGCCGGAGCGCGGCGTCGAGCGCCCGTCGCGGCAGGTGGATGGCGGCCCAGAGCACGGCGGGCCGGCATCAGTGCAGCGGGGCCGGCGCCCAGGGCACCGGCGCCGCGGGCGGGTGGCCGCCGCGGCACTTGAGCACGCGCAGCGCGCCGGCCTCGAACTGCAGCCGCAGCGCCGCCGGCGAGGCGTTGCGTGCCGCCGCCAGCGGCCGGAACAGGAAACCCAGGGCCTGCCCGGTTTCGGCGGCCACCTGCAGGCGGCGCAGGGTTTTGTCGTCGGCGCGCGGCGGCCAGCCCAGCACGGCGCCGCAGGCCTGGCTGCGCAGGCATTGTTCCAGCGCCCAGGCCGTTTGCCGGCCACCGGTGTCCACCACGTGCAGACGCGCCAGGTCGATGCCGGCGCGGGCCAGGGCCGGGGCGTAGGGGCGGTAGGGCGGGTCCACCCAGGCCAGCTCGCGGCCGGCGCGGGTGAGCCGGGCCAGCGTGGGCAGCAGCAGGGCCAGTTCGCCCACGCCGTCCACTGGGATCAGCAGTTCCACCAGCGCGGCCTCGGGCCAGCCGCCGGCGGGCAGGGCGGCGTCGAGCGCGGCGTGGCCGGTGGGCTCGCGCGCCGGCGCCGCCGGGCCGCCGGGGGGGGC
>JAIBEO010000130.1 GCA_019459185.1 Rhizobium sp. | reverse complement strand
CCCCCCCCCCCCCCCCCCCCCCCCCCCCCCCCCCCTATTTTTTTCCCCGCCCCCCCCCCCCCCCCCCATTTGGCCCGCCCGCCCCCCCCCCCCCCACCTCCCCCCCCCCGCCCCCCCGCCCCCCCCCCGCTCCTACACGCGAAGGGTTTCGCGGCTGAAGCCGCTCCTACAAATGCGGTGCGCGTCTAGGTGGCGGGGCGCTGGGCGGCCTTCGGCTCCGCCACTTCCTGCCCCGCCTGCGCGCGGCCGGCCATTTCGGCGCCGGCGTCGCGCGGCAGCCGGAACATCACCCAGGCCGACAGCGCGGAGATGGTGCCCACGGTCAGGAAGGCCCAGCCGAAGTTGCCGGCGTCGGCGTAGTCGTTGCCGGTGAACGCGCCGGCCACCTGCAGCGCATAACCGCCGATGGCCACGCCCAGCGCCAGCGAGAACTGCTGCATCATGCCCGACAGGCTGCTGGCCTGGCCCATGCGCGCCTGGTCCACCTCGGCGTAGCTGATGGCATTGAGGCTGGTGAACTGCAGCGAGCGGAAGCAACCCGACACCAGCAGCACGCCCATGATGAGCCAGTGCGGCGTGTCGGCGCGGAACAGCCCGAAACCCGCGAGCAGCACCGAGGCCAGCAGCGCGTTGATCCACAGCACGCGCCGGAAGCCGAAGCGGCGCAGCACGGCCGCCGCGATGGTCTTCATGAACATCGCGCCCACCGCCGAAACGAAGGTGAGCAGGCCCGAGGCCAGCGGGCTCAGGCCGAAGCCCAGCTGCAGCATCAGCGGCAGCAGGAAAGGCGTGGCGCCGATGCCGATGCGGAAGAGCGTGCCGCCCAGCACGCCGGCGCGGAAGGTGGGCAGCTTCAGCAGGCCCAGGTCGATCAGCGGGTGCGGATGGCGGCGCGCATGCCACACATAGGCCGCCATGCCGGCCAGGCCCAGCAGGAGGCAGGCCAGCGCCACCGGCGTGGACACCATGTGCCGTCCCAGCGTGGAGAAACCGAACAGCGCCAGCGCCAGGCCCAGGCCCGAGAGCGCGAAGCCGGTCCAGTCCAGCGGCTTCACCGGTTCGCGCAGGTCGGGCACGTAGCGCCAGGCCAGCACCAGGCCCAGCGCGCCCATCGGCAGGTTGATCAGGAAGATCCAGCGCCAGTCGCTGTAGGTGGCGATGAAGCCGCCCACCGGCGGGCCGATGATGGGCGCCACCAGCGCCGGGATGGTGAGCCAGCTCAGCGCCTGCACCAGTTCGTTCTTGGGCACGGTGCGCAGCAGCACCAGCCGGCCCACCGGCACCATGAGCGCGCCGCCCATGCCCTGCAGGAAACGCGCGGCCACCATCTGTTCCAGGCTGTCGCTGGCGGCGCAGCCGATGGAGCCGAGCAGGAATACCGCGATCGCCGCCATGAAGGTGCGCCTGGCGCCGAACCGGTCGGCCACCCAGCCGCTGACCGGGATGAACACGGCCAGCGCCAGCAGGTAGGCGGTGAGCGCCAGCTTGAGCGCGATCGGCTCGGTGCCCAGGTCGGCCGCGATCGCCGGCAGCGAGGTGGCGATGGCCGTCGAATCCATGTTCTCGATGAACAGGGCGCAGGCGACGATCAGGGAGAGGCGGCGGCCGGGGTTCATCAGGGCCTATTGTCTCCGGTCTTCGGATCGGTTTATGTTAGCACTTACGCAATATCTGCCGAGAATGCCATGAGCTTCCTTTCCGAACAGGGCACCCTGGCCCTGGCGAGCCGCCTGAAGGCGCTCAGCGACCGCAGCTACGACCTGGTGGACCAGATCTACCGGGAGCACGGCATCGCGCTGCAGGCGCGCTGGTTCCCGGTGCTGCGGCTGCTGCAGCAGCGCGGGCCGATGGCCGTGGGCGACATCGCCCGCGAGGTGGGGCTGAGCCATTCGGCAGTGAGCCAGCTGGCCAACAAGCTCACCCGCGAAGGCTTCCTGATGCGCCAGAAAGGCGGCGACCGGCGCCAGCGCGTGCTGGCTTTGGCGCCGAAGGCCGAGGAAGAACTGCGCAAGGCGCGGCCGCTTTGGCAGGCCATGCGTGCCAGCGTCGAGCGCCGGATCATGGACACGGGCGTGGACCTGCTGTCCGCCCTCTCGCACTACGAAGCCAGCCTGGACGAACGCCCGCTGCCGGCCGACGTCACCCGGCGCGTGCGCGCGCTGAAGTCGGCGTCACTGCGCATCGTCCCGTTCGCGCCGGAGCTGCGCGAGCACTTCTACCGGCTCAACGCCGAGTGGCTGGCCAAGTACTTCAAGATCGAACCCATCGACCACGCGGTGCTGTCGGAGCCGGAAAAACACATCCTCACCCCCGGCGGCAGCATCCTGTTCGCCCTGGTCGGCGACGAGGTGGTGGGCACCTGCGCGCTGATGCCCGACGACCCCGGCGTGTACGAACTGACCAAGATGGCGGTCACCGGCGGCCACCAGGGCCTGGGCATCGGCCGCAAGCTGATGGAAGCGGCCATCGCCGAGTTCCACCGCCTCGGCGGCAGGGAGCTGTTCCTGGAATCGCAGCGCCGCCTGCAGCCCGCGCTCAAGCTCTACGAAAGCGTCGGCTTCGAAATGCAGCCGGGCATCAAGCCCGGCAGCCACTACCAACGCGCCGACGTCTACATGATCTACAAAGGAAAATAGGGGTCAGAGTAATAATTAGCCGTTGGGGGATTTTTTATATGACCCCGAATTTTTTAGCGGCGGGGCCGGAGGGGGGGGGAAGGGGGTCGGGGGGTTTCCGGCTGGGGCCTTTGTATTTACCCGGCCCCGCCATATTCCCCGGGACGCCCGCGGCCGCCGCCT
>JAIBEO010000111.1 GCA_019459185.1 Rhizobium sp. | reverse complement strand
CCCCTGCCGCCCGCCCGCGCGCCCCCGCCCCCGCCGCCGCCGCCCTGGGCCCCCCCGCCCGGGCGGGGGCGGGGGCCGCCCCCGGGCGGCCCCAGCCCGGCGCCCCGGCCGACGCCGCGCCGCCGACCCGGGGCGAGGCCGCGCTCGACACCGCCGCCCGCCTGGCCCTGCCCCGCACGGCCGAAGCCGCCCTGCCGGCCCAGCTGGAGGGCGTGGCCCTGCCCTCGCTGGCGCCCATGCTGGAAAAGGTCACCCCGGCGGTGGTGAACATCTACAGCCAGCAAGTGGTGCGCGTGCGCAACCCGCTGGCCGAACTGTTCGGCATGCCCGGCATGCCGCAGCAGCGCACCCAGCAGTCGCTGGGCTCGGGCGTGGTGGTGGATGCCGAACGCGGCCTGGTGCTCACCAACCACCACGTCATCGAAAACGCCGACGCCGTTTCGGTCACCCTGGCCGACGGCCGCACCCTGGAAGCCGAATTCATCGGCTCCGACCCAGACACCGACGTGGCCGTCATCCGCATCCCCGCCGAAGGCCTGGTGGCGATCCCGCTGGCCGATTCGAGCCGGCTGCGGGTGGGCGATTTCGTGGTGGCCGTGGGCAATCCCTTCGGCCTGGGCCAGACCGTCACCAGCGGCATCGTCTCGGCCGTGGGCCGCAGCGGCCTGCAGGGCCTGGGCTACCAGAACTTCATCCAGACCGACGCTTCCATCAACCCGGGCAATTCCGGCGGCGCACTGGTCAACCTGCGCGGCGAGCTGGTGGGCATCAACACCGCCAGTTTCAACCCGCGCGGCAGCGCCGCCGGCAACATCGGCCTGGGCTTCGCCATCCCGGTGAACCTGGCCGACGAGGTGAAGCGCCAGCTGCTGGCCTACGGCGAAGTGCGCCGCGGCTCGCTGGGCGTGGACAGCGAAGACCTCAGTCCCCGCCTGGCCGAGCAGCTGGGCCTGCCGGCCAACCAGCGCGGTGCCCTGGTGACCCGCGTCTACCGCGGTTCCCCGGCGGAAACCGCCGGCGTGCGCCCGGGCGACCTGGTGGTGGCCGCGAACGGCGAGCGCGTGGACGGCGCGCAATCGCTGCGCAACCTCGAGGGCCTGCTGCCGGTGGACAAGCCGGTGGCGCTGGACCTGCTGCGCGACGACCGCCGCCTGAGCGTGCAGGCCGTGCTCAAGGTCCGCGCCACCGAGGTGGACGGCAAGCAGATCGACCCGCGCCTGGCCGGCGCCACCCTCACCGAACTGCCCGAGCGCGTGCGCCAGCAGGGCCTGTACGGCGTGGTGGCCAGCAAGGTCGAACCCGGCAGCCGCGCCGCCGAATCCGGCCTGCGCCCGGGCGACTACATCCGCGGCATCAACCAGCGCCGGGTGGACGACCTGCAGGCCTTCCGCGACCGCCTGGCCGACGCGCCGCGCCAGCTGCAGCTCGACGTGGTGCGCGGCGGCCGCGTGGGTTACCTCGTGATGCAGTGACACCGCCGCCGGCCACGGCGACGGTGTAAGGTGGCGCGAACGACCACGAGGAGCCCGCCATGAGTCCTTCCCCGGAAGAAAAAGCCCGGCACATCGACCAGGCCAAGGAAAACCTCGGCGAGGCGCGTGACGCGCTCAAGTCCGGCGTCACCGACGCGCTGGAAGCCGGCGCCGCCGCCGCCAGGGAGGCAGGCGCCGAACTCGACGAGAAGCTGCAGGGCCTGCTCGACCAGGGCCGCGGCATGCTCGACCAGGCCGAAGACCTGATCCGCAGCAAGCCGCTGGCCTCGTTCGGCATCGCCTTCGCGGCCGGTTACCTGGTCGCCGCCCTCACCCGCCGCAAGTAAGCCCCGGCCATGGCCGACACCGAACCGGGCGCCGCGGCCGGCGCCGGCAAGCTCGGCGACGACACCCAGGCCGTGCTGCAGGCCGCGCGCGACACCGCCGGCGCCTACGTCGGCGCGCTGCACGCGCTGCGCCAGCTGTTCGCCGCCGAAGTGGGCCTGGCCCGCGACGCGCTGGTACAGGCGCTGGTGTTCCTGCTGCTGTCCATGGTGATGGTGGCCACCGCCTACGGCCTGCTCACCGCCCTGCTGGTGGCCGGCATCCGCGCCCTGGGCGCGCCCTGGCTGCTGGCCATCGCCATCCCGATGCTGCTCAGCGCCGGCCTGGCCTGGCTGGGCGTGCTGCGGGCGAAATCGCTGCTGCGCCACGCTGATTTCGAAGGCACCCGGCGCCAGATCAAGCTCGGCCTGCAGGGCCTGCCCGACCAGGACGCGGCGCCGTGAGCCTGGCCGACAAGATCGCCGCCGCCCAGGCCGCCGAGGCCGAATGCCAGCGCCGGCGCGAGGCCATCGCCGAAGCGCGCGCGCACCTGTCGGCGGAAGTGAAGCGCACCGCCACGCCGGGCCGCATCGTGCTCTCGGGCCTGGCGCTGGGCTTCGCGGTGGGTTTCCGCGAACCCAAGGCCGGGCCTTCGCTGGCCGGCAAGGTGCTGGGCGGGCCGCTGTTCTCGATGGTGCTCGACGCCGTTCTGCCGGGCATCGTGGCCGGCATCACCGCGGCCGCCGGGCTTCAGGAACCGAATGAAGACGCCGAAACCGAAGATGCCGAAGAACCCGCCGACGAAAGCGAAACCGGCGACGCCGAAGCCGCCCGCGGCGCGGCCTGAACCCGCCGCCGAGACGGCCCGTGGCAACACGCGGCTGCTCTGGACGCTGGTCATCGGCGGGGCGCTTTACACCTGCTACCTGGCCAGCAGCCTGATCCTGCCGATCGTGCTGGCGGGTTTTTTCGCCCTGCTGCTGAGCCCGCTGATGCGGCGCGCGCCGCTGCGCTGGCTGCCGCGCGGGATTTCGGCGCTGCTGCTGGTGCTGGGCCTGCTGGGCTCGCTGGGCGCCACCGGCGTATTCCTGTCGGCGCCGGCGGCGGACTGGGTGCGCAAGGTGCCGTTCGTGATGCGCGAAGCCGCGCCCAAGCTGCGCGAGATGGTGGAGACCTTCAACCAGGCCAGCCGCGCCCGCGAATCCCTCGGCGAACTCACCGGCGGCCGCGACCAGGGCAACGAAACCGTGGTGGTGCAGCCGCCGCAGCCCGACCTGATCGACGCCACGCCGCGCGTGCTGGGCCCGGTGCTGGCGGTGATCCTGCTCACCTTCAGCTTCCTGGTCTACGGCGACGACGTGCTGCGCAAGCTGCTGATGCTGCGGCCCACGCGCGCGCAGAAGCAGCTCACCGAAGAAATCGTGCAGCAGGTGCAGAGCGACCTGTCGCGCTACATGCTCTCGGTCAGCGCCACCAGCGCGGCCCTGGGCGTGGCCACCGGCCTGCTGCTGTGGCAGCTGGGCGTGCCCGACCCGGTGCTGTGGGGCGCGGTGGCGGCCGCGCTGAACCTCACGCCCATCGTCGGTCCGCTGCTGATGGCGCTGCTGCTGGCGCTGGTGGGGCTGTCGCAGTTCGACACCCTGGGCGCGGCCTTGCTGCCGGCGGCCGGTTTCCTGGTGCTCAACGGCTTCGAAAGCCAGGTGCTCACGCCGATGGTGCTGGGCCGCACCATGCGCATCAACCCGCTGGCCATCATCCTGTGGCTGATGGTCTGGGGCTGGCTGTGGGGCGTGGCCGGCCTGCTGGTGGCGGTGCCCATGCTGGTGTGCCTGAAGATCGTGGCCAGCCGGGTCGAGGCCTGGAACGGCTGGTCCCGGCTGCTGGAATGACCGGGTTTCACGGCCGGGCCACCGGCCCGCGGGCTATCATTCCCCGGTGGAAATGCTGCCCCGGGCCCTGAGCCTCGACCTCGACGACACCCTCTGGCCGATCTGGCCCCTGATCGAGCGCGCCGAACTGGCGCTCGACGCCTTCCTGCGCGAGCGCTGTCCGCGCACCGCCCAGCGTTTCCCCATCCACCGCATGCGCCGGCTGCGGGAACAGGTGGCGGCCGAACACCCGCACCTGGTGCACGATTTCACCGAGCAACGGATGATTTCGCTGCGGCGCGCGCTGGCCGAATCCGGCGACGACGTGGTGCACGCCGACGCCGCCTTCGAGGCCTTCTACGCCAGCCGCAACGACGTGGTGTTCTACCCCGACGCCCTGCCCGCGCTCGAGCGCCTGGCGGCGCGCTGGCCGGTGGCGGCGCTCACCAACGGCAACGCCGACCTCGAGCGCATCGGCATCGGCGCGCACTTCCGGGCCTTCGTCAGCGCCCGCGAGCAGGGCCACGCCAAGCCCGAACTGCCCATCTTCATGGCCACCTGCGAGCGCCTGGGCATGGAGCCGCACGAGGTGCTGCACGTCGGCGACGACCCGCTGCTGGACGTGGTGGGCGCGCGCCGCGCCGGCATGCGCAGCTGCTGGATCAACCGCAGGAAAGAATCCTGGCCCCTGGGCCTGCCCCGCCCCGACCTCGAGTTCGCTACCCTTTCGGGACTGGCCGACTGGCTGGAATCCCACCCCGCTGCCCTGGAGTCCCGATGAGCCTGCCCGCCTGCTTCACCAGCCCCGACACCGCCCCGGCCGCCCTGCCGCTGGTGCTGGTGGACCCGGGCACGTTCGAGGCCTGGCGCGGGGCGCAGCCGGCCGCCGTGGTGGCCTGGCTGGAGGCGCACGCGTTTTCGCCCAAGTCCGGCGCGCCGCTGCTGGTGCCCCGCGCCGACGGCCGCCCGGCCTTCGCGCTGGCCGGCGTGAGCGACGCCCGCGACCCGCTGGCGCTGGCGCACCTGCCCAGCCTGCTGCCGGCCGGCAGCTACCGCCTCGCCACCGACTCGCCGGTGAAGCCCGAGGCCGGCCAGGCCCTGCTGGGCTGGGGCCTGGGCGCCTACCGCTTCGAGCGTTACCTCAAGCCCGCGCGCACGCCGGCGCGGCTGGTGCTGGAAAACGCCGAGGCCGGCGAATCGGAGGCCTTCGCCCTGCTCAAGGCCGCCACCCTGGTGCGCGACCTGGTCAACACCCCGACCGAGCACATGGGCCCGGCCGAACTCGAGGCCGTGGCCGTGCGCCTGGCGCAGGCCTACGGCGGCCACTGCCGCAGCGTGGTGGGCGACGCGCTCAACGACCAGAATTTCCCGGCCATCCACGCCGTCGGCCGCGCCAGCCACCGCGCGCCGCGGCTCATCGAACTCAACTGGGGCGACGACGCCCACCCGCGCCTGGCCATCGTCGGCAAGGGCGTGTGCTTCGACACCGGCGGCCTGGACATCAAGCCCGCCGACGGCATGCGCAACATGAAGAAGGACATGGGCGGCGCCGCCCACGCCCTGGGCCTGGCCCAGCTGGTAATGGCGCTCAAGCTTCCGGTGCGCCTGCAGCTGCTGGTGCCGGCAGTGGAAAACGCCATCGGCCCGAACGCCTTCCGCCCCGGCGAAGTGCTGGCCACCCGCCAGGGCCTGAGCGTGGAAGTGGACAACACCGACGCCGAAGGCCGCCTGGTGCTGTGCGACGCGCTCACCTACGCCGCCGAGGCCAGGCCGCAGCTGCTGATGGACTTCGCCACGCTCACCGGCGCCGCCCGCATCGCCCTGGGCCCGGACCTGCCGGCGCTGTACGCCAACGACGAGCGCCTGGCCGCCGACTACCTGGCCGCCGGCGAAGCCGCGCGCGACCCGCTGTGGCGCATGCCGCTGTGGCGTCCCTACCTGAGCTACCTGAAGTCGAACGTGGCCGACCTGGCCAATTCCGGCGCCTCGCGCATGGCCGGTTCCATCACCGCCGCGCTCTACCTGGAGCGTTTCGTGCCCGAGGGCCAGGCCTGGTCGCACGTGGACGTGTACGCCTGGAACGACAGCGACCGCCCGGGCAAACCGGCTGGCGGCGAGGCGCAGGGCCTGCGCGCGGCCTGGGGCCTGGTCAAGGCCCGCTTCGGCAAAAAGTGACAAACGGCAGGATGACCCTGCCCGCCTGACGGCTCACAATCCCGCTACCGGAACCGGCGCAGACTGCGCCGGTCCGTTTTCGGAGTTGCCCCATGGATTCGCCGCAGGACCTGCTCAAGCAACTGCACATCGACCGCCGCCCCGCGAAGAAGCGCCGGCCGCGCTGGCTGCTGCCCGCCATCGTGGTGGCCGTGCTGGTGCTGGGCGTGGTGGTGATGAACGGGCTGCGGCCGGTGGTGGTGGAAACCGCGGTGGCGCGCAAGGCCGCCGAAATGGGCACCGCCTCGGTGCTCGACGCCTCCGGTTACGTCACCGCGCGCCGCATCGCCACCGTGTCCTCGAAGATCACCGGCAAGGTGCGCGAGGTGCTGATCGAAGAAGGCCAGGTGGTGGCCGAAGGCGAAGTGCTGGCCTACCTGGACGACGCCGACGCCGCCGCGCAGCGTGACCTCGCCGGCGCCCAGCTCGCTTCGTCGCAGTCGCAGCTGACCGAGGCCCGGGCCCAGCTGACCCTGGCCAACCAGACCCTCGTGCGCCAGCGCGAACTGGCGGCCCAGCAGCTGGTGGCCGCCTCGGCGCTCGACGCCGCCGTGGCCGACCGCGACGCCCGCGCCGCGCGCCTGGCCAGCCTGCAGCGCGCAGTGAAGGTGGCGCAGGACCAGCTGGCCATCGCCGGCCTCGGCGTGGACAACACGGTCATCCGCGCGCCCTTCGCCGGCGTCATCGTCGCCAAGGCCGCGCAGCCGGGCGAAATGATCTCGCCCATCAGCGCCGGCGGCGGCTCCATCCGCACCGGCATCGGCACGCTGGTGGACATGGATTCGCTGGAAGTGCAGGTGGACGTGAACGAGGCCAACATCGGCCGCGTCACTCCGAAGATGCCGGTCGAGGCCGTGCTCAACGCCTACCCGGACTGGAAGATCCCGGCCGAGGTGATCGCCATCGTGCCCACCGCCGACCGCACCAAGGCCACGGTGAAGGTGCGCATCGCGCTCAAGGAAAAGGACCCGCGCATCGTGCCCGACATGGGCGTGCGCGTGAGCTTCCTCGACCCGGCCGGCGTGGATGCGCCGCCGCCGGCGGGCGCCTTCGTGCCCGGGCGGGCGGTGGTCACCGGCGAGGGCGGCAGCGCCGTGTTCGTGGTGGCCGAGGGCGTGGCCCGCCGCGTCGCCGTCACCCTGGGCGAGAAGCGCGACGCCGACCAGCAGGTCACCGCCGGCCTGGAAGGCGGCGAGACCGTGGTGCTGTCGCCGCCGGAAGGCCTGGGCGACGGCGACCGCGTGGCGACGAAATAAGGCGCCGCCATGGCCACCCCGCTGGTCGAGATCCGCGGCCTCACCAAGGCCTACGTGCGCGGCAAGCAGCGCGTGGAAGTGCTGCACGGCATCGACCTCGACATCCCCGAGGGTGATTTCGTGGCGCTGATGGGCCCCTCGGGTTCGGGCAAGACCACCCTGCTCAACCTCATCGGCGGGCTCGATTCGCCCAGCGGCGGCCTGCTGAAGGTGGGCGGCCAGCGCATCGACGACTTCGGCAGCGACGAACTGGCCGCCTGGCGAGCCAGCACCGTGGGCTTCATCTTCCAGAGCTACAACCTGATGCCGGTGCTGACCGCGCAGAAGAACGTGGAGCTGCCGCTGCTGCTGGCCGACATGGGCGCGGGCGAACGCCAGCGGCGCGCGTCCATCGCGCTGAAGCTGGTGGGGCTGGACGACCGCGCGAAGCACAAGCCCAACGAGCTCTCCGGCGGCCAGCAGCAGCGCGTGGCCATCGCCCGCGCACTGGTGTCCGACCCGCGCCTGCTGATCTGCGACGAACCCACGGGCGACCTCGACCGCAAGACCGCCGACGAAGTGCTGCGCCTGCTGCAGCAGCTCAACCGCGAATTCGGCAAGACCATCGTCATGGTCACCCACGACCCCAAGGCCGCCGAATACGCCCGCCGCACCGTGCACCTGGACAAGGGCACGCTGGTGGACGAGGCGCCGGCGCACTGAGATGAAATACTTCGGCCTGGTCTGGGCGGGGCTGTTCCGCAAGAAGCTGCGGACCACGCTGACGCTGTTCTCGCTGGTCTCGGCCTTCCTGCTGCTGGGGCTGCTGCAGGCGGTGAACTCGCTGTTCGCCGGCGGCGCCGATTTCCTGGGCGCCAACCGCCTGATCACCCAGGCCCGCACCAGCTTCACCCAGCCGCTGCCGATGCGCATGATGCCGCAGATCGAAGCGGTGCCCGGCGTCAGCCGCGTCTCGCATTCGCAGTTCTTCGGCGGCCAGTACCAGGACCCGCGCAACTTCTTCCCGCAGTTCGCGGTGAACCCGCAGCGCCTGCGCGACACCTACCCCGAGTGGGTGATGCCAGAGGACAACTGGCGCCAGTTCATCTCCACCCGCAACGGCGCCATCGCCGGCCGCAACCTGGCCGACAAGTTCGGCTGGAAGGTGGGCGACACCATCCCGCTCAACTCCTTCATCTGGACCAAGACCGACGGCACCCGCGCCTGGGAGTGGG
Source organism: Rhizobium sp. (assembly GCA_019459185.1). Lineage (GTDB taxonomy): Bacteria > Pseudomonadota > Gammaproteobacteria > Xanthomonadales > Xanthomonadaceae > Arenimonas. Next base: position 6,808 of record JAIBEO010000111.1, on the reverse strand, counting down.
AGCTGGTGGGCATCTTCGACGGCCGCGACGAGGAATGGCAGAAGCGCGCCGGCCTGATGTACCTCAACTACGGCCACTTCGACGAAGCGCGCGCCGGCGGCAAGGGCCTGGCGGGCGTGTTCGTGGTGGTGGTGGACGACCCGCAGGCGTCCGAACGAGTGTCCATGCTCATCGACGAGAAGTTCGACAACTCCGCCGACGAGACAAAGACCCAGAGCGAGCAGGAATTCCAGCTGGGCTTCATCCGCCAGCTCGGCGACATCGGCCTGATCGTGAACCTGATCACCGGCGCGGTGTTTTTCTCCATCCTGTTCCTGACTGGCGTGAGCATGTCGCAGGCGGTGCGTGAACGCGTGCCGGAGCTGGCGGTGCTCAAGGCACTGGGCTTCACCGACCGCACGGTGATGGCGCTGGTGCTGGCCGAGGCCTTCGTGCTGTGTTTCCTGGGCGCACTGGCGGGCATGCTGCTGGCGAACCTGGCCACCGGCGTGCTGCCGCCGGAATTCCCGGTGGAAACCGACGGCCGGGTCTGGGCCATCGCCGGCGTGAGCGTGGTGCTGCTGTCGCTGCTGGTGGGCGTGCCGCCGGCGCTGCACGCGCTGCGCATCCGCATCGTCGACGCACTGGCGGGCCGCTGATGAGCACCTTCACCCAGGTCCGCGAGATCGTGCTGATGAACCTGCGCAGCGTGCCGCAGCGGCTGGGCGCGTCGCTGGTGATCGTGATCGGCATCGCCGGCGTGGTGGGCGTGATGGTGGCGCTGCTGTCGATGTCCTCGGGCCTCGAGAAGACGCTCTCGGGCACCGGCCGCGACGATCGCGTGGTGGTGACGCGCGGTGGCTCGAACGGCGAGCTGGCGAGTTTCCTCGACCGCGCCTCGGGCACGCTGGTGAAGCAGGACCCGGCCATCGCGCGCGGGCCGGATGGCCTACCGCAAGCCTCGGGCGAACTGATCATCGTCACCGAGGTGCCGCGCAAGGGTCAGCGCAGCGGCGCCAACGTCACCCTGCGCGGCGTCGAGCCGGCGGGTTTCGCCATCCGGCCCGAACTGCGCATCGTCGCCGGGCGCATGTTCCGCCCGGGCCTGCGCGAGCTGATCGTGGGCCAGGCCGCCAGCCTGCAGTTCGAGGGGCTGGGCGTAGGCACCACGCTGCGCTTCCGCGGCTCCACCTGGACCGTGGTGGGCCACTTCAGCACCGGCGGCGACGCGCACGAATCGGAACTGTGGGCCGACGCCGAGACCGCGCAGTCGGCCTTCAACCGCAGCGGCTACTCGTCGCTGCTGCTGCAGCTGGCCAACACCGACAGCTTCGACGCGCTGGAAAAGCGCCTCACCTCCGACCCGCAGCTCAACGTGGAGGCGCGGCGCGAGCGCGATTTCTTCTCGGGCCAATCGGGCAACCTCACCGCCACCATCGGCGTGCTGGCCGGTCTGGTGGCGCTGATCATGGCCATCGGCGCCACCTTCGGCGCGCTCAACACCATGTATTCGGCGGTGTCGGCGCGCACGGCCGAGATCGGCACGCTGCGCGCGCTGGGCTTCGGCGTCACGCCGGTGATCGCCTCGGTGATGGCCGAGGCGCTGGCGCTGGCGGTGGCCGGCGGCGTGCTGGGTGCCGGCCTGGCCTACCTGGTGTTCAACGGCTACTCGGTGAGCACGCTGGGCAGCGGCTTCACCCAGGTGGCCTTCAAGTTCGCGGTCACGCCGGGGCTGGTGATGACCGGCCTGGGCCTGGCGCTGTTCATCGGCTTCATCGGCGGCCTGGCGCCCGCCATTCGCGCCGCCCGCATGCCGGTGACGGCAGCGCTGCGCGCCCAGTAAGCCCGCCACGGGCGACACACCGTTGCGCCCGCGGCGCCGGGCAAGGGCGGATAATCGCCGCCCACCCCGGGAGCCGCCGTGACCGCCAGCGCCGCCATCGACCGCAAGGGCCTCGCGGCCGCCATCGCCTCTTACGTGCTCTGGGGCGTGTTCCCGCTGTACTGGGTGCTGCTCAAGCACGTGCCCTCGCTGCAGACCGTGGCCCACCGCATCGTCTGGTGCGCGGCGTTCGTGGTCGGTTACCTCAGCCTGCTCGGCGGCAGCACCTGGCTGCGCGACGCGCTGTCGCGGCCGCGCGTGGGCCGGCTGCTGCTGGCCAGCAGCCTGCTGATCAGCTTCAACTGGGGCATCTACATCTGGGCGGTGACCAACGGCCGGGTGGTCGAAGCCAGCCTGGGTTATTTCATCAACCCGCTGGTGAACGTGCTGCTGGGCGTGCTCGTGCTGCGCGAGCGCCTCAACCCGGCGCAGTGGACCGCGGTGGCGATCGCCGGGGCGGGCGTGCTGTGGCTGGCCTTCCTGCACGGCGAGCCGCCTTGGATCGCGCTGGCGCTGGCCTTCAGCTTCGCCTTCTATGGCCTGATCCGGAAAACCGCGCACGTCGACGCGATCCCGGGCCTGGCCATCGAAAGCCTGTTCCTGCTGCTGCCGGCGCTGGCCTGGCTGGGCTGGGCACAGTGGCAGGGCGAGGCGGCTTTCCTCAATGGCAACCTCGGCTCCGACGCGCTGCTGGTGCTGGGCGGCGCCCTGACCGCGCTGCCGCTGATCGGCTTCGCCTACGGTGCGCGCCGCATCCCGTATTCGCTGGTGGGCATCCTGCAGTACATCGCGCCGACCCTGCAGCTGCTCAGCGGCGTGCTGCTGCTGGGCGAAGCCTTCACCGGCACGCAGGCGGTGGGCTTCGCCTGCATCTGGGTGGCGTTGACGATCTACGCCGCCGACGGCTGGCGCCGCTCGCGCCGGCAGCCCGCGCGCGCCGCCGCCGAACACTGCGACGAAGCCGTGCCCGCCACCGACGGCGCCGCCCCGCCGCGCTGAGGTTTGCGGGGCGCGCCATTGCGCTTGCGCGACTTGTCCGCCACGCAAGCCCATGCCCTAATCCCAGCCCATGGGTTCCGACGCCTTCTCCGCGCTTTACCGCGACCAGGTGCTGGCGCACGGCCGGCAGCCGCGCCAGGCCGGGCGGCTGGAGGGCCGCGCGCGCCGCGCCAGCGCGAACAACGCGCTGTGCGGTGACCGCGTGGCGGTGTCGCTGCGCCTTGGCGACGACGGCGCCATCGCCGAGCTGCGCCACGACAGCGAAGGCTGCCTGCTGTGCCTGGCCTCCGCGTCGCTGATGGCCAGCCGCGTGCCGGGCCTGGCGCCGGGCGACGTGGAGCCGCTCGCGAACACGCTGCGCGAGGCGCTGTCCCGCGGCGACGACACCGGACTGGGCGAACTGGCCGCGCTCATCGGCGCCGCGCCCTACCCCTCGCGCCACCGCTGCGCGCTGCTGCCCTGGGACGCGCTGCTGGCCACGCTGGACGCGCCGGAGTCCGAGGCATGAGCGCGCCCGGCGGCCTGCGCGGCGTGCTGGAGGCCGCGCAGGCAAGGCGCGCGTCCGGCACGGCGTTCGCGCTGGCCCTGGTCACCGACACCGAAGGCTCCACCTACCGCAAGGCCGGCGCGCTGGCGCTGGTGGCCGCCGACGGCACGCGCACCGGCACGATGTCCGGCGGCTGCCTGGAACCCGCGCTCGAGGCGCTGTGCCGAGAAGCGATCGCAACTGGCCGGCCCGGCGTGGCCGTGTTCGACACCCGCGACGACGACGACCTGCTGTTCGGCTCCGGCTCCGGCTGCCGCGGCCGCATGCGCGTGCTGGCGTGGCCACTGCCCGGCGCCGGCGACGCGCTGCTCGACGCGCTGCTGGCCGCGCACGCGACGGGTTCGGCGCTCGACCTGTCGGTGGGCATGGATGAATCGAACCTCGGCGCCCTTGCTTTCGACGGCAGCGCACCCGCCGGACTCCTGCTTGTGCGCATCGCGCCGGTACCACGCCTGCTGCTGCTCGGCGCCGGCCCCGAAGCGCCGCCGCTGCTGCGCCTGGCCCACACGCTGGGCTGGGAAACCACGGTGGCCGACCACCGCGAAGGCCTGCTGCGCCCCGTGCGCCTGTCCGAGGCCAACGCGCTGCTGGCGCTGAAGCCGGCTGCGGCGCTGGCTGCCACAGCGCGCCAGCCCGACGCCGTGCTGGTGATGACCCACCTCGCCAGCGCCGACCTCGAGGCCCTGCGCGCGCTGTCCACGGCCGAGGTGCCTTACGTCGGCCTGCTCGGCCCGCCCGGTCGCCGCGACGAACTGCTGGCCGAACTCGAGCCCGCGCAGCGCGCGGCCCTGCTGCCGCGCCTGCACGCCCCCGCCGGCCTGTTCCTCGGCGGCGAAGGCCCCGAAGCCATCGCGCTGGCGATCGCCGCCGACCTGCAGCGTTGTTTCCACGCGCCCCGATGACCACGCCCCGCCACGCCCTGCTCGTGCTCGCCGCCGGCGGTTCGCGCCGGCTCGGTGAAACCAAGCAGCTGCTGCGCCTGGACGGCGAATCGCTGGTGCGCCGCGCCGCCCGCCTGGGCCTGGCCACCGCGCCCGGCGAAGCCTGGCTGGTCTGCGGCGCGAACGCCGACGCCGTGCACGCCGAAGCCGCCGACCTGCCGCTGCGGCGGGTGGACTGCGCCGACTGGCAGGCCGGCCTGGGCGCCTCGCTGGCCACCGGCGTGAAGGCGCTGGGCAAACACGTGGACGGCGCACTGGTGCTGCTGTGCGACCAGCCCGCGCTCGACCTGGCCCACCTGCTGGCCCTGCGCGAAGCCTGGCGCGGCGACCCGCGCCGGGCCGCCGCCAGCGCCTATGCCGGCGTGCTGGGCGTGCCGGCGCTGCTGCCGCGCGCCTGGTTCGCGGCGCTGGCTTCCGGCGCCAACGACCGCGGCGCCCGCGACCTGCTTCGCCGCCACGCCGGCCAGGTGCACGCCTTGCCCGCCAACGCCCTGGCGCAGGACCTCGACACCCCGGCTCAAAGGCAGGCCTGGCTCACCCTGGCTTCACTTGGTGGCAACTCGCCGCGGGAGTAGGCTCGGGGCCTTCCCCAGCCGCCGCGAGGGCCGCCCATGAAACTGACCGTCAACGGCGTCGAACACGACGTCGACGCCACCCCCGACATGCCGCTGCTCTGGGTCCTGCGCGACCTGATCGGCCTCACCGGCACCAAGTACGGCTGCGGCATGGCCCAGTGCGGCGCCTGCACGGTGCATATCGACGGCCAGCCCATGCGCTCCTGCGTGCTGCCGGTGTCGGCGGTGGCGGGCCGCCCCGTCACGACCATCGAAGGCCTCTCGGCCGACGGCAGCCACCCGGTGCAGCGCGCCTGGGCCGAGCTCGACGTGGTGCAGTGCGGCTACTGCCAGTCGGGACAGATCATGGCCGCCGCGGCGCTGCTGCGGGTGGTGAACAACCCCAATGACGCCGAGATCGACGAGGCCATGGCCGGCATCCTCTGCCGCTGCGGCACCTACCCGCGCATCCGCGCCGCCATCCACCGCGCCGCCGAGCTCGGCGACGCCTGATTAGCGCGCGACGCCCCCGGGCGCGCCCGTTCGACGGAGACTTCCCGTGAACAAAGAAAACACCGTTTCCCGCCGCAATTTCCTCAAGGCCGGCGCCCTGCTGGGTGGTGGCCTGGTCGTGGCTTTCGTGGTGCCCGGTGGCCGGCGCCTGGCCTTCGCGCAGGCGCCCGAGGGCGCCACGCTGGTGCCCAACGCCTTCCTGCGCATAGGCAGCGACGACCGCGTCACCGTGCTGCTCGCGCATTCGGAAATGGGCCAGGGCATCTGGACCACGCTGCCGATGCTGATCAACGAAGAGCTGGACGCCGACTGGTCGAAAATCGGCGTCGAACACGCGCCGGCCGCGCCGGCCTACGCGCACACCGCTTTCGGCGCGCAGATGACCGGCGGCTCCACCACCACGTGGTCGGAGTTCGACCGCTACCGCCAGGCCGGCGCCACCGCGCGCACGCTGCTGGTGCAGGCGGCGGCCGCGCGCTTCGGCGTGGCGGCGGGGGATTGCCGCACCGAAAACGGCCGCGTCATCTGCGGCGAGCGCAGCGCCAGCTATGGCGAACTGGCCGAGGCCGCCGGCGCGCTGCCGGCGCCGGGTGAAATCGCGCTGCGCGCGCCCAAGGACTGGAAGCTGATCGGCAAGGCCACCCGTCGCCTCGACACGCCGGAGAAGGTGACGGGCCGCGCGGTGTTCGGCATCGACGTGCAATTCGAAGGCCTCAAGACCGCGGTGGTCGCGCGCGCGCCGGTGTTCGGCGCAACGGTGAAAAGCTTCGACGGCAGCGCCGCGCTGGCCGTGCCCGGCGTGCTCAAGGTGCTGCAGGTGCCGTCGGGCGTGGCCGTGGTGGCCGAGCATTTCTGGGCCGCCAAGCAGGGCCGCGACGCGCTGCAGGTGGATTGGGACCTGGGCCCGAACGCCGGGCTCGACAGCGACGCGCTGCGCAAGCAGTTCGGCGAACTGGCCGGCACGCCGGGCGCGGTGGCGGCCACGGCCGGCGACGCCGCCAAGGCGCTGGCCGGCGCCGGCAAGGTGGTCGAGGCCGAATACTTCGTGCCCTACCTCGCGCACGCCGCGATGGAACCGCTCAACTGCACCGTACGCATCGGCGACGACGGCTGCGAGATCTGGACCGGCACCCAGTTCCAGACCGGCGACCAGGCCCTGGCCGCCAACATCACCGGCCTCAAGCCCGAGCAGGTGAAGGTGAACACCACCTTCCTCGGCGGGGGGGATGCGCCCCCCCCCCACCCCCCCCCCGCGAGAGTAGCCGAGCGCCCGGCCGACGCGCAAACCATGGACGTGGTGGAGATGGTCCTCGGCGGCCAGGTCAACAAGGACATCGTCAACCTGATCAACCGTCACGGCGGCAGCGCCATCGGCCTGACCGGTAAAGATGCC
>JAIBEO010000108.1 GCA_019459185.1 Rhizobium sp. | reverse complement strand
CCCCCCCCGCCCCCCCCCATCTCAACACCGCTGCCGCCCCCCCCCCCCCGGGGGCGGCGGCCCCCCCCACCCACACCGGGGCCCGGGGGCCCCCCGTTTCCATTTGCAGCAATGGCGCGGCGCTTACTTCACGCCGTGCATCAGCTTGTTGATCAGCGGGGCGATCAGGAACAGCAGCACGCCCGGGATCACCAGCGCCCAGAAGCCGAAGGTGTAACCCGACAGGGCCGATTCCACGCTCATGCCGCCTTCGCCGCTGACGTGGCTGGCGAAGATGCCCGACAGGTTGTTGCCGATGGCGGTGGACAGGAACCAGCCGCCCATGCCGAAGCCGACCAGGCGCACCGGCGCCAGCTTGGTCACCATGGACAGGCCGATCGGCGACAGGCACAGCTCGCCCACCGACTGGATCACGTAGACCATGAAGAGCGTCCAGAACGGGATCTTCAGCGTGGCCGGGTCGACCATGGTGGACAGGGCCAGCATCAGCAGCAGGAAGGCCAGGCCGTTGAAGATCAGGCCCAGGCCGAACTTGCGCGGGATGGACGGGTTGTGGCGGCCCATCTTCACCCACAGCCAGGCCAGTACCGGCGCCAGCGTGATGATGGCCAGCGAATTCACCGACTGGAACCAGCCCACCGGGAAGATCCAGCCGCCGAGGTCGCGGTCGACGATGTTCTGCGCCAGGAAGTTGAACGAGCTGCCGGCCTGCTCGAAGAAGCACCAGAACAGCACGTTGAACACGAAGATGATCAGCATCGCGATGGCCATGTCGCGCCGTACCGCGCCGTCCTTGAAGCCTTCGCGCAGGATCAGCACGCACAGGCCGACGAACAGCGCCGACAGGATCCACTGCAGCGCACCGGCGCCGATCGAGAGCAGGAAGTACACGACCGGGATCGCCACCAGCGCGCAGACCGCCGTCACCAGCACGCGGCCCTTGCCCTCGGCGCCTTCCATCGGCCGGCCCACGCCCTGCAGCTGGCTGCGGCCGAACCAGAACCAGATCAGGCTGACCACCATGCCGATGCCCGAGACCAGGAACACGACCTTGTAGGCCGGCATGGCCGGACTGCCGCCCATGATGCGCTCGGCCAGCAGGCCGGTCAGCCACGGGGCGATCATCGCACCGAGGTTGATGCCCATGTAGAACAGGGTGAAGCCCGAGTCGCGGCGGTCGTCGCTGGTGCTGTAGAGCTGGCCCACCATGGTCGAGATGTTGGGCTTGAACAGGCCGTTGCCGACGATGATGGTCGCCAGGCCCAGTTTGAACAGCTGCTCGTCGGGCAGCATGATCAGGAACAGGCCCGTGGCCATGATCACCGCGCCCAGCAGGATCGAGCGCTGGTAGCCGATCACCTTGTCGGCGACCCAACCACCGAACAGCGCCGCCGCGTACACCAGCGCCAGGTAGGCGCCGTACAGGCGGCTGGCCGGGGCTTCGCCGGCGCTGTCGCCCTGGTAGAACTGGGCGACGATGTACAGGGCCAGCGCCCAGCGCATGCCGTAGAAGGCGAAGCGCTCCCAGAATTCGGTCATGAACAGCATCCACAGCGGCCTGGGATGCCCCATCAGCTGTGGGTAGGTGGGCACGGCGGCCGCGGATTGGTTCGGTGCTCCGCTCATCGCGGTCTCTCCCCTGGTGGAATCGTTGTTATGGTGGTTTCGGCGCCCGTGGCGGGCACGAAGCGGCGGCCGCGGGGCCGGCAAGGTGTAACCGGAGCGACCCCGCCCCGTCAAACCGGGCGGGGCGGGGTCCAGCGGGCCGGCGCGCGGTGGTCACCGGAGCCTACCAGCCCTCGCGCGCCCGCCGCGTCAATCCGGCGTGCCGAGCACCGTGCGGACCTCGAACAGCTCCGGGAAGAAGGTCAGGTCCAGGGCCTGCTTGAGGAAGCCCACGCCCGAGCTGCCGCCGGTGCCGCGGCGATAGCCGATGATGCGCTCGACCGTCTTCATGTGCCTGAAGCGCCAGAACTGGAAGCTGGCCTCCACGTCCACCAGCTGCTCGCAGGTGGCATAGGCCTCCCAGTGGGCGTCGGTGTCCTCGTAGATGCGCTTGAACACCGGGATCAGGCCCGGTTCGCGAACGTGCGGCTTCGACCAGTCGCGCTCGACGCAGCTGGCCGGGATGGCGTAACCCCGGCGGTGCAGGTGGCGCAGGAATTCGTCGTAGAGGCTGGGGGCGTTGAGCACCGCCTCGAGCTCGGCGGTGGCGGCCGGGTCGTGGGCGAACACCTTCACCATGTCGGCGTTCTTGTTGCCCAGCAGGAACTCGACCAACCGGTACTGCAGGGACTGGAAGCCCGAGGCCGGACCCAGCACCTCGCGGAACTGCAGGTAATCGGCCGGGGTCAGGGTCTCGAGCACCGACCACATTTCGGTGAGCTGGCGCTGCACCTGCTTCACCCGAGCCAGGATCTTCTGCATCGGGTCGAGCTGGTCGCGCTGCAGGCAGCCCAGGGCGGCCCGGAGCTCGTGGATCACCAGCTTGAGCCACAGCTCGGACACGTGGTGCTGGACGATGAACAGCATCTCGTCGTGGTGGGGCGGGTCGGACAGCGGCTTCTGGGCCGACAGCAGGGTGTCCAGGCGCAGGTAGCCGCCGTAGGTCAGGCGGTCCTTGAGGTCGGTGGTGATGCCCTGCTCCAGGGCGCGCTGGTTCGGTGGCTGGGACACGGGTCGGTCCGGGCGTGAAGGGGGCGTCAGGGTACCCCCGGGGGGGTGTCACGCGAAAGCAAAGAAAAAGCCGCTAACATTCCGCCCTTGCGGCCGCCATCGGCCGATTGCGCAACCACCCAGGGGAATCCACCTATGCGTACTGCCCTCCGGCGGGCCGGCCTCGCCGCGGCCCTGCTGTCCGCCCTGCTGGCCACCACGGCCCAGGCCGACGGCACTCCCCAGTCCCTGCCCTTCGCGCAGGACTGGACCGACACCGGCCTGATCACCACCAGCGACAACTGGTCCGGCGTGCCGGGCATCGACGGCTTCCGCGGCGACGGCCTGACCGGCGCGACCGGCGCCGACCCGCAGACCCTGCTGGGCGCCGACTCGCAGGGCGTGATCGACGTCAATGCCAACCAGGCCGCGCCGAACACCAACACCGCCGGCGGCGTCACCGAATTCCAGATCGCCAACCCGGTGGTGGCGCTGCAGGGCAGCGGCACCGCCGACGCGCCCTACCTCAAGCTCTACGTCGACACCACCGGCGCCCAGGATGTCACGGTCGCCTACACGATCCGCGACATCGACGGTTCGGCCGACAACGCCATCCAGGCCGTCGCGCTGCAGTACCGCGTCGGCAACACCGGCGACTTCACCAATGTCCCGGCCGCCTTCGTCGCCGACGCCACCACCGGCCCGAGCCTGGCCACGCTGGCGACCCCGGTTTCGGTGGTCCTGCCGGCCGGGGCCGAGGGCCAGGCGCTGGTCGAGCTGCGCATCATCACCAGCAACGCCGGCGGCAGCGACGAATGGGTCGGCATCGACGACATCAGCGTCACCGCCGCCGCCGCGCCGCTGCGCATCGCCGTGGACGACGTCTCGCTCGCCGAGGGCGAGGCGGGCACCACCACCGCCAGCTTCACCGTCAGCCTGAACCAGCCGGCGCCCGTCGGCGGCGTCAGCTTCGACGTCGCCACCGCCAACGGCACCGCCACCGCGGGCAGCGACTACGCCGCGCGTTCGCTCACCGGCCAGGTGATCGCCGAGGGCGCCACCAGCTTCACCTTCGACGTGCAGGTGAATGGCGACGACGTGATCGAGGGCGCGGACGAAACCTTTTTCGTCAACCTCGCCAATGTCGTCGGCGCCGAAGTGGGCGACGCCCAGGGCCAGGGCACCATCGTCGAGGACGACTTCCCGATCACCCTGATCCACGAATTCCAGGGCACCGGCCGCGCCTCGCCGGTGGACGGCGACTTCGTGGTCACCCGCGGCATCGTCACCGCCCTGCGCACGAACGGCTACTACCTGCAGACCGCCGACGCCGAGGTCGACGCCGACCCGCTGAGCTCCGAGGGCGTGTTCGTCTTCACCGGCAACAACAATGTCCCGGCCCAGGCCGTGGTCGGCAACCTGCTGGAAGTCTCGGGCACGGTGGAGGAATACACTTCGTCCTCCAACCCGCACCAGCAGCCGCTGACCGAGCTGACCGGCACCGCCGTGGTGGCCCTGCTCTCCACCGGCAACCCGCTGCCGGCGGCCGTCGAGATCACCGCCGCCCTGGCCGACCCGGCCGGCCCGGTGGACAACCTCGAGCGCCTCGAGGGCATGCGCGTTTCCATCGCCCGTCTGGCCACCTCCGGCCCGGGTGAAGGCTTCATCGACGAGAACGACGCCCTGTCCAGCGCCAACGGCAACTTCTGGGGCGTGGTCGAGGGCGTGGCCCGTCCGTTCCGCGAGGAGGGCGTGGGTGCGCTCGACGTGACCCCGGGCATCCCGGCCGCCACGCCGGTGTACGACACCAACCCCGAGCGCATCCGCGTGCAGAGCACCGGCCAGGTCGGCGCCACGGTGATCGCGGTCGACGCGCAGGCCGTCGTGAGCGGCCTGGTGGGCGTACTCGACTACGGTTACGGCACGTATACCCTGCTGCCCGACCCGGCCGCCCCGGTGACGGTGGAAGGCGGCGCGACGCCGGTGGCCGTGGCCGACCCGACCGCGTCGGAGTACACCATCGCCGGCTTCAACCTGCTGCGCTTCTACGACGACGTCAACGACGCCGGCGGCGACGTGGCCCTGACCACCGTCGCCTTCGAGCGACGCGTGGCCAAGACCGCCCGCGCCATCTGCGAATACGTCAAGACGCCGGACATCCTGGGCGTGGTCGAGGTGGAAAACCTCAACGCCCTGTCGCGCCTGGCCGACGCCATCAACAGCAACGTGCCGGGCACCTGCGAACGCAACCCGCAGTACGTGGCCTACCTGGTCGAGGGCAACGACGTCGGCAAGATCAACATCGGCTTCCTGGTCAGCACGGCCGAGGTGCGGCCGTCGGTGCCGCGCGTCGAGGTGCTCGAGGTCGTGCAGTACGGCAAGAGCGAGGTCATCAGCAACCCCAACGGAACCACCTCGATCCTGCACGATCGCCCGCCGCTGGTGCTGCGCGCCGTGGTGAACGCCGGCAACGGCGCCACCGCCCCGGTCACGGTGGTCGGCAACCACCTGCTGTCGCTGATCGACATCAACTCGCTCGCCCCGGGCTCGAACGGCTACCCGACCACGGGTGACCGTCGCCGCACCAAGCGCGCCCTGCAGGCCGAATACACCGCCGCGCTCATCGAGCAGTTCCAGCAGGCCAACCCGTCCGAGCGCATCGTGCTGCTGGGTGACTTCAACGCCTTCGAGTTCAGCGACGGCTACGTGGACGTGATGGGCATCCTCACCGGCCGCGAGGCCGCCAACGACGCCGTGCTCGAGTACGTGGACAGCCCGGTCACCGTGCCGCTGACCAACATGAGCTTCGAGTCGGCCGAAGGCCAGAACTACTCCTTCACCTTCGAAGGCAGCGCCCAGACGCTCGACCACCTGGTGGTGAACCAGGCCCTGATCGACGCCGCCGGCGCCCTGCGCACCGAGCACGCCCGCATCAACGCCGACTTCGGCGTGGACAACTTCGGCGACGACGCGGTGCCTCTGCGCTCCTCCGACCACGACCCGGTGGTGCTGTTCGTGGACGAAGACGGCTTCCGCAGCGTCGACCTCGGCCTGGCCGTCACCGCCACCGGCGGCGCCGTGCAGCCGGGCAGCCCGGTGGGCTTCCAGGCCACCCTGTCCAACGCCGGCCCGCAGGACGCGACCGACGTGCTGGTGAGCTTCAGCGCCAATGCCGAACTGCCCTCGCTGGCGGTCACGGCCCCGGCCGGCTTCACCTGCGCCCCGGCCGTGGTGGCCGCCGGCGCGACCACCGTGGACTGCGTGGCCGATACCGTGGCCGCGGGCAGCACCGCGTTCACCGTGACCGCGGGCACCAGCGCCTCGACCGCGTTCGAGGCCGACGGCCTGACCCTGTCGGCCAGCGTCGCGACCACCAGCAACGACGGCAACGGCGCCAACGACGAGGCCTCGGCCACTGCGCCGATGATCCTCTACGCCAACCTGGTGCTGTACAAGGCCGACACCCCGGCGGCCATCGTCTACGCCCGCGAGGCCGTGGTCGGCTACCGCGTCAACAGCCGCGGCCCGCACGCGGCCCCGGCGACCGCGCTGGAGGTGTCCTTCAACCGCAGCCTCGAGAGCGTCACCCCCGAGGCCCCGGCCGGCTGGAGCTGCGCGCTGGACTCGGTGACGAGCTCGCGCCAGACCTTCCGCTGCGGCCGCGACGGCGCCTACCCCAACGGCGGCAACGAAGTGCTCCGCTTCCGGGTGCGCGCCAACCAGTCCACCAAGGCCTACGTCACCGCCGAAGTGGAAAGCGCCGCCATCGACTCGCAGACCTCCAACAACAGGCAGGTCACCCAGTTCACCGTCGGCCTCGGTTCCTACTGAGTACGCCGGCGTAGGTAGCCCGTGGGCGCGGCTTCGGCCGCGCCCCTTTTTTTTGGTTCTTCTCCGAAGTCCGGGATGGTCTGGGCGGTTCTTCGCTGTCCATTGACCTGGCGCCGGCCCCACCGCGAAGGCGAGGATCGCTTCCTGCTCGGTGAAGCCTTTATCTCCCAGGAAGCGA
>JAIBEO010000105.1 GCA_019459185.1 Rhizobium sp. | reverse complement strand
CGGCGGGAAAACCCCCCCCGGGGCGGCCTTTACCACCCCCTCCCCCCCCCAAACCCGCGGGCCCCCCCCGGCCCCCGGCGCGCCGGGGGCCCCCCGCCAGCACCTGCGCGAGATGCCGCCGTTCCTGGGCGGCGGCGAGATGATCCGGGAAGTGCGCTTCGAAGGCACGGTGTTCAACGACCCGCCGCACAAGTTCGAGGCGGGCACGCCCAACATCGCCGGCGTGGTCGGCCTGGGCGCGGCGGTGGACTACCTGCGCGGCATCGGCATGGCCGAGGTGGAAGCGCGCGAACAGGCGCTGCTGGCCATGGCCACGGAACGCCTGTCGGCCATCCCCGGCCTGCGCATCTTCGGCACCGCGCCGGGCAAGGCGGCGGTGATCAGCTTCCTGGTCGAGGGCGCGCACGCGCACGACCTGGCCACCCTGCTAGACCTCGAAGGCATCGCGGTGCGCTCGGGCCACCACTGCGCCCATCCGCTGATGGCGCACTTCGGCATCCCGGCCACCTGCCGGGCCTCGCTGGCCTTCTACAATACCCACGTCGAAATCGAGCAGCTCGCCACCGGCATCGCAAAAGCCCGCAAGCTCCTCCAGTGAACCAGGTTGATTTTATCCAACCTGGTTCGAGTGCCCGGTGCCCGCGTACCGGGTTGGATAAAATCAACCTGGTTCACATGCAATGAGCTTGATACCGCCTGTTACGTTTCGAGCCGCTGCGGCGGCTGATGTGGATGACATCGTCGCGCTGGTGGAGTCGGCCTACCGGGGCCACGCCAGCCGCGCCGGCTGGACCACCGAGGCCGACCTGCTCGATGGGCGCCGCACCAATGCCGAGGACGTGCTGGCGAACATCCTTCGGCCGAAGAGCCAAGTGCTGCTCGCCTTCCAGGCCGGCAAGCTGGTGGCCTGCGCCCACGTGGCCGTCGAGGACGGCGCGGGCTATTTCGGCATGTTCTCGGTGGCGCCCACGCTTCAGCGCAGCGGCCTGGGCAAGGCGATGATGGCCGAGGCCGAGCGCATCGCCCGCGAGGACTACGGCATGGCGCTGATGCGCATGACCGTGATCGACGTGCGCGACGAACTCATTGCCTGGTACGAGCGCCGCGGTTACCGCCGCACCGGCGTCACCAAGCCCTTCCCCTACGGCGACGAGCGCTTCGGCATTCCGCTGCGCCCGGACCTGCGCTTCGAGGTGCTGGAGAAGGCCCTGTGAACGGCTGGGTGCGCGTCTGCGCCACGTCGGAACTGCTGCCGGGCGAGTCGAAGGTGGCCTGGGACGGCGACACGCCGATCCTGGTGGTGAACCTCGACGGTGACTTCCACGCCGTCGAGGACCAGTGCACGCACGAGGACTTCGAGCTCAGCGCCGGCACCATCAGCAACGGCCAGGTCGAGTGCACGCTGCACGGCGCGCGCTTCGACCTGCGCACCGGCGAAGCCCTGTGCGCCCCGGCCTATGCGCCGGTGGCGAAGTTCCCGGTGAAGGTGGAAGACGGCGCGGTCTGGACCCGCGACGACCGCTGAAACGCGCTCAGGCGATCGCGCGGCGCGGGATGCGGTAGTCGGCGGGACCGAGCAGGTCGGTGCCGCAGTCCAGGTTCTCCAACCACGACAGGAACTCGCCGATGGCGGCTCCGCGCATCGGCAGGCCGTGCTGCGGCACGATCCACTCGGGGTCGAGTTCGCGCACCATCGCCACCCACAGCCGTGCGACGCGGCGCGAGGCCATGTAGCGGCGGTGGAAGCCGAGCATGGTCTTCGAATGCGGGCCGAAGTTCTCCACCGGCTCGTAGGGCGCGCCCGAAGGCACCAGCGAGGAACCCACGTCGCCCGAGAGCAGGATGCGGCTGGTGGGGTCGTAGAAGCTGAAATTGCCGACCGAGTGCAGGAAGTGCGCCGGCAGCGCCAGCAGGTCGGTGCCGCCCATCGGGATCAGGCCGCCGTCGTCGTCCAGGAGCCGGTAGCGGTCCACGCCGGCGTTCTTCTGGTAGTGCGGCACGGAATGCGGCACGAAACGACCCCACAGCTTCGAGCACACCACCGTGGCGCCGGTGTACATCAGCCAGCGGTCGACCGCGCCGATGATGTCCGGGTCCTGGTGCGAGGCCAGGATGTAGGTCAGGTCCTTGGGCTGCAGGTAGCGGCTGAGGGCGAGGGTGAGCGGCGTGTACAGCAGCGCACCGCCCGGGTCGACCAGCGCCGACTGCTTGCCGTGCTGGACCAGGAACTGGTTGGCCTGCACGCCGTCGTCGCCGCGCACAAGGTCGTTGAACACCACCACGCGATGGTCGTCGCGCTCGAACAGCACCGTAGGCATGGGGCCTGTCGCCTCGAATCCAGGGAAGGCGTGCAGGCTAAGGCCTCGCGGGCGAAACCGGCTTGACCGAACTCAAATCGCCGTCGTTGCGCCGGCGGGATGCAGCTTTGCAAGCAGCAGTTCGCCGCCGCCCTCGAGGATCAGCCGCGAGGGCCCGTCCGGGTCGGGCAGCAGCAGCACGCTGTCGCCCTGCTCCAGCCGCAGTGGCCGCGCCAGGTCCTTGAACCAGGCCTGGCCGCGGATCAGGTGCGCCAGCCAGGTCACGCCCGGCTCGGCGAAGAACACCATGGGCCCCACCAGCGGCCGGTGCAGCAGCGTGGCTTCGAGCGCGTCGCGGCGCCACATGAGGTTGAAGTCGTGCGTGGGCCCGGACAGCAGCTCGGCCCGCAGCGGACGTTCACCGGCGAAACGCAGGCGCTCGTGCGGCGGCAGCAGGGTGCGCGTCTCGCCGTCGTCGAAGTGCAGGTGCATGCCCTCGCCCGCCAGCAGCACCAGCTCGCGGTCGCAGCCGGGGAAGGCGGAGAACGGCGCGTCCTGGTCGATCTCGGCGATCGAGGCGCGCCACAGCCAGTCGGCGGCGCCTTCGGGGTGGCGATGGATTTCCCGCGTCCAGCCGCGTTCGTTGCGCCAGCGCTCGCGGCGGTATTCGTGCGCGGGCAGGTGCAGCAGGCGCATCAGGCGGCCTGCAGCGCCGCCAGGGCGCGGGTGGAGCTGGCCAGCGATTCGGCCCAGGAGAAGCCGATGATTTCGCGGCCGCTGGCGGCGTCGCGGAAGGCCTCGGGCTCGCCCTCGGGCAGCAGGTGGCGGTAGTCGACGGTGAGCTCCTCGCCGGCCTCGAGGTCGCGCGCGGCGAACACGAAGCCCAGGTGCCACAGGCCATTGGGTTCGAAGCTGTGATTGAGGAAACACTCGTCGGGCCAGTCGAGGCTGATGGTGTATCGGTCTTCGAACCAGCGCACCGCCGCGGCCATGGCCGCCGTCGGATCGGGCTGCGTGCGCACTTCGTCCCAGCCGAAAGTGGCGGGAATGGCGTCGGGTGCGACGACGATGCGGCCGCGTGCCACCGGCTCTTCCAGGTAGAGGCCGTGGCCGGCGCCGGGGATGCGTGAGGGGGCGATGCGATAACGCGGCAGGATCATGCCGCGCAGTCTAGCGCAGCGGCTTCAGGCCTCGCCCGGGAACAGCCAGGCGGTGTTCCAGTAGGCATAGTCGCCCAGCCTTGCGACCAGCCCCGCACGCAGCGGCAGGCCCACGAGATGGCGCGCCGCCGACATGGCGTCCTCGTCCGGGCCGAGTACGCGGTCGTTAAAGCCGCGGCCCCAGAGCCAGCCATTGACGCGGTGGTGCCCCTGCACCGCGCGCGAGGTGAGCGCCTTGAAACGCCCCACCAGCGTCGACAGGCTGTCGCGTTCGCCCAGCGTCACCAGGCCCTGCCAGTGGTCGGGCATCAGCACCCAGGCCAGCACGGCGCTGTCGCGCCAGGGCCACTGGGCGGTGTGGACGCGGCAGACGGCGCGTGCGGCCTCGTCGTCCAGGAACACCGGCCGCCGGTACAGGGTGGCCACCGTGAGCAGGTAGGTGCTTCCGGGCACCGAGCGCCGCTCCAGGCGGACGCTGCGCAGGCCGCGGTCGGGCCGGTCGTGCACCGGCATCGGCGGGGGCATGGGGACTCCTCGCGGGGAAAAAGGGCCCGGCCGGGGCCGGGCCAAGGGGGATCCGGGGGAAACCTGGCTCACTCGCCGCCGGCGGGCTCCGCGGCAGGCGCGGGCGCGGCGGCCGGGGCGCGGGCCTGGGCGGCCCCGGCACCCACGCTGATGCGGTCGCGGTTCTGCTCCACCAGCGAAAGGCCGATGCCCTTCACCTCGGCCAGCTCGTCGGCGCTGCGGAAGGCGCCGTGCTGCTTGCGGTGGGCGACGATGGCCTCGGCCTTGGCCGGGCCGACGCCGTCGAGCACGCGGTCGAGGGTGGCCGCGTCGGCCTTGTTGATGTCCACCTTTTCGGCGGCGAAGGCGCCGCCAGCCAGGAAGGCCGACAGCAGCAGCGAAGTGATCAGGGTCGTGGTCTTGGTCATGGCGGGTCCTTGGTTGGCTTGGCGCCGGGCCGGATGGCGACGGCGGGACCAGTCTCGCCAGCCTTCCGCGCAAGGCCCATCGCCGTTCCGCCCGGCGTGGCGCCGGAGCTCGGCCGTCGCCGGCGTGGTCCGCTTCCTACCCCCCGGGGCCGGGGCCGATGCGGGAAAGGGGGTAAAATCCTCGTCCTGACTCACGAAGGACACGCCATGGATACCGCCAAGACCGACCGCTTCGTCGCCGACGCCTGGGACGGCGACATCGTCCCGCAGCTCGTCGAATACATCCGCATCCCGAACAAGTCGCCGATGTTCGACGCTAAGTGGCGCGAGAACGGCTACATGGCCGACGCGGTGAAGCTGATGGCCGGCTGGGCGAAGGCGCAGCCCATCAAGGGCATGAGCGTCGAAGTGGTCGAGCTCGAAGGCCGCACGCCCCTGATCTACATCGAGATCCCCGGCCAGGGCGACGACTGCGTGCTGCTCTACGGCCACCTCGACAAGCAGCCGGAAATGACCGGCTGGGCCGACGACCTCGGCCCCTGGAAGCCGGTGATCAGGGACGACAAGCTCTACGGCCGTGGCGGCGCCGACGACGGCTATGCGATGTACGGCTCGCTCACCGCGATCCGCGCGCTGCAGGAACAGGGCCTGCCGCACAGCCGCTGCGTCATCCTGATCGAAGCCTGCGAGGAATCGGGCAGCTACGACCTGCCCTACTACGTCGACCACCTGGCCGAGCGCATCGGCAAGCCCTCGCTGGTGGTGTGCCTGGATTCGGGCTGCGCCAACTACGACCAGCTCTGGTGCACCACCTCGCTGCGCGGCCTGGCCGGCGGCAACCTCAAGGTCAGCGTGCTCAGCGAAGGCGTGCACAGTGGCGACGCCAGCGGCGTGGTGCCGTCGAGCTTCCGCATCCTGCGCCAGCTGCTCTCGCGCCTTGAGGACGAGGCCACCGGCAAGATCCTGGTCGAAGACCTGTACGTCGACATCCCCGAACAGCGTATCGCCCAGGCCAACCGCGCCGCGGAAGTGCTGGGCAGCGAAATCTGGGACAAGTTCCCGTTCCTGCCGGGAATGGCGCCGATGAACCCCGACCTGACCGAGCTGGTGCTCAACCGCACCTGGCGCCCGGCGCTGTCGATCACCGGCGTGGACGGCATGCCGCCGCTGTCGAGCGCCGGCAACGTGCTGCGCCCGCACACCGCGGTGAAGCTCAGCCTGCGCCTGCCGCCGACCCTGGAGCCGAAGAAGGCCGGCGAAGTGCTCAAGCGCGTGCTCGAGGCCAACCCGCCCAACGGCTGCAAGGTGGAAGTGGAGCTCGAGAAGGCGTCCACCGGCTGGAACGCGCCCGCGCTGGCGCCGTGGCTTGAACACGCCATCGACCACGCCAGCCGCGAATTCTTCGGCGCGCCGGCGATGTACATGGGCGAAGGCGGCACCATTCCGTTCATGGGCATGCTGGGCGAGAAGTTCCCGGGCGCGCAGTTCATGATCACCGGCGTACTGGGCCCGCACAGCAACGCGCACGGCCCGAACGAGTTCCTGCACATCCCCACCGGCAAGCGCGTCACCTCCGCCGTGGCGAAGGTGATCGCCGAGCACTACCAGGCCAGCGAAAAGGGCCTGACCCGCGGCGTGGCGGCCCAGGCCGGCCACGCTCAGTTCGGCGACCACGGCTGCTGCTGAGCCGCGTCGCCGCCGCAGCCGCCGGCGTCAGGCCGGCGGTTGCGCGTGCCACCAGCCGGTGATCGCCAGCCGCGGCTCCAGCGCGAACGGAGCCACCGTGCCGACGAAGTGTTTCGCCGGCACCTTGAACAGGCTCAGTGAATTGAAGCGCGGCAGGAGCGCGTCCAGGTGGCCGCCGTCCTCGTCCACGAAGTGCAGCAGCCCGCCCCAGTCCACTTCCCAGCGGCGCGAGAGGTTGAGCACGTAGGCGTAGCGGCGCGCTTCGTCGTGGTGGCCGTCGTCGTGCACGCGCAGGAACTGCCCGGGCAGGTAGCGCGTGGCCTGCGCGCCCACGGCCTTGAGCTCGGGGTCGCCGGTGAGCTCGCGGATGAACTGCAGGTAGGGTTCACTGTTGAAGAAGGGCAGCACCACGTGCAGCAGCAGGTGGGGATCGCGGCCTTCCTTCAGCGCGTCCACCAGCAGGTAGCGGTCGTAGACGAAGTGGAAGCCCTGCGCCGCGCGGCGGTAGGCCTCGGGCATGCGCTGGCGCGCCACCTCCGGCGTGAAGGCCGGGCTGTCGGGCAGGCCGCGCTCCGCGGTGGACCAGGGCACTTCCCGACGCAGGCAGTCGGCCAGCCGCTCGGCGGCGTCGGCCTGCAGGAAACCGGGGATCTGGACGCGGCCGACCTCGGCCAGGCGCTTGCGGTAACGGGTGATGTCGAGGTCGTTGTTGATCATGGGCGTCGCGGCGGCGGGGTTGCCCGCATTCTAAGCCGGCGGGCGGCGGGCGCGCCGGCGGCCGCGGTTAGACTGTGCGCTGGTTTTCCGCGAACGCGCCCATGGCCCCGCCCGCCCCGCCCACCGCCGCCGAACACAAGCGCCTGGCCCAGGCCGCGCTGCAGGCCGGGCAAGGTGCCACCGCGCTGGAACACATGCGCCAGGCCTGCGCGCTGGAGCCCGGCTCGGCCCCGCTGCGCTGCGAATACGGCTGCCTGCTGGCGGCCACGGGGCGCAACGACGAGGCGCTGGCGGCCTTCAAGGACAGCATCGCGCTGCAGCCGGACCTGGCCGAGGGCTGGCACTTCCTGGGACTCACCCAACTTCGCCTGGGCCGCGCCACCGAAGCGCTGGCGCCGCTGCGCCGCGCCCGCGCACTGGCGCCGGGTCATCTGCGCACGCTCGAGCTGCTGGCACAGGCCGAGTTCGACGCCGGCGACCCGGTGGACGCATTGCCGCTGTGGCGCGAACTGCACGCGCTTCGTCCCGGCGACGAGGCGGTGCTGCTGAAACTGGGCGAAACCCTGAGCCGGCTCGACGACACCGAAGCCGCCTGCGCGCTTTATCGAGGCGCGCTTGCGCGTTCGCCGGACTCCGCCGGCCTGTGGATGGCACTGGCGCAGGCCGAGGAAATCGCCGGCCGCCGCGACGAGGCCGAGACCTCCTACGACCGCGCGCTGGCGCTGCGCCCCGGCTGGGCCTTCCCGCTGGCGGGCGTGTTGGGCCTGCGCCGCGGCCAGGCCAGCGAGGCGCGGGTGGCCGAAGCCCGGGCCTTGCTCGATGGCGGCCGCCTGGCCGACGCCGACCAGGCGATGCTGGGCTATGAACTGGGCAAGGTGTTCGACGGCCGCGGCCAACATGCCGACGCGCTCGCCGCCTGGGACGCGGCCAACGCCGCCCGCCGGCGCGAGGCCGGCGAGCCCGACGTGGCCGCGCTCGAACGCCGGGTCGAAGCCACGATGGCCGTGTTCGACCGCGCCCTGCTCGCGGGCGCCGCCGAACTGGGCGATCCCGACGAGCGCCCGGTGTTCGTGGTGGGCATGCCGCGCAGCGGCACCACCCTGCTCGAGCAGATCATCGGCGCGCACCCGCTGGCCTTCGGCGCCGGCGAGCTGCCCGACGTGGCGCTGATCGCCCGCGGCCTGCCCGCGCGCCGCGGCAACGCCGGCCTGTGGCCGCACATCCTCGAGGACTTCGCGCCCGAGTGGCTGGCGCCGTCCGCGCGCCGCTACCTGGCCGCGGCCAGCCGCCACGCGCCGGAAGGCACGCGTCGCATCGTCGACAAGTACCCGATGAACTACTACCTGCTCGGCTTCATCGGCCTGATGTTCCCGAACGCGCGTTTCATCTGGTGCCGCCGCGACCCGCGCGACATCGCGGTGTCGATCTACGGCGAGAACTTCGCGCTGGCCGAGCGCCTGGCCACGTCGATGGCCGGCATCGGCCACCTGGTGCGGCTGCAGGAGCGGCTGATGCGCCACTGGCAGGCCGTGCTGCCGCAGCCCATCCTCGAATTCCGCTACGAAACCCTGGCCCGCGAACCCGAGGCGCAGGCGCGGCGCGCCCTGGAATTCTGCGGGCTCGACTGGGACCCGGCCTGCCTGGATTTCCACAAGGGCGAACGCAGCGTGCAGACGCCAAGCCGCTGGCAGGTGCGCCAGCCGGTGCATACGCGTTCCATCGGCCGCTGGCGCCATTACGCCGCGGCCATGCCGCCGTTGCTGCAGGCCCTGGGTTACGACCCCGACGCGGCCTGAGCGCGCGGCTCAGCCGGCGCGCAGCAACAGGCCCCAGCCCAGCAGGCCCTCGGCCTGGCTCAGCGGTTCGCAGCGCACGGCGGCGCCGGGCCGCGCGTGGCGGATGCTGGCCACCAGCGCCTGGGCCTGGACTTCGTCCAGCGCATGCGACACCAGTTCGGCGGTGCGCAGCCCGGCGGCGGTCATCGCCTCGCGGTAGCGGCGCAGCGCGTCCAGCGCAGGCGCCGGATCGGTGCCGACCGAGGCCAGCAACTGGTGCGTCCAGTCGCGGGGCGCCGCCAGCCCCGCGGGGGGGGGGCGCCGGGGGGGGGGGG
>JAIBEO010000038.1 GCA_019459185.1 Rhizobium sp. | reverse complement strand
GGGCGGGGTCATCCTCGGGGCCGGGCCCCGGTCACCGGCCGGGCCCGTTTTAGGGGCCCACGATTCCTCGACCGTCGCGACGCCGGCCAGGCCCTGGCCGCGTCGCTTGCCCGCCATCGCGGCCTGCCCGACCCGCTGGTGCTGGCCCTGCCCCGCGGCGGCGTGCCGGTGGCGGCGGAAATCGCCGAAGCACTCGGCGCCGAACTCGACGTACTGGGCGTGCGCAAGGTGGCCCACCCTTCCCACCCCGAACTGGCGCTGGCGGCCATCGCCACCGGCGGCGCGGTGGCGCGCAACGAAGCGGTGATCGAAGCGATGGGCGTGGATGAAGCGGAACTCGAAGCGCTGGCCGCACCCGAACGGCGCGAACTGGCGCGGCGCGAACGCGCCTACCGCGGCGGCCGGCCGCCGCCGCGTATCGCGGGGCGCACGGTGATCGTGGTGGACGACGGCGTGGCCACCGGCGCGACCATGTTCGCGGCGCTGGCCACGCTGCGGGCGCAGGCGCCCGGAAGGCTGGTGGTGGCGGTGCCGGTGGCCGCCGCGGACACGCTGGCGGCGCTGTCGCGGGCGGCGGACGAGGTGGTCTGCCTGCAGGCGCCGGCCGATTTCATGGCCGTGGGCGCGTGGTACGAAGACTTCCCGCAGGTCACGGACGACGAAGTCCGTGCCTGCCTGCGGCGGGCGGCGCCGGGGGCACCGCCCGCCTGAGGGTTCAGCCGACGCGCACCAGGCGGTAGCCCGGCATCGCGGTGTAGGACCGGTCCTGGGCGTAGCCGCTGCTGCGGCCGTAGCCGGTGCCGAAGTCGCGGGCACGGTAGCGGTCGGGGCGGCGGGCCGGCAGGGCCTCGGCCAGGACGACGACCGACGCCGGAGTGGCAGGGACGGCCGCCCGGGCCACCGGCGCGGACGCGACCGGGCGGGTCGGGAACAGGCGGTAGAAGGAATTCAGGGCATTCATGGCCGGGGCCTCGTGAGTTGGTGTGCTGGTAATCTACAACACCTAATCAGGGACGCCATGGGCCGGAAGTCATGTCCTGCAAATAATTGATCTTTGGTTCATTTTTCCCGGCGCTCAGCCGGCTCGGGAACCGCCGGCCGTGGCCCGGATCCGCTCCAGGGCCGCCAGCAGGGTGCGCGCCTCGCCCGCCAGGGCATGGTCCGGGTGACGGCCCAGCAGGGCCAGCAGGCGCTCGCGCGCCGGTTCGTCCTGGCCCAGGCGTTCGCTCTGCAGGGTGGCGGCGGTCAGCACCACCTGCGGCAGTTCGGGGCTGTCGGGAAAGCGCTGCTCGAAGCCCTCCGCCAGCGCCACCGCCAGTTGGGATTGCCCCGTGCGCGCGGCCTGCGCCACCAGCCGCGCAATGTGTTCGGGCAACGCCAGTTCGAAGCCCGGCACGCGCGCGCGGGTGTCGGCCACCACGGCCAGGGCGCGTTTGTCCTTGCCGGTCACCAGCAGGCTGCTGGCGTATTCGCGGTCGTGCGCGGCAAGCGCCGGCAGGTCGCCAGCGGCGATGAGCAGTTCGCGGTAACGGTCGTGCACCGCGTCGGACGCGCCGCGGCCACGGAACAGCCCCGCCAGCCGCTCGGCCGCCGCCGCGGGCTGGCCCTGCTGCGCCAGCGCCTCGGCCTGCGCCATCGTTTCGTCTTCGATCGGATTGGCATGGACGCTGCGCGCCACCGCCGGCGTGATGTCCAGGCCAAGTTCGCGGTGGTGGCGGTGCAGCAGGTCGCCGAGCAGGTGGTAGCTGGCCACCAGCGAATACAGCGCCACGAAGCTGCCCGGCAGCACGCCCATGCCGTAGGGCAGCATCGCCTCGAACAGCGCCTGCACCAGCGCCGACAGGAAACCCAGCGCGGTGAACACCAGCACCGCGGAAACATAGGCCCCGCCCAGCCGGCCGACCAGTTCGAACCAGGCCAGCGGGTTGAGCGCGTTCGCGTGGCTGTGGTTGATGGCCAGCAGCATGATGGCCGCGGGCATGAACAGCACGGCCAGCCCCAGCATCACCAGCGCCGGCACCGGCCCCACCCAGGCCGCGACCACGACGATGGGCAGGTACACCACCAGCATCAGCAGCAGCTGCTCGATGGCATCGCCGTCGGTGGCCAGCACGTCCTCGCCCTGCAGCGGCGCGTAGCGGCCGTGCGCGGTGTTGGTGAGCGCTTCCACCGCCAGCTTGAAGCCCATCACCCAGAACGCCACTTCAAAGACCAGGCCCAGCAGGCCAGGCAAGTTGGCGAGCAGGCGAAACAGCGACAGCGCCGCCAGGAAGGCCAGCATCTGTCCGCCGGCGGGATAGGCCAGCAGCGAAGGCAGGCGTGGCAGCAGCGGTTCGGGGCGACGCGGGTGGGTCATGGTGGTTTCCCGTGGTGGCGTCCGGGTGCGGACGAGACCCGAGACTAGGGCGCCGCGCGCGCCATGGCCAGAGCCCGCGTCGCCACCGACGGGAACCAGGCTCAGGCACAGCAGGCCGCCGCCGGCTTCCGCACCGGGGCCGGCGCGCTGCAACCACAGCCCGCGCGACCCGCCGCCTTGGCCAGCTCGTCGCGCGCGCAGCAGGCACCGTCGTCGACTTTCGGCGGTCCGCCGCAGCACGACGCCACGGCCGGCGCTTCCTCGTCGGCGAATTGGGTGATGCACACGCCGGTTTCCGGCAGCACCAGCTCGACGCGGCGCGCGGCCTCCCAGTCGCCGGCGATCGCCGCGGCCACCGAACGCACCTGCTCGAAGCCGGTGGCGAGCAGGAAGGTCGGCGCGCGGCCGTAGCTCTTCATGCCCACGAGGTAGAGGTCGGGTTCGGGGTGGCTGAGCTCCACGGCGCCGTGCGGGCGCACGCTGCCGCAGCTGTGCTGGTTGGGGTCGATCAGCGGCGCCAGCGCGCGCGGCGCCTGCGTGCCGGGGTCGAGATCGAGGCGGATCTCGGCGTAGGGGCGCAGGTCCGGGCGGAAGCCCGTGGTGGCCACGATTTCGTCCACCGGCGGCAGCGCCACTTCGCCCGCGCGGGCCACGATGCCCTCGGCCGTGCGCTCGAGGCGATCGAGCAGGAAGCCCGTCGCCACCACCAGCGCGCCCTGCTCCACCAGGCCACCGATGAGCTTGCCGAGCCGCCCGCGCTCCTTGAGCTGGTCGTGCTCGCCACCGCCCAGCACGCGCTGGATGGAACCGCGGCGCAGGCCCCAGACGATCTGCATGCCCGGCTCCGCGCGCGCCAGCGTGGCCAGGTCGACCAGCACGTTGAAGGCCGAATGGCCGCTGCCCAGCACCAGCACGCGACGGCCGGCGTAACGCGCGCGGTCGGCGCCCAGCACGTCGGGAATGCCGTAGTGGATGTTCGCTGCCAGGGCGGCCTCGCCCAGGGCCGGCAGGCCGGAGGCGCCCAGCGGGTTGGGCGTGAGGTAGGTGCCGGAGGCGTCGACGATTGCGCGCGCCAGCACTTCGTGTTCGCCGCTGGCGTCTTCGTAACGCACCACGAACGGCGACTGCGCGCGGCCGGCGTCCTTCATGCGGTCGTGCAGGTGCCGGCTGACGGCGGTGACGCGCGCAGCGAGGCGCAGGCGCGGCGCGATCGCCGGCGTGGCGGCCAGCGGTTCGAGGTAGGCCTGCGCAAGCTCACCGCCGGTGGGGAAGCCGGCCGGGTCGGGCAGGCGCCAGCCGGTGGGCGCGAGCAGGCGCAACGAGGCAGCGTCCACGTTGAATTCCCAGGGCGAGAACATGCGCACGTGCGACCAGCGCCGCAGGTTGGCACCGACGCGGTCGCCGGCTTCCAGCACCAGCGGCTCCTCGCCGCGCTCGAGCAGGTGGGCCGCGGCGGCCAGCCCCACGGGGCCGGCGCCGATGACGATGACGGGCAGTTGGTTTTTCATCACGCACTCCTTGCGGCCGGTGCGGCCGTCTCCAGGTTTTCGGGGACCAGGCGCTCGACGATGACGACGTCGCGCCAGCGGCCGTCCAGCCGGCCGTGTTTTTCGTAAGTGCCGACCTCGCGGAACCCGCAGCGCTGGCACAGCGCTCGGCTGGCGGCGTTCTCGGGGAAGATGCGCGACACCAGCTTCCAGAAGCCGCGTTCGCGCGCGGCGCCCACCAGCGCTTGCAGCAACGCCTTGCCGAGGCCCCGGCCGCGCGCTGCGGGCGCGAGGTAGATCGAGAAGTCGCCGATGCCGGCGTAACAATCGCGCGGACGGTAGGCCGACAGACCGGCCCAGCCGAGCACCTGGCCATCCTCGGCCTCGGCCACCAGCAGCGGCCACTCGGCGGCCGCGGCGATGGCTGCGCCGAGGTCTCCGGCCGTGCGCAGCCGCGTTTCGAAGGTGGCCTGCCGGCCGAGGATGCCGTGGTTGTAGATGTCGGCGATGGCCGCGGCGTCTTCGGCGCGGGCGGTGCGGATGCGGGCTGGCGGCTGCAGTGGTTTCATATGGTTGGTAGTTGCAACTGTGCGGGCAAATTTTTTTTCAGCCGCAGCGCGATGGGGCGGCGTCGCCGGGGTCGCAGGCCACGGGGGCACAGCCGGAACCGGCGACGAAACGCGCTTCGGCACTGCGCGCCAGGCGGTGGATGAGTTCGATGCTGGCGCGACGCGTTTCCGGTGGAAGGTCGGCGATCAGCGCCTGCTGGCCTTCGACCAGGTCGTCGTTGATGCGGTGGCAAAGGCGCTTGCCCGCGGCGGTGGCGCGCAGGCTGACGGCGCGGCGGTCTTCGGTGTCGGGGGTGCGTTCGACGTAACCCTTGCGCACCAGGGCGTCGACCACGCGGGTGGTGGTGCTCTTGTCGAGGCGCAGGGCCGCGGACAGCACCTGGCTGCGCTGGGCGCCCTGCTCCACCAGCACTTCCAGCGCATGGCACTGGGTCACGGAGATGTCGTGGCAGCAGATCCGGTCGCGGTCGCGGAACTGGTAGAGCCGCACCAAGGCCGAGAGCGCGACGTGCAGCGCCTGCGCGTCTTCGCGCAGGCGGCTGTCGTCGGGGCGGGGCTTGGCGGGGCTGCGGGCCATGGCGGTCCATTTGGTTGCGTGTACCAACCATATTCCCACCGCAGGGTCGTCGTCAATCCCCTCCCGGCGGGCGGGAAGGGCTGCGGCGTTTACTTCGCCTTCGGGCTCCAGACGATGTTCACCGACGCCAGGGTGTCGGTGCGCCGGGTGCCGTAGGGCACCTCGGAGTTGCGGCGGGCCTGGTAGGCGGCCTTCAGCGCCAGCGAGCGGTTGATGCTGACGGCCACGCCGATGTCGTTCTGCAGGAAGGTGTTGTCGCCCGTTGCCTCGACCAGCAGCGTGTTGAAGAACTTGGTCGAGTCGGTGAGTTGGTGCTGGTAGTCGGCGAAGCCACGCAGCAGCGCGCTCGCCTCGACGTCGCCGGTGTCGGCCAGGCGGGCGCGGCGTGCGCCGGGGCCGCCTTCGAGCTGGAAGCTGCGGCCTTCCTCGCGCACCAGCCAGGCGCCGTAGTTCACCGCCATCGTGGCCTGGTAGTCGTAGGCGGCGAAATCGTCGTCCTCGTAGCGCGCGGCGGCGCCCAGGTAGGTGCGCTCGCCGAACTTGCGCGCCAGCTTGGCGGCGGCCTCGTAGCGGTTGGCCGTGAGCTCGTCGGACTGCTCGGCGCGCAGCGCGGCCAAGTGGTACTCGTGCGTCCACAGCGCGTCCTCGGCCTTGAGGCCGAGGCGGCCGTTGACGCTGGTCGTGTCGGAGTTGCCCGAGGTGCTCACGGCGCCCAGCTCGGCGCTGGGCTGCCACTCGGCGAAGGCGGGCGACGCGACCATCACGGCCAGGCAGAAGATGCTTCGGAACATGGGCGGTGGGCGCCTCTTGCTTGGGAAGGAAGCGCCATTTAACCGTCCGCCGCATGAACCGGCGCGGAGCCATGCCCGCGCGGCGCCGAGACATCGCGCATGCGCAGCATCTCGCCGAACCGCAGCGAAGCACCGTCGTGGAAACCCGCCTCGGGCGCGAAATCACGCGGGTTGTCCAGGGTGCCGAACAGCAGGTCGATCACCGGCAGTTCGCAGTAGTTATCGCGGTGCCGGCCGCGCGCGTGGTGCCATGAATGGCTTTCCGGTCGCTGCACCAGGTAACCGAGCCAGCGCGGCGTGCGCACGTTGGCGTGGGTGAACACCGCCATCACCGTGAGCAGCCACAGCGTGATGGCCGTGGCCCAGGGGCTCAGCCCAACCACCACCACCAGCGCGAGGCTGGCGACCGCGGTGAACCCCAGCACATCCAGCGGCGAAAACCAGAACGCGCCCCAGGTGTCGAGCCGTTCGGCGCTGTGGTGCATCTGGTGGAAGGCGCGCCACAGCCGCGGGCTGGCGTGCATGGCGCGATGCCAGCCATAAGCCAGCAACTGGTAGGCCAGCACGCCGACCGCCACGCCCGCCCAAGTGGGCAGGTCGCGAAGGTCGAACAGCTGCCACTGAACGAGCGTGGCGCCCCACAGCAGCGGCAGGTAGGACGAGCCGAGGAAATACGTGGCGAAGCTGGCGCTGGCGCGCAGCCGCCAGGCTGGCGACGCGGGAAGCGGGCGGGCCGGCGCGAGCGCCTCCCAGAGCATCAGGGCGGCGTACGCGGCGAGGATGGCGAGCGAAACGGGGGACAGCAGCAGGTCGAGCGGCGTGGGCATGATGGCGATGGGCTTGCGTTGGGGGAAACGCAGGCTAGCCAGCGCCCGGAGCCGGCTCCATGGCGATTTCGGAAGCAGTGCGGGCCGATCGGGACGCGCCCGTTCAGGGCAAGGCGCGTTCCAGCAGAAGCTCCCAGGCGCCGCCCGGCGGCAACGTGCCAAAGGCCAGGCCACTGTCGCCCCGCAGCCGCGCTTCGCAGAAGGTTTCGGCCACCGGCGCGGGCGCACTGCGCAGCAACAGCGAGGCCTGCAGCGCCAGCGCCATGCGCTCGGCCAGCTGCCGCGCCTGCGGTTCGAGCGCTTCGGCAGGCTCGCGCAAGCGTTCGCGCAGCACGGCGGCCTCGGCGTCGAGCGCGGCGTGGCGACCACGTGCGGCATCGAGTTCGGCGAAGAAGGCGTCGGCGCTGGCGGGTTCGCGGGCCAGCGCCCGCAGCACGTCCAGGCACTGGATGTTGCCGCTGCCTTCCCAGATCGAATTCAGCGGCGCCTGCCGGTAGAGCCGCGGCAAACCGGTTTCCTCGACGTAACCCACGCCGCCCAGGCATTCCATCGCCTCGCCCACGAAAGCCGGGGTGCGCTTGCACACCCAATATTTGCCCAGCGCCGTGGTCAGGCGCGCGAACGCCGCTTCGCCGGCATCGCCGCGCTCGCCGGCGTCCACCGCTCGGGCCACGCGGAAGGCCAGCGCGGTGGCGGCTTCGGATTCCAGCGCCAGGTCGGCCAGCACGTTGCGCATCAGCGGCTGCGCCGACAGCGCCTTGCCGAAGGCCTGGCGATGGCGCGCGTGGTGCAACGCCCGCACCAGCGCCTGCCGCTGCAGGCTGGCCGAACCGAGCAGGCAGTCGAGCCTGGTGAGCGCCACCATCTGCAGGATGGTGGCGACGCCGCGGCCCTCTTCGCCCACCATCCAGGCCACGGCGCCCTGGAACTCGACTTCGGAACTGGCGTTGCTCCAGTCGCCCAGCTTGTCCTTCAGGCGCTGGATGCGCACCGCGTTGAGTCCGCCGTCGGGCGCGAAACGCGGCAGCAGGAAGCAGCTCAGCCCGCCCGCGGCCTGGGCCAGCACCAGGAAACCGTCGCACATGGGCGCCGAGAAGAACCACTTGTGGCCCACCAGCTCGTACAGCCGGCCCGGCCCGGGCGCAGCCACCGGGGTGGCGCGCGTGCTGTTTGAGCGCACGTCGGAACCGCCCTGCTTTTCGGTCATGCCCATGCCGAGCGTATTGCCGGATTTTTCCCAGGCGGGCACGTGGCGCGGGTCGTAGCGCCCGTCGAAGACTCGCGGCAGCCAGGCTTCGGCGAGCTCGGGCTGGTGCCGAAGCGCCGGCACGCAGGCGTAGGTCATGGTGAGCGGGCAGCTGGTGCCCGCGTCGGCCTGGTTGTGCAGGAACATCAGCGCGGCGCGGGCCCCCTGGGGCCCCCGCCCGCCCCCGGGGGGCCCCGCCAACTTGGGCACCCCCGGCGGCCCCGCCCGGGGCCAGACCGGGGGGGAGTGCCGGGGG
>JAIBEO010000034.1 GCA_019459185.1 Rhizobium sp. | reverse complement strand
CCCCTGTTGGCGGGCCTGGTGTGGGGGGGGGGCCTGGGCGCCGCGTAGCGCGTCGATTTCGCGCACCAGGTGGCCCTGGCCGATGCCGCCGATGGCCGGGTTGCAGCTCATCGCGCCGATGGTCTCGATGCTGTGCGTCAGCAGCAGCGTGCGCGCGCCCGCCCGCGCGGCGGCGAGCGCCGCCTCGGTGCCGGCGTGGCCGCCACCGATGACGATCACCTCATGGCTGAGCATGGCGAGGGGTCCTGGGCATGGGGCGCGATTATCCCGCGCCGGGGGCTGGCCTGCACCCGCGTCCGGAGCTTGGCACGGTTCCTGCTTTATCCCCATGGCACCTACCGCGGCCAACGCCGGGGGGCGTCGACCAGACTGAACAGGGGCTGGTCAGGCGCGCGGTGGGGATGCCAGGGCCTGGAGCTCCCGGGGGGGAGCTCCAGGCCCTTTTTTTGTCCGCGATTTGCGCAGCCTGCTTGTTCAAGGCGCGCCGGGAAGAAAGTCGGCGCCCGGCGGGTCATGGAACAGGGGGAATCCAGGGGACCTGGTGCCGGGCGCCGAACAGACGATGCTGGGTTGAGCCTGCGTCACAAAGCGACGCAATGGGTCAGTTCGTGGGCGTAGGATGCGCCGCCGACCCAGGCGGTGCAATGCCGGAAAAGGCCTTGGAACTAGCGTTCGTCGTCGGATGTTTCGTTTTGTGACGTAGTTCTCACTCGCGGTTCCGGCGCGGGTTTCGGCACCGGCATGGCACGCGGCGGCATCGCCCGCGGCGCAGGCTGCGGCCGCGACTCGGGCGCCGGGCGCGCCGACGGATAACGCATCTGCGGGCCGCCGGACGTGGCCGGGGCCGGGCGCACCGGCGCGGGGGCGCGGTACTGCTGGCGCGGCGCGGGTTCGGCGTAACGCGGCGACGGCTCGGCATAACGCTGCGGCGCGGTGCGCGGCGACGGGCGGGCGTCGTCGCGCGGCTCGGTGTAGCGGTAGCGGACCCCCGGGCGCGGCAGTGGCTCGCTGCCCCGCACCGGCGCGACCGCCGGCTTGGTGCGCAGGCCCGGGTTCGACGGCTGCATGACTTCACCACCGACCGACGGCATCGGCCGCACCGCGGCTTCCGGCGCGCGCCGCACCGGCGGGCGCACCGGCTCGCCGCCCATCGAGGGGCGCGGGCGGACGTCCGGCGATTCCGGGATGCGCTGCGGGTAGCGCGGGTAACGCGCGCCCGGGTTGGGCTTGGGCTGCGAACGCACGCCGTCGCGGTCGGGGTAACCCTGGCGCACCCGCTCGCGTTCGTACTCCCGCTCGCGCTGGCGGTCACGGTAGTAGTCGCGGTAGTAGTCGCGCGACCGGTAGCCGCCGTACCAGCCCCAGTTGTTCCAGGACCAGTAGTTGCCGAACGAGAAGGTCCAGCCCGGCGAATAGCTGTACGGGTAATAGCCGCCCCAGACCGGCGTGCAGCCGTAGTAGCTGCGGCAGCGGTAGCGGTCGAGGCCGTGGAAGGGGGCGTAGCCGTAGCCATAACCCACGCCGTAACCGGTGTCGTACCGGTAGTCGTCGTAGTCCTCGCCGTAGTAGTAGTCGCCCTCGCCGTCTTCGGCCGGGTAGTAGTAGCCGCCGTCGCGGTAGACCTCGCGGCCCTGGTAGTAGCCGTCGCCGTAGGTGGCGCAGCCCGAGAGCAGCAGCAGCGCGGCCAGAGCGGTGAGCAGTCGTTTCATGGCGGTATCCCCCGGGTTCAATCGCAGCATCGGCGTGAGGCGGTGAATCCGTGCTTAATTCAGCCCTCGCCCGCATGGTACTGTGCGCGGCCTTCACGCACCGCGAACGGAGTGATCATGTCCCTGCACCAGGCCTCCGGTCGCTGGAAGTTCGGCCTGATGCTGGCCCTGGTCACGGCCGGCTGCTGGGCCACCCTGCCGGTGGCGCTCAAGCTCACGCTCGAGCAGCTCGACCCCATCACCCTCACCTGGTTCCGCTTCCTGCTGGCGGCCGGCGTCATGCTGGCCTGGCTGGCGGCGCGCGGCGGCCTGGGCGGCTTCGCCAAACTCGACCGCAAGCGCTGGCTGCTGCTGGGCGTGGCTGGGCTGTGCCTGATCGGCAACTACGTGTTCTACCTGCTGGGCGTGAAGCACACTTCGCCGGCGAACGCGCAGCTGCTGATCCAGCTGGCGCCGCTGCTGATGGCGCTGGGCGGCATCGTGGTGTTCCGCGAGCGCTTCAACGCCTGGCAGTGGGCCGGGCTGGCGGTGATCCTGTTGGGCCTGGGCCTGTTCTTCCGCGAACAGCTGGCCGCGTCGCCGGCCGGCGCCGGTGGCCAGGCCTATGTGTACGGCTCGGCGCTGGTGATCGTGGCCGCCGTGGTGTGGGCCGCGTACGCGCTGGTGCAGAAGCAGCTGCTGATGCGGCTGTCGTCGCCGGCCATCCTGCTCTTCATCTACCTGCTGGCCAGCGGCGTTCTGCTGCCGTTCGCGCGCCCCTCGGCGCTGCTGGCGCTCGACGGCCTGCACTGGGGCCTGCTGCTGTTCTGCGCGCTCAACACCCTGGTGGCCTACGGCGCCTTCGCCGAAGCGCTGGCGCACTGGGAAGCCTCGCGGGTGTCGGCCATCCTGGCCACCACGCCGCTGCTGTGCCTGGGCGCGGTGGCCGCGGTACACGCGGTGTGGCCCACGGCAATCGCATCGGAGGCCGTGGGCGTGCTGGGTTACGTGGGCGCCGGCCTGGTGGTGCTGGGCTCGGCGCTCACCAGCCTGATGGGCCAGCGCCGCAACGCCGGCTGAGCCTCAGCCCAGCAGGCGCTGCAGCAGGTCGCGGCCGTCGGGCGAAGCCAGTTTGCCTTCCAGCGAGACCAGCGCCTCGCGCGCCAGCTCGCGCCGCGGCGCGGCCCAGCGGCGCCAGCTTTCGAAGCCGCCCAGCAGCCGCGCCGCCACCTGCGGGTTGATCGCATCGAGCGCGGCCACCTGCCCGGCGACAAAACGGTAGCCCGCGCCGTCGCGACGGTGAAAACCCAGCGGATTGCTGCGCGCGAAGCTGCCCAGCAGGGCGCGCACGCGGTTGGGGTTGGCGGGTTTCCACCAGGGCGTGGCCATCAGCGCCTGCACCTCGTCCAGTGCTTCCGGATCCGGGCGGGTGGCGACCAGGCCGATCCACTTGTCGGTCACTTGCGGGTCGGCGGCGTGCGCGTCGCGGAAGGCCTGCAGCGCGGCGGGCGCGCCCGTCGCCTGGAAGTGCAGCAGGCAGCGCAGGGCGGCCAGGCGTTCGGTCATGGTGGTGGCGGCGTCGAACTGCGCCTGCGCCAGCTTCGCCTCCGGGTCGAGCCGGGTCAGCCAGGCCAGGCAGGCGTTGCGCAGCGCACGTGCCGACATGGCTTCGCCGCCCAGGCCGCCGCGCGCGGTTTCGGCCAGCGCCTCGTAGCGCGACTGCAGGCCTTCGACCTGCTCTTCGGCGAGGCGGTCGAGCAGCTCCTCGCGGCGCGCCACCAGCGTGTCCACGTCCACTTCGGGCAGGGCTTCGGCCAGGGTGTCGAAATCGGGCAGCGCCAGGCATTCGGCCACGAAGGCCGGGTCGGCCGAGGCGTCGGCCAGCAGGTCGGCCAGGGCATCGCCCAGCGCGGCGGTGGCGGCTTCGGCGTGGGCCGCGCCCAGCAGCGCATCGGTGGCCAGGCGCTGCAGCAAATCCCAGCGGTTGAAGGGGTCGCGCTCGATCCGGGCCAGGCGCGCGACCTGTTCCACCGCGTAGTCGAAGTCCAGCTTCACCGGTGCCGCGAAACCCTGGTTGAAGGCCGGCAGCGGCCGCGCGTCCAGGCCGCGCCAGCGCAGCACGTGGGTTTGGGCCGTGAGCTCGGCCAAGCCGTCGCGCACCACGGCGTCGGCTTCGGGCGGCGTGGTGATCGCCTGGCCACCGGCGTCGTAGAGCGCGAAGCGCAGCGGCACCAGCAGCGGCAACTTCTGCGGCTGGCCCGGCGTGGGCGGCGTGGTTTGCGTGACGGTGAGCGTGTAGTCGCCGGTGGCCGCGTCGTAGGTGTCGCGCACGTGCAGTTCGGGCGTGCCGGCCTGCGAATACCAGCGCGCGAACTGCGACAGGTCGCGGCCGCTGGCGGCGGCGTGCGCGGCCAGGAAGTCTTCCAGCGTGGCGGCGCGGCCGTCGTTGTCGGCGAAGTAGCGGTCCATGCCGGCGCGGAACGCCGCCTCGCCCACCAGCGTGTGCAGCACGCGGATGACCTCGGCGCCCTTCTCGTAGATGGTCATGGTGTAGAAATTGCTGATCTCGCGGTAGCGCTCCGGCCGCACCGGGTGCGCCAGCGCGCCAGCGTCCTCGGGGAACTGCCGGCTGCGCAGCAGGCGCACCACTTCGATGCGCTTGAGCGCGCGCGAGTGCAGGTCGGCGCTGAATTCGGTGTCGCGGAAAACGGTGAGCCCTTCCTTGAGCGAAAGCTGGAACCAGTCGCGCAGGGTCACGCGGTTGCCCGACCAGTTGTGCAGATATTCGTGCGCCACCACCGATTCGATGGCCAGGAAATCGGCGTCGGTGGCGGTGGCCTCGTCGGCCAGGATGTAGCGGGCGTTGAAGATGTTCAGGCCCTTGTTCTCCATCGCGCCCATGGTGAAGTCCTGGGCGGCGACCACGTTGAACACGTCCAGGTCGTAGCAGCGGCCGAAGCGCCGTTCGTCCCAGCGCAGGGAACGCTCCACCGCGCCCAGGGCGTAGGCGCAGCGCGCCACGTCGCCGGGCTCGGCCCAGATGTTGAGTTCGACGCGGCGGCCTTCCATGGTTTCCAGGCTGGACGTGACGCGCTCCATGGCGCCGGCCGCGATGGCGAACAGGTAGGCCGGCGTAGGGTGCGGGTTTTCCCACGTGGCTTCGTACCGGCCTTCGCCCAGTTCACGGGTGGACACGGGATTGCCGTTCGCCAGCAGCACCGGGTAGGCCACGCGGTCGGCGCGCAGCACGATGCGCCAGCGCGGCATCACGTCGGGCCGGTCGGCGAAGAAGGTGATGCGGCGGAAGCCCTGGGCCTCGCACTGGGTGAGCAGCAGGCGGCCGCTCTGGTACAGCCCCTCGAGCCGGGTGTTGGCGGCCGGGTGGATGCGCACCCGCGTTTCCAGCGTGCAGTCGGCGGCCACGCCGTGCACGCGCAGGCGGCGGCCGTCGTAGTCGTAGCGTTCCGGCAGCAGCGGCTGGCCGTCGAGCGAAATGGCCAGCAGCTCCAGCGCTTCGCCGTCCAGTTCCAGCGGCTCACCGGGCTGGGCGGGGTCGGGCGACAGCGCCAGGCGGGCGCTCACTTCGGTGGCTTCGGGGCCCAGCTCGAACTGCAGTTCGGCGGACGGAATGCGCCACGCGGGCGGGCGGTAGTCGGCGAGGTGGACGAATCCATCGCCCCGGGGAAGGCTCATCGGGTGCGGGTTTCCGAAAGGTTTAACAGGTCTCTTGTTA
This sequence comes from Rhizobium sp., assembly GCA_019459185.1. Classification (GTDB taxonomy): domain Bacteria; phylum Pseudomonadota; class Gammaproteobacteria; order Xanthomonadales; family Xanthomonadaceae; genus Arenimonas. The sequence goes on along the minus strand of JAIBEO010000034.1, from coordinate 7,337 downwards.
GGCTATCACGCGCCTCCGGAATGCCCGACATGACCCTCGACCTGCCCAGCTTCAGCGACGTGCTCGCCGCCGCCGCCCGCATCGCCCCCTACGCCCACCGCACGCCGGTGCTGCGCTCGCGCTCGCTCGACGAACTCACCGGCGCGACGCTGCATTTCAAATGCGAAAACCTGCAGCGCGTCGGCGCCTTCAAGTTCCGCGGCGCCTGCAATGCCGTGTTCGCGCTCGACCAGGCCACCGCTGCGCGCGGCGTGGTCACCCATTCCTCCGGCAACCACGGCGCCGCGCTGGCGCTGGCCGCGAAGGTGCGCGGCATCCCCGCGCACGTGGTGGTGCCCGAGGGGGCGGTGGCCAGCAAGCTCGCCGCCATCGAAGCCTACGGCGCCGTCATCCACCGCTGCGCGCCCACCCTGGCCGCGCGCGAGGCCACCGCCGCCCGCGTGCAGGCCGACACCGGCGCCACGCTGGTGCACCCCTACACCGACCCGTTCGTCATCGCCGGCCAGGGCACGGCCACGCTGGAGCTGCTGGCCGAAGCCGGCCCGCTCGACGCCCTGGTCACGCCGGTGGGCGGCGGCGGGCTCATCGGCGGCAGTGCCATTGCCGCTCACGGCACGCGCCCCGGCCTGGCGGTGTTCGGCGCCGAACCCGAGGGCGCGGCCGCCGCCTACGAATCCCTGCGCCGCGGCCAGCGCGTCACCGACATCGTGCCCGACACGATCTGCGACGGCCTGCGCGGCACCATCGGCGAAGAAAACTTCGCCATCCTGCGCGCGGAAGCCGTGCAGGTGTTGCGGGTGTCCGACGCCGAAACCGTGGCCGCCATGCGCCTGGCGTGGGGCCGCCTCAAGCAGGTGATCGAACCCTCCTGCGCCACCGTGCTGGCCGCCGTGCTGCGCTACCCGGAACACTTCGCCGGCAAGCGCGTCGGCCTTATCCTTTCGGGGGGCAACGTGGACCTCGATGCCCTGCCCTGGTAACCAAGGAATCCCATGATCGTCGACGGAAACCGCCAAGCCGACCGCGCCATCGAACTGGTGCTGGCCTACTACGCCGCCTTCAACCGCGGCGACCGCCCCGCCATGCTCGACCTGCTGGCCGACGACGTCGCCCATGACATCAACCAGGGCGGCCGCGAGACCGGCAAGGCCGCCTTCACCGCCTTCCTGGGCCGCATGGACCGCAGCTACCGCGAACAGCTGCGCGACATCGTGGTCATGGCCAACCAGGCCGGCGACCGCGTGGCCGCCGAATACGTGGTGCACGGCGAATACCTGGCCGACGACACCGGCCTGCCGCCCGCCCGCGGCCAGAAGTACGTGCTGCCCGGCGGTGCCTTCTTCGACGTCCGCGACGGCCGCATCGCCCGCGTCACCAACTACTACAACCTCGAAGACTGGATCGCGCAGGTTTCGAAGTGAGTCCCGTGCCCGCCCGCTGGCTTTCCTCGCCGACGCTGCGGGTGGCGCTGGTGGCCCTGCTGCTGGCCTTCGGGCTGATGGGTACGCGCGCCATCTGGGACCCGGACGAGGGGCGCTACACCAACGTGGCGCTCACCATGCTCGACACCGGCAATTTCATCGACCTCTCCCGCCACCACGAGACCGGGCACTGGACCAAGCCGCCCGTCACCTACTGGGCCATCGCCGCCAGCGTGACGGTCTTCGGCCAGAACCCGTGGGCGGCGCGCCTGCCACCCGCGCTGGCCTTCCTGGCCTGCACCTGGCTGGCCTGGCGCCTCGCCCGGCGCCTGCAGCCGGGTACTGAAAACATGGCGGCGCTCGCCTTCGCCACCATGCTGGTGCCGTTCGGCGCGGCCAACCTGATCACCACCGACTTCCTGCTGGCCGCCTTCCAGGCGCTGGCCATGTGGGCCTGGGTGGAATCGCGCTTCGGGCCGCCCGAACGCGGCGGACGCTGGCTGCTGCTGATGTGGGTGGCCTTCGCCGCGGCCTTCATGACCAAGGGCCCGCCGGCGCTGCTGCCCCTGCTGGCGGTGGCCGCGATGCAGTGGCTGGCGCCGGAGCCCGCTGCCGGGCGCGCGCGGGCTTGGTGGACCGGCGCGCTGGTGTTCCTGCTGCTGGCCCTGCCCTGGTACCTGGTGGTGGTGCTGCGCCATGAAGGCCTGCTGGGCTATTTCCTGGGCACCGAAGTGGTGGCGCGCATCGCCAGCGACTCGATGAAACGCAACCCGCAGTGGTATGGCTGGCTGCTGGTGTACGGCCCCACGCTGCTGCTGGGCAGCCTGCCCTGGACCGGCACGCTGCTGCGCGCCGCACGCAGTGCAATGGGCCGCGTGCGCGCCTGGCGCGACGCCGCCCTGCGCCAGGCCGAGGCGCCGCACCTGTTCCTGTGGGCCTGGGTATTGCTGCCGCTGGTCGTGTTCTGCGTGGCGCGCTCGCGCCTGCCGCTGTACGTGCTGCCGCTGTTCGTGCCGCTGGCGCTGCTGGTGGCGCGCCAGCGTTTCGCGCAGGGCCTGGGCCTGCCGCGGCTGCGCTGGCTGGCCGTGTGGGTGGCGGTGCTGCTGGCGCTGCGCTTGGTCAGCGCGCTGTGGCCTTCGCACAAGGATGCCGGCCGCTGGGCCGAGGAACTGATGGCGCGCACCGACAGTCCGGTGGAGGAAGTGGTGTTCGTGGAGGACATGGCCCGCTACGGCCTGCACCTGCACATGAACGCCAGCGTGGAAAAAGTGTCGCTGGACCCGAAGCCCAAGCCCGGTTTCGGCGCCGAGTTCGACTCCAACTTCGCCGGCGAACTGCTCGAGGGCGAACGGGCGCTGTGGGTGTGCAAGCAGCCGCTGTTCCCCGAACTGCGCGAGCGCGCCGTGGCCCTGGGCTTCGAGCTCGAGCCGCTGGGCGAACCCTACGAAGGGCGCGTGGTGTTCCGGGCGAAGCCGCGGAAATAGGCCGTGGCCGCTACCGCTCGGCGTGCGCCTTGAAGCGGTCGAGGATGGCCTGCCAGCCCTCGCGCTGCTGCTCGATGGAGTGGGTTTGCTCGGCGTCGAAGCTGACGCGCACATGCACGCCCCCGGCCCCGTCGGTGAACTCGACCCGGGCCTTGCGGTCGCCGAAGTCGTATTCGATCAGGCGCTCCGGCACCACCTGCGTGTAGGTGCCCTCGAAGTCGAAGCCAAAGCTGCCGTCCTTTGCCTCCATGCGCGAGCAGAAGGCGCCGCCGGGGCGCAGGTCGACGCTGGCGCGCGTGGTGTGCCAGTCGTCGGAGGCGGCGTTCCACGCCTGGATGTCGGCGGGCGTGGTGTAGGCGCGCCACACCGTGGCAAGCGGGGCGTGGACGGTGGTTTCGACGGTGATGCGGCTCATGGTTCCTTCGCCTTCGGTGAGGTGAATGCCTTGCTGTAGAAGCCCGAGGGGTCGAAGCAGCACACCCGGCGCTTGCCCGAGGCCAGCATGTCGCAGGCGTCGGCGATGCGCTTGGCGCGGGTGCGGGCCTGCTTCGCGGTGGTGATCCAGTGGATCCAGTCCAGGCGCGCGACGGTGGTCGTGCTGGTCCAGGTGGCACTGGCATCCGGGCTCGACTGCAGCGCGCTCGCCAGGTCCTCGGGAACCACGGGCTCCGGCTCTTCGGCCACGGGCGCCACCTCCACCGTGACCAGATCGCCGGCGCGCAGCCCCGCGGCCTCGAGCAGCTCGCCGTCCACCCGGAGCCAGTGGCTCAGGCGCCCGTCCGGCTCCAGCGTCTGGCGGAAAGCGACGCCGTTGAGCGTGCCATCCACCGTGGCCCGTCCCCGCCTGGGAAGTCGCTCGCTGGCCTCCCTGGGCAGGACCAGGAACGCCCAGTCGTCGGGCCCCGGCTCGGCAGGCCGCAGCAGGCGCGCTTCGAAGGCGGACGTGGCCGGTGCCATGGAATGCGCTCTAGCCGCGGACAGCCGCCTCGATGGCGGCGATGTCGATCTTGCCCATGGTCATCATGGCGTCGAAGGCGCGCCTGGCGGCGGCCGCGTCGGGGTGGGTGATCGCCCGGGTCAGGGCGACGGGCGTGATCTGCCACGAGACACCCCACCTGTCCTTGCACCAGCCGCAGGCGCTGGCCTGGCCACCGTTGCCGATGATCGCGTCCCAGTAGCGGTCGGTTTCGGCCTGGTCCTCCGTGGCCACCTGGAACGAGAAGGCCTCGTCCTGCTTGAACGCCGGCCCGCCGTTGAGCCCCAGGCAGGGAATGCCCATCACGGTGAATTCGACAGTGAGCACGTCGCCCTGTTTGCCGGAGGGAAAATCGCCGGGCGCGCGGTGCACTGCGCTGACGACGGTGTCGGGAAAGACGCTGGCGTAGAACCGCGCCGCGGCTTCGGCGTCACGGTCGTACCAAAGGCAGACGGTGTTCTTTGCGATATTCGCCATGGTGTTCCCCGTGAGCCGGGAGGTCAACGCGGATGTTTCACCCAGTCCACACGCATTGCAAGTACGTAGCGGCTGCCACCATCGCACCCCGTCTTGGGCGGCCAGGCCAGGGGCGAGAGTCTCGATCAAGCCCCAGCCGCTGATGCTTCATTACTCCGAGATGAGCACGTCGTTGATTTGGATGATCGGCTGGATGTCGGTGTAATTCGGGATATCCCCCTGCAACTCCGGGGCGTTCGGCATGAAGGCCTCAAGAAACTCATCTGCCGAGCTGAAATGGAAGTGGCACATGGCAACATATGCAGGTGCCGACCCCGGAGCCGCGCCACCGACGCCCCGCTCGACCGACACCCCTTTGAACCCGGCATGCGCCCCTAATAGCTGAATGGAGCGCGGCATGTGCTTCTCCGTGTAGTAGCCGAAATCGAAACGCGAGCCCGGATTGTTCGGATACAGGATGCTGATCTTGACCATTGATGATTCACCGCTTTCGAGAGCTGATTTGGAGGGCATTACGTTTGATCTCCGACTCCCGGTCCGCCTCGGATGGCCGGGAGTCCCGCCGTCCCCGTGCGCGCAAACTAAAGAACTGTCTGGACGTGAACGAGGGGAACGATGATGTTATCGAATGTTTCGTGGCTCGGTTGGTCAATCTGCATTTCCGCCCCCTCCCCAGATTGGGCCAGGGGAGATGCCGGGCGAGAAGGTGGGTGGGCCAGTCACCGATAGACGCGAATACACCGTCACTACAAGTATTGGAGATGCCTCCGATTTGCAGCGCATTGCCAGCGAGATGCAATTAATGGACTCGCCAACGAGGTGTCTTGGCAAGAGCGCCGGCGTGTCGGATTCGAAGAGCTTCACGGCCGTTGGGGCCTATCGTTTGAGCTGAGCGAAGGGTTAGGCCGCACTCGTGGAGGGAGGCTGCGCCGGTTCGGACGACCAAAACGCCTGGGCACCCGCGGGAAGCGTTGCCAGCACATGTTCGAAGGCGGCGACGTCGACGTGCCTGCGCAGAGCTCGTGCGACGGCGGCAACGGCGTTGGAAGGCGAGAAGTTGTGGGCTGCTCGCACAGAGCGAACCTCTGCCAGAAGTTGTTCGTTCGTTCCGAAGCCAACGACGGGTTCATTGATGTGCCAGTCCTCAACGAGGATGGCGCGAAGCAAGGGTGGAAGAACGCCTGCAAAGCGAAGCGCCTGTTCAAAGGTGAGGCGCCTGCGAAAGGTGTGAAGGACGCCCACCACCATGTTCCAAGCCATGTTGGTAGTCGCCAGCCCTGCGAAGTCGCGCGCATCGAGCATGAAGTTGTCGAACTCGAGTGAGGCGTTCTGATACTCGAAGGGAAGCGTCATGGTTGTTCGTGCGGACTAACGCCTGACTTATGCCGCGTGCCGGAGGCACGTCGGCTTGAATGATTAGTTAGGCCCCGACCGGCGCCCTTGGGCGCAAATATGCCGCGCCCCCATCGTGACTGCCGCGAGAGCGGAGGCATAGACATGAGGCGCATTGGCACCACGAACAATAGCAAATGCCAAGGCAGAAACTCCCAGGACCACAATTGTGTATGCAGCGATCATGAGTGCTCTACGGCTCGGCCTAGCGGGTCGTGCCTTCAAAGTCTTATAGAGACTACGAAAGAGCAAGCAGCAGGCCACGGCCGAAAGACCAGAGAGTGCTAGAAAGATCGGGTCTGCTGGTACTGACCTAAGCGCGGCGTTCCAGATGTAGTAGGACGCGAATCCGAGAGAAAGTGCCAAGATTGAAACCAACACCGCACCCAGAGCTCGCTCCCAGAGCGTTGCATCTCTATCTAGCTGGTATCGATCCATGTGGCCTAACGCCTGAATTAAGCCGACCCGCGAAGCGGGTTTGGCTTGAATGAATTGTTAGGTGTGTGAGCGGGAAGCTCGCAGGCGAACTCCTGATTGCTGCGGCGCGCAGTTGAGTTGATCGGCAGCCGCAAGATACCGGTAGCCCATGAAATGAAGCCTGGAATCACGATTACCTCAATGTGCTCGCGAGCAGCTCCTGCCTGAGCGTTTGGGACGGAGCCGGCGCGGACCAGGAAACGCTCATGAGGAACATTTGGTCTGGGTGGCCAAAAGAAGGCGTCAAAGAGAATCCTAGAGTGGATCTGGTGCAGATCAATCTCCGCATCTATCCCGGCTCTCTGAATGGCCTCGTCCAAGATGCTGGATCGCAGGACGAAACTCGCGTTCTTAGGGATCTTGTCCTTGACGATATGCATAACTACACACCTAACGCCTGAGTCAAGCCGCCTCGCGGAGCGACGTCGGCTTGAATGAATAGTTAGGCCGCGCCATCTGTCAGCCAATTGCCGACGAAACGTGACCCAAGCGAACCAAGAACTACGAGACCAAACAACGATGCGGCTTGCTGCGACGGGTTTAAACCGGCACTACTCAGCAAAATTGCGTTGCCAATCGCAAAAATCAGCAGAAGACAGCCGTTTGCGGCCCATCCGACTTTTGTATGCCACCCAATACGGGTTGCCACAATGACGATTAGACCAGCTAAGTTCATATACCAGCACACTTCCTTGAGCGTTTCGGCTAGCTCCATGTGTTCTTCTCCTTGCTGCTAGGCAAGCGCCCTAACGCCTGAGTTAAGCCGCGTGCCGAAGGCACGTCGGCCTGAATTAGTGGTTAGGCCGGACGCTAAGCTCCGGAAGAGCGCTTTGCAAGCCGGGGCGGGCTGAAAAAGTCGTGCCCGCGCTGCGAGCCGCTGGGACGCCCGCGGTTGGCCGCCCGGATGCTTGTCCCTCGATCGCCAGAGAGCCGGCCTGCCCGACGCGCCAGGCGCCAGATGGTGGAGGCGCGGGCAGCGCGCGGCAGCATTGGGGCGACCCGGAGCCCAGAGACGAGAACGGCCCGCGTGCGGGCCGAAGCAACCTAAGCGACTACAGGCCTAACGCCTGAGTTAAGCCGCGTCGCGGAGCGACGTCGGCTTGAATGAGT
>JAIBEO010000004.1 GCA_019459185.1 Rhizobium sp. | reverse complement strand
CCTCCCCCCCCCCCCCCCCCCCCCCCCCCCCCCTCCTACAGGGCGTATCAGGCTTTCGCGATCTTCTGCTCGATGGCGCCGAAGATGTCGCTGCCGTCGCGCGCCTTCATCTCGATGCGCACGGTGTCGCCGAAGGCCATGAAGGGGGTGCTGGGCTTGCCGTCGCGCAGGGTCTCCACCGTGCGCTGCTCGGCGAAGCAGCTGGCGCCCAGCGAGGTGTCCTCGTTAGCCACCGTGCCCGAACCGACGATCGTGCCGGCCGACAGCGGGCGGGTCTTCGCGGCATGCGCGACCAGCTGGGCGAAGTCGAACTGCATGTCCACGCCGGCCTCGGGCGCGCCGAACCACTTGCCATTGATGTGGGTGAGCAGCGGCAGGTGCACCTTGTTGCCCTGCCAGGCCTCGCCCAGTTCGTCGGGGCTGACGAACACCGGGCTCAGGGCCGAACGCGGCTTCGACTGCAGGAAGCCGAAACCCTTGGCCAGCTCGCCCGGGATCAGGTTGCGCAGCGAAACGTCGTTGACCAGGCCGACCAGCTGGATGTGCGCGGCCGCCTGCGCCGGCGTGGCGCCCTGGGGCACGTCGTCGGTGACGACGACCACTTCGGCCTCCAGGTCGATGCCGAAGGCCTCGTCGGCCACCCGCACCGGGTCGCGCGGGCCGTAGAAGCCGGCGCTGACCGCCTGGTACATCAGCGGGTCGGTGTAGAAGCTCTCGGGCACCTCGGCGCCGCGCGCCTTGCGCACGCGCGCCACGTGCGGCAGGTAGGCGCTGCCGTCGACGAATTCATAGGCGCGCGGCAGCGGCGCGGCGAGCTGGGCGAAGTCGACGGCGAACACCGGCTCGCCGTTGATGGTTTCCGGCGCACCGGCTTCCAGCGCCTCGTACACCGCGTTCAGGCGCGGCGCGGCGTTGGACCAGTCTTCCAGCGCGCGCTGCATCGTCGGCGCGATGCCGGTGGCCTTCACCGCCCGCGAAAGGTCCTTGGAAACGACCACCAGCGTGCCGTCGCGGCCGCCTTCCTTGAGGGAACCCAGTTTCATTGCTTGCCCCTGGGGGCCGCGCGGCTCAGCCGCGGCGGCTCGGGTCGAAATTCCGGGCCAGGCCCTGCCAGCACTGCTGGTAGGTGGCCTGGCGGTGGCCGGCGGCGAGCGCCTGCGCAGCCGGGCGGATCACGTGCCGCGATTCGAACATGAAGGCCATGGTGTCGGTGATCACGTCGGGCTTCGACAGGTCGGCCGTGGTGGCCTTGTCGAAGGTGGCGGCGTCGGGGCCGTGGCCGGTCATGGAATTGTGCAGCGAACTGCCGCCCGGCACGAAACCTTCCGCCTTGGCGTCGTAGGCGCCGTGCACCAGGCCCATGAACTCGCTGGCGATGTTGCGGTGGAACCAGGGCGGCCGGAAGGTGTCCTGGGCCACCAGCCAGCGCGGCGGGAAGATCACGAAATCGATGTTGCTCACGCCCTCGCTGTCGCTGGGCGAATGCAGCACCAGGAAGATCGACGGGTCCGGGTGGTCGTAGCTGATCGAGCCGATGGTGTTGAAGCGGCGCAGGTCGTACTTGCTGGGCGCGTAGTTGCCGTGCCAGGCCACCACGTCGAGCGGGCTGTGGCCGATGCCGGCGCGCCACAGGCCGCCCTGGAACTTGGCCACCAGCTCGAAGTCGCCCTCGCGGTCTTCGTAGGCCGCCACCGGCGCGAGGAAATCACGCGGGTTGGCCAGGCCGTTACTGCCGATCGGGCCCAGGTCGGGCAGCTTGAACATGGCGCCGAAGTTCTCGCAGACGTAGCCGCGGGCCTGGCCGTCGGGCAGCGAGATGCTGAAGCGGATGCCGCGCGGGATCAGCGCGATCTCCTGCGGCTCCACCTCGAGCACGCCCATTTCGGTGGCGATGCGCAGGCGGCCCTGCTGCGGCACGATCAGCAGCTCGCCGTCGGCGTCGTAGAAGAAGCGGCCGTCCATGTCGGCGTTGGCGACGTACAGGTGCACGCCCAGGCCGCCGGCCGAGGGACCGCCGTTGCCGGCCATGGTGTACAGGCCGTCGAGCCAGTCGGTGGGCGCCTGCGGCATCGGCAGCGGGCTCCAGCGCAGTTGGTCGGGCGTGACCGGGCCCTGGCCGAAGTCGCCGTGGAACGTGGCGTGCGCCATCGGCTCGAACGGCCCGTGCATGGCCGCCGGCCGGATGCGGTACATCCACGTGCGGCGGTTGCTGTGCCGCGGCGCGGTGAAGGCGGTGCCGCTTATCTGCTCGTTGTACAGCCCGTACGGGCAGCGCTGCGGCGAGTTCCGCCCCTCGGGCAAGGCCCCCGGCAGCGCCTCGCTGGCGAACTCGTTCCCAAACCCACTCTGGTACTTCAGGCTCATCGTCGGGTCTCGCTCTATTTTTTTTGCCACGGATTTACGCGGATGTACGCGGATAGAGCGGAAGAGAACATGAGAATCGCTTTTGACTTATCCGCGTTCATCCGCGTAATTCCGTGGCCAATTCGGCTCTTACAGCACGCCGCGGCGCATCTGGTCGCGTTCGATCGATTCGAACAGGGCCTGGAAGTTGCCCTCGCCGAAGCCCTCGTTGCCCTTGCGCTGGATGATCTCGAAGAAGATCGGGCCGAAGGCGTTCTGGGTGAAGATCTGCAGCAGCTTGCGCTGCTTGGTCTCCGGGTCGGCGTCGATCAGGATCCTGTTGCGGGCCAGGCGCGGCACGTCTTCGCCGTGGCCGGGCACGCGCTGGTCGATCACGTCGAAGTAGGTGTCGGGCGTGTCCAGGAACTCCACGCCGCGGGCGCGCATGGCTTCCACGGTGTCGTAGATGTTGTCGGTGAACAGGGCGATGTGCTGGATGCCCTCGCCCTTGTATTCGCGCAGGTATTCGTTGATCTGGCTCTTCTCGTCGCTCGACTCGTTGAGCGGGATGCGCACGATGCCGTCCGGCGCGGTCATGGCCTTCGACAGCAGGCCGGTCTTGGCGCCCTTGATGTCGAAGTAGCGGATCTCGCGGAAGTTGAACAGCTTCTCGTAGTAGTCCGACCACTTCTGCATGTTGCCCACGAACAGATTGTGGGTGAGGTGGTCGATGAAGGTCAGGCCGAAGCCCGCCGGCGCCTGGTCCGCGCCCGGCAGCGGCAGGTAGTCGGCGTACAGGTCCTCGCGGCCGTCGTCCACCAGGTACAGCATGCAGTCGCCGATGCCCTTGATCACCGGCGCGTCCACCGCGCGGGTGTCGGCCAGGGGGCCGATCCGCTCGCCGCCGTTGGCCAGCACGTGCGCCAGCACCTCAGCCGAGGGCTTGCGGAAGCGGATGGCGAAACCGCAGGCCGAGGGGCCATGCTGGGCGGCGAAGTCGGCGGCGAAGCTGCCTTCCGACTCGTTGAGCAGGAAATTGATGGTGCCCTGGCGGAACAGCGTGACCGGGCGCGACTTGTGCCGCGCCACGGCGGTAAAGCCGAGCTTGCCCAGGTAGGCGGCCATGGCCGGGCCCTGGCCGGCGGGCGCGGCGAATTCGACGAACTCGAAGCCGTTGATGCCCATCGGGTTTTCGAAGGTGGTGGGGGTGATGCCGAGGTTCGGGGCGTGGGCCTGGGGCTGGGCGTTCATGGGCGGTCCTCCGGTGGGAGCGGCTTGCAAGGGGAAGGCCGTCGTTATAGTTTCAATTGAAACCACTTGCAAGGCGCGCCGCCGCATGCCCGACCGGGACATCCTCGACCTGGAGCACTTCCTGCCCTACCGGCTGTCGGTGCTGTCGAACCGCATCAGCCAGGACATCGCCCGGCTTTACGCCGACCGTTTCGGCCTGGGCATCACCGAATGGAGGGTCCTGGCCGTGCTGGGCCGGCACCACGACATCCCGGCCCGGGAAGTGGCCGAGCGCACCGCCATGGACAAGGTGGCGGTGAGCCGGGCCATCGCCTCGCTGCAGGCCGCCGGCCGCATCGAGCGCCAGGTGCGGCGCGACGACCGCCGCCATTCCATGCTGCGCCTGAGCCCGGCCGGCCGCGCCATCTACGACGAGGTGGCGCCCATGGCCCTGACCTACCAGCGCCGCTTGCTCGAGGGCCTCTCGTCCGAGGAGCGCGCCGCGCTCGACCGCCTGCTCACCCGCATGGAAGAACTCGAGCTTGCCACCCGCCCCGGCTGAGGCCGGGACCCGGAACGAAAACCGCCGCCCGGAGGCCGCCGTTTGCAGTTGGAGCAAAGGCCCGGCGCGTACTTCACGCCGGGCCTCAGCGTGTTTT
>JAIBEO010000213.1 GCA_019459185.1 Rhizobium sp. | reverse complement strand
CCCTCGCCCCCCCCCCCCCCCCCCCCCCCCCCCCCCCCCCCCCCCCCCCCCCCCCCCCCCCCCCCCCCCCCCCCCCCCCCCCCCCCCCCCCCCCCCCCCCCCCCCCCCGCGCCGCCCGCGGGCAGCTGCAGTTCGACCGTGCGGGTCATCGGCGGGTAGCAGATGCCGTCGGTCTGGCAGCCCTGGAAGGTGACGCTGAGCGTGGCCGGCACGGCGCGGGTGTGTTCGCGGATGAGTGGCAGCGGCGCGTCCACCGGTTCGAAATACACCTGCACGTCGCCGAAGTGTTCGTCGAAGTGCGACTGCGAGGGCGGCCACTGGATCTCGCCGGCGCGCACGCCCTGCGCCGTGAGTTCGACCGAGTTGCGCTCGCGGTAGAGGTAGTAGCCCGGCGCCGGCGTGAAGCGCAGCAGCAGCCGGTCGGCGGTGTCGACGATGGCCTCGAAGCGGAAGGCCTGGTTTTCCGGCAGCGGCAGGCCACCGGCGGCGATGGCGGGATTGGTGGCGACGCCGAACAGGTCGGTGCCGGCGGGCGCGGCCAGCGGGTCGGTGCCGGCCGGCGCGGCGCTGTCCGCGGGCAGCTCGACGGTGACCGTCTTCGTGTGCGGCGGGTAGCAGATGCCGACGTCGGCGCAGCCCTGGTACTTCACCTGGAAGTCGAGCGTGCGCACGCCGTCGGCGGCGGCGCCGGTGAGCACCGCGGTCACGTCGCCGCGGTAGGTCTGCACGTCGCCGAAGAACTCGTCGGTGTAGGCGATGCCCTCCGGCAGCGCCAGCGGGTTGGCCTTGAAGCCGCCGCCGGCGGGCTGCACGCCCATGCGGTGGCGGTAGAGGTAATAACCCTCGGCGATCTTCCAGGTGAATTCGATGCGGCCGCGCTCGGTGGCTTTCGCGCTGAGCGCGAAGGCCTCGTCGATCGGCAGCAGGTCGGCTTCGTCCACCGCCCGGGCGGTGGGGGCAAGAAGCAGCAGGGTGGCCAGCAGGGCCGACAGCCAAGGGGTCATGCGGGGTCTCGCGTGGGTCGGGGACGGCCGCGAAGCGCGGGCCGCCCCCTGGGACCGCCAGTATCCCCGGAAGTTCGCGGCCCTGGCGAATCGGGCCGCGACAGTGTCAGGCCCGGGAGGTCATGGCCTCGACAAAATCCACCAGCGGCTGCTGCTCCGGGTTGCGCAGGGAGCGGAAGGCCACCAGCAGGCGCTCTTCCAGCCCGCACTGGGCGTAGAAGTTGAGCAGCATGGCCGGCGTGTCGTTGCCGTTGGCATCGCCGGTGCCGCCGACCCAGCGGCTGCCGCGGCCGGTGGCCAGCCATTCGAAGCTGACGGCGGTGGCCATTGCGATCTTGGCCATGTTGTCGGTGGTGGGCTTGGCGCCGTCCTTGCGCTCCCACTGGGCGACCGCGCTGCGGGCCACGCCGACCGCGAAGGCCAGCTCCGACTGCGACATGGACGCGCCCCGGCGCGCCTGCCTGATGCGATTGAACAGAAGACTCATTGGTGTTTCCCCGAAAACGTCCTGCAAGGAACCAACGCTGCATGTTTTGACTAACCATGTCAGCGCAACTGCCCGGAACCGGTGCATCTGCCCTAACCGCCCCCTCGGCAAGTGGGCAGGCACCGGCTTTTCCGGGGCGTCGGACAGCGGCATTGAGCAGCCGGCCGACAGGGTGGGCGCCTCCTGCACCAACCGGGGCGTTGACCCCGGTCCCCGTCGCCATGCTCTAGTGGCGCGACACCCCTTGTTTCATGGGGTTTTGTCGCGGCCGGGCAGGCGACCGGGCACGCGCCGATTGTTGGGTTATCGCCGGCAGGAAATCAACTCGCGCGGGTGCGGCGTTTTGTCGCCCAGGCGGGTTGCACAGGGGGCAGGGATGAAAGGTTTGGCAGCGGTCTTGCTGCTGGCGTTGCTGGCGGACGCTGGCCTGCGGCTCCATGGCCACCTGGGCCTGGAGGCGGGGGGGGGGGTGGCGGGGGTCCGCCGGCGGGCCCACGGGGCGGGGACCGCCCCCCCCCCCCCCCCCCCCCGCCAGGC
>JAIBEO010000142.1 GCA_019459185.1 Rhizobium sp. | reverse complement strand
CGGGTGTGGGTTCGGGGCGGGCACACCGAAGCATCCGGCATCCGAGCAAATTGTCCGTGGTGGCGAAGAGCCCTTCGCCTCAACCCCGCACCCGCCGCCGGGCGGCGAGGGCCCTCGCTTCCGCCGTGGCGACGGCGCCGGGCCCGGACTTGGGAGAAGGACCAAAAAAAGGGGCCGCATGGGCGGCCCCTCGTTCAGTCGCGGCGGGAGCGGCTTACTGGCCGGCTTCCGCGCGCTCCTTGGCCACCAGGAAGTCGACCGTGTCGAGCAGGCCCTGCATGCCGCGGTCGCCGGTGGCGACGGCGCGGTACTTGCCGTTGATGATCATGGTCGGGGTGGACTGCACGCCGCTGCGCAGCGCGAACTGGCGCGCGCGGTTGAGCTTGGCGGTCACGGCGAAGCTCTGCATGGTGGACAGGAAGGTGTCGCGGTTGGCGCCCTGCTTGGCGTACCAGTCGGCGATCTCCTCGATCGAGGCGGTCTGGAAGCTGCGCTCGATCAGCACCGCACGGAACAGCGCGTCATGGGTCTTCTCGACCAGGCCCATGGCCTCGGCGGCGTAGTAGCCGCGGGCGAAGTTGTCGCTGATGCCACCGAACACGCCCGGCACGTAGACGAAGCGCACGTCGCCGGCGATGTTGGGCTTCCACTGGTTCAGCACCGGCTGCAGGTTGGCGCAGTGGATGCAGGTGTAGGCGAAGACCTCGGCGACTTCGATGCCGCCCTGGCCGAAGGTCGGCTGCGGTTCGGCCATGACTTCGTAGTCGACGCCCGGGCGCGGGGCCTTGGCCGGATCCAGGGCCGGGGCCGGGGCCGGCGGGGCGGCGGGCGCCTCGGGCGCGGCCGGCGCTTCCGGAGCCGGGGTTTCGGCGGCGGTTTCGGCCGGCGCGGCCTCGGTGGCCTCGGTCGGAGCGGCTTCGGTGGTTTCTTCGGCCGGGGCCGGCGTTTCGGCGGCCGGCGCGGCGGTTTCCGCGGGCGCCTCGACGGCCGGGGCTTCCGGCTGCGCGGCGGGCGCGGTTTCGGCGGGCTTCTCGGCGCAGGCGGCGAAGGACAGGACGAGCAGCAGGGGCAGCAGGCGCTTCATCGGCTAAGGCTCCAGGAACGTGTGGCCTACCTGACCGCGGCCGGCAGGCAAGGTTCAACGCGACGGCCGGCGGCCGCCGCGCGAGGGGTCAGCCCTGCGGCTGGCCCGAGGCCGCCACCGCCGCTTCGGACGGGGCGTCGGCGACGTTGTGCAGGCCCTGCAGGTAGGTGGCGAGGGCCTGGATTTCTTCGTCGGTGAGGTTGGCGGCCACGGCCGGCATGATGGCGTTGGCGTTGGCGCCCTTGCCCCAGGCGGTGCCGTTGCGGAAGGCGGTGAGCGTGTTGGCGGCGTAGGTGGCGTGCTGGCCACCGATGGCCGGCCAGGCCGCGCCCGGGTTGCCGGCGCCGGCGGGGCCGTGGCAGGCGGCGCAGGCCGGCACAGAGCCGTCGGCCTTGCCGTTGCGGAAGATCTGCTCGCCCACGGCGTAGAACTTGCGGCCGGCGTTCGGGCCCTCGGCGATCACGCTGTCGTCGGCGACGCCCGCGAGCACCTTCTGGCTGGCGAAGTAGGCGCCGATGTCGCGCATGTCCTGGGCGCTGAGCGCGGCCGACATGCCCAGCATGATGGCGTTGTCGCGCTCGCCCGACTTGAACAGGGCAAGCTGGCGGGCGATGTAGCGCTCGTGCTGGCCGGCCAGCTTCGGGTTCAGCGGGTCGGCCGAGTTGCCGTCCAGGCCGTGGCAGGCGGCGCAGGCGGCGGCCTTGCCGGCGCCGGCCTGGGCGTCACCACGGTTGGCGACGGTGTTGTCGGCTTCGAGCGTCGCGACCGGGGCCGGGGCCTGCTCGGGGGCGGGCGTCACGGTGGCGGCCTCCTGGGCCACGGCCGCGGACGCTGCCAGGGCGATGGCGACACCAAGGATGCGCGTGAACTTCATGGGCTGCTCCGGAACGCTGGAATCGATGGGAAAGGGCCTTGCGCGGCCGGCGCGCAGGAAGGCGCGGATTATCCCAGTCGCCGCCGTGAACGGTCAATTCAGGCGGGGGCCGGCGGGCGGCGAGGCTGGTCATGGCCGCCCGGTCAGGCCATGCTGGGCGCCTTTCCCGCCCCGGCCTGACCGATGTCGAACCCCCTGGCCCGCGCCAAATACATCAATTCCGTCCATTCCCTGCGCCAGCTCCCGCCCGACGATGGCCGGGAGGTGGTGTTCGCCGGGCGCTCCAACGCCGGCAAGTCCAGCGCCCTGAACGCGCTGACCAACCAGCACGGCCTGGCCCGCGTCTCCAAGACCCCGGGCCGCACCCAGGCCCTGAACTACTTCGAGGTGGCCGAGGGCCGCTACCTGGTGGACCTGCCGGGCTACGGCTACGCCAAGGTGCCCGAGGCCATGCGCGAGGCCTGGAAGGGCACGATCAACCGCTACTTCCACGAGCGCGCCTCGCTGGCCGGCCTGGTGGTGGTGATGGACATCCGCCACCCGCTGCGCGAATACGACCTGCAGATGCTCGACTACGCCGTGGCCCGCGGCCTGCCGGCGCACTGCCTGCTGACCAAGGCCGACAAGCTCGGCCGCGGCGAACAGGGCAACACCCTGCTCAAGGTCCGCAAGGAACTCGGCGACCGCGCCACCGCCCAGGTCTTCTCCGCCGACGCCAAGCTCGGCGTGGACGAGGCCCGCGCCGTCATCTCCGGCTGGCTGGAGATTTGATTTTTGCCACGGATTTACGCGGATGAACGCGGATAGGGCAAAAGAAAAATAGGGTCAGAGAACATATTTGTTTGAAACGGATATGTTCTCTGACCCCATTTTCGATTTCTTGGGTTGCTCGATCCGCGTTCATCCGTGTAAATCCGTGGCAAAAACCTAAGCGTCCCGGAGCCGGGGATCCATCCGGGCGCGCAGGGCGTCCACTAGGGCGTTGATGAGCACGATGGCGGCGCCGATGACGAGCACGACGCCCAGCACCAGGGTGTAGTCGCGGTTGAGGGCGCCCTGGACGAAGTAGCGGCCCACGCCCGGGATGCCGAACACCTGCTCGACCACGGCCGAGCCGCTGACCACGTTGATCAGCGCCGGGCTCAGCCAGGCCACCACCGGCAGCAGGCCCGGGCGCAGGGCGTGCGCGAACAGCAGGCGCGCTTCCGACAGCCCGCGGCCGCGCGCCGCGCGCAGGTAGTCGGCACCCAGCACCTCCAGCAGCGAAGCGCGGGTGAGCCGCGCGCAGTAGGCCAGGTTGGGCAGCGCCAGCGCCACCACCGGCAGCACCGCGCTGCGCCAGCTGCCGTCCCAGCCGCCCGCGGGCAGCCACTGCAGGCCGACGGCGAACACCAGCACCAGCAGCGGTGCCACCACGAACTTCGGCACCGACAGCCCCAGCCCCGCGCCAAACATCAGCAGCCGGTCGGTCCAGCGCCCCGCGCGCAGCGCCGCCCACGTGCCCAGCGGCACGCCCAGCCCCAGCGCCAGCGCCAGCGCCAGCCCGCCGTTCACCAGCGAAATGGGCAGGCTGGCCGCCAACAGTTCGTTGACCGTGTAGTCGGGGTACTGGAACGACGGGCCCAGGTCGCCGCGCAGCACGTCGCCCAGCCAGTGGCCGTACTGCGACAGCAGCGGGCGGTCGAGCCGGTACTGCGCCGCCAGCGCCGCCTCCACTTCCGGCGGCGCGGCCTTTTCGGCGTCGAAGGGCCCGCCCGGCGCCGCGCGCAGCAGCACGAAACACAGCGTGGCCAGCAGCCACAGCGTCAGCAGCGCCTCCAGGCCGCGGCCCAGCCAGACCTTCATGGCGCCGGCTCCAGCGACAGGAAGCGGCTGGGGTGGCGGTCGAGCGCATTGGCTTCGAAGCCGCGCACCTCGGGCCGCACCAGGTGCTTGGAGGTGTAGAAGTACAGCGGCAGGATCGCGTGCGCGTCCAGCAGGCGCGCCTCGGCCTCGCGCAGGTTTTCCTGGCGCGCGGCCAGGGTGGGCGCGGCGTCGGCGGCGTCGAGCAGGGCGTCGAAGCGCGGGTCGGCGTAGCCGGTCCAGTTCGAAGCGCTGGCGCTGCGGAAGTTGTCGAGGAAGTTGCGCGCATCGTCCACGTCGGCGATCCAGCCGCCGCGGAACACCTGCGTCACTACCCGCTGCCGGCGCGTGCCCACGAACACCTTCCACTCCTCGTTGCGCAGCGTGACGCGCGCGCCCAGCACCTCGCGCCACATCGCCGCCACCGCCAGCGCGAGGCGCCGGTGCGGGGTGGAGGTGTTGTAGCGCAGCTCGACCTGCAGCGGGTTTTCCGGCGAATAGCCCGCCTGCGCGTAAAGCGCCCGGGCCCGCGCTTCGCGCTGCGCCTGCGTGGCGCGTGCCATCGCCGGCACCGGCGGCGCGTAGTCGGCCGTGCCCGGCGGCACCAGGCCGAAGGCCGGCTGTTCGCCCAGGGCGGTGACGTGGCGGGTCAGGATGTCGCGGTCCACCGCCAGCGACAGCGCCTCGCGCAGCCCGGGCGTGTCCTTGAACGGCGGCCGCGTCAGGTTGAAGCCCAGCCAGAAGCTGCCCAGGTAGGGGCTGATGCGAAGCTGGCCGCCGAAGCGTTCGCGCAGTTGCGGCAGCGGCTGCGGCGGCACGGTTTCGGTCAGGTGCAGGCCGCCGGCTTCGAAGCGGCGCAGTTCGCTGCCGGCGTCTTCGGTCACGTGGAAACGCACGCGCGGGATCGGCGCCGGTTCGCGGAAATGCGGGTTGCGTTCCAGCGTCACCGTTGCCTGCGGCAGCCAGGCGGCCAGCCGGTAGGCGCCGTTGGACACCAGCTTGCCGGGGCGGGTGTGCTGGGCGCCGTGTTCGGCCAGCGCCGGCAGGTACACCGGGTAGGCGATGGGCAGCGTCAGCAGGCGCGGCAGGTCGGCGCTGCGGCTCAGGCGGAAAACAACGGTGCGGGCGTCGGGCGCCGACACGCCCAGCTGCTCCGGCGGGCGTTCGCCGCGCTGCACGGCGCCGGCGTTTTCAATCGCGTCGAGGTGGCCGGCGAAGGGCGCGGCGGTGGCCGGCGCAAAGGCGCGGCGCAGGCTGGCCAGCACCTGGGCGGCGTCGAGCGGCTCGCCGTTCGACCAACGCGCGCCTTCCCGCAGGTGGAAGGCCCAGGTGCGGCCATCAGGAGAAACCTCCCAGCGTTCGGCCAGGCCGGGCACCAGGCGGCCGCCGCCGTCCTCGGCCACCAGGCCTTCGAACAGGTCGCGCAGCACGTTGCCGCAGGCCACCTCCGGGCAGCGGTGCGGGTCCAGCGTGGAAGGCTCCGGGCCGTTGCCGCGTTCGAGCACCTGCGCCGCCACCGGGCCGGAACAGAGAATCCCCGCCATCAGGACGCTGGTGACCGCGGCGCGGGTTAGGATTCGCATCCTTGCGATTGTAGGCCAGCGCCCGCACATCGCTTCCACCCCCTCAAGGCGTGCCCCGTGTCCGGACCGAGCAATACCAAGGAAACCCCGCTGGCCGACCGCCGCGAACTGGTCGAATACCTCGCCTCGGGCGGCCGGCCCGAGGCCGAATGGACCATCGGCACCGAACACGAGAAGTTCGGCTTCCGCCTCGACGACCTGCGCCCGCCCACCTGGGACGGCGAACGCGGCATCGAGGCCCTGCTGCGCGGGCTCACCCGCTTCGGCTGGGAGCCTTACGAAGAGAAGGGCAAGCTGATCGCCCTGACCAAGGCCGGCGCCTCGGTCACGCTCGAGCCGGCGGGCCAGCTGGAACTCTCCGGCGCCATGCTCGAAAACATCCACCAGACCTGCTGCGAAACCATGTCGCACCTGCGCGAGGTCAAGACGGTGGGCGACGAGCTCGGCATCGGCTTCCTGGGCATGGGTTTCCAGCCCAAGTGGCGCCGCGATGAAATGCCGTGGATGCCCAAGGGCCGCTACAAGATCATGCGCGAGTACATGCCCAAGCGCGGCAACCTGGGCCTGGACATGATGACCCGCACCTGCACCGTGCAGGTGAACCTGGATTTCCGCGACGAAGCGGACATGGTGAAGAAGTTCCGCGTCTCGCTGGCGCTGCAGCCCATCGCCACCGCGCTGTTTGCCGATTCGCCCTTCACCGAGGGCAAGCCCAACGGCTACCTCAGCTACCGCTCGCACATCTGGACCGACACCGACCCCGACCGCACCGGCATGCTCGACTTCGTGTTCGAGGACGGCTTCGGCTTCGAGCGTTACGTCGACTACCTGCTCGACGTGCCCATGTACTTCAGCTACCGCGGCGGTGAGTACATCGACCTCAGCGGCCGCAGCTTCCGCAAGTTCATGCGCGGCGAGCTCGACGAGCTGCCGGGCCAGCTGCCGACGATGCGCGACTGGGCCGACCACATGACCACCGCCTTCCCGGAAGTGCGGCTGAAGAAATACCTGGAAATGCGCGGCGCCGACGGCGGCCCCTGGAACCGCCTGTGCGCGCTGCCGGCGTTCTGGGTTGGCCTGCTGTACGACGGCGAGGCGCTGGACGCGGCCTGGGACCTGGTGAAGGACTTCAGCCGCGAGGAGCGCCACGCGCTGCGCGACGGCGTGCCCAAGCACGCGCTCAAGCTGCCCTTCCGCGGCGGCACCGTGCGCGAGCTGGCGCTCGAGGCGCTGAAAATCTCCGGCCAGGGCCTGGCCCGACGCAACCGCCTCAACGCCTCGGGCGCGAGCGAAGCCGTGTTCCTGGAGCCACTCATCGAGTTCGCCATGGCCAACGAAACCCCGGCCGAGCGCAAGCTGGCGCTGTACCACGGTGCCTGGGGCGGTTCGGTGGACCCGGTGTTCAAGGAATTCGCGTACTGATGGCCGCCGTGAAAGCCGACTGGTTCCGCGCCGACGACGCGCGCATCGACGAACTCGACCGCCTGCTCGAGCAGCGCGCCGTGCCCTTCGGCGGCTACGGCCTGGAGCAGCTCGATGGTTTCCTTACCGCGATCGCGGTCAGCCCGGGCACCGTGGCGCCGGAAGAATGGCTGCCGCTGGTCTGGGGCAAGGCCCCGCCGCGCTGGGAAGGCCCGGCCGACGAAGCTGCCGCCACCGCCCTGCTGATGCTGGCCTGGGAAACCGCCCAGCGCCGCGTGCGCACGCCGGGCGACGAGCTCACGGTGGAAGGCGCGCTGTTCTGGTGGCTGCCCGACGACCCCGAAGCCGAGCACGGCGACGAGGTGGACATCGGCGCCGCCTGGGCCGGCGGCTTCCTCGACGGCATGGCCCTGCGCGACGCCGGATGGGACGAGTGGATCGCCAAGGACGACTGGATCGGCGAAGTCGAGGACTACATCGAGGGCCTGGCCGTCGGCAGCTACCCGCCGGAAACCGAAGGCGGCGCGCCGGTGCCGCTGCCCTACCGCGAGCGCCTGGAAATCCACGCCAGCCTGCCGGACATGCTGCACGACCTGCACGTGCACCGGATCGAATCGCTGACCCCGCGCGAGCCCGTGCGCCGCGCCGCCATGCCTGAGCGCAACGACCCTTGCCCCTGCGGCAGCGGCAAGAAATACAAGAAGTGCTGCGCCCCCTGACCTGAAAATGGGGTCAGAGAACATATTTGTTTCAATCTTTCGTTTAAAGCAAATATGTTCTCTGACCCCATTTTGTGGGTAGGGTTGGGGATGGCCGACGAAAACGAATCGCTGCGCGACATCGACCTTCCCCCCACCGACGCGCTGCTGCGCGACGACGTCAAGCGCCTCGGCGCGCTGGTGGGCGAAATATTGGCCGAACAGGTCTCGCCCGCCTTCCTGGCCGAGGTCGAGGCGCTGCGGGTGGCGTCCATCCGCCGGCGCGAGGCCGGTGCCCCCATCGAAGAGGTTTCGGCCCGCCTGCAGGGCCTGCCCCTGGACCAGGCCGAACTGCTGGTACGCGCCTTCGCCAGCTATTTCCAGGCGGTGAACCTGGCCGAGCGCGTGCACCGCATCCGCCGCCGGCGCGACTACCAGCGCCTGGGCCAGGCGCCGCAGCCGGGTGGCCTCGAGGATTCCCTGCGCGCCCTGCGCGACGAGGGCGTGCCGGTGCAGGACGTGGCCGCGCTGCTGCCGCGCCTGCGCATCGAACCGGTGTTCACCGCCCACCCCACCGAAGCCGTGCGCCGCGCGCTGCTGGAAAAAGAAAGCGAGGTCGTGCGCTGCCTGGTCGAGGACATCGACCGCGGCCTCACCCCGCAGGAGCGCCGGGCCGACGTCGAACGCATGCGCCTGGCGCTCACCGCCAGCTGGCAGACCGACGAAACCCCGCCGGAAAAACCCACCGTCGCCGACGAGTTCGAACACGTGGCGTATTACCTGTCCGACGTGCTCTACCGCGTGCTGCCGGTGTTCCACGAGGTGTTCGAAGATGCCCTGCGCAGCGTGTACGGCAGCGCACCCGACGAACTTCCGCCGCTGCTGGGCTTCGGCTCCTGGGTCGGCGGCGACATGGACGGCAACCCGAACGTGGGCGCGGCCACCATCGCCGCCACGCTGGCCGGCCAGCGTGCACTGGTGCTGGGCAACTACCACCGCGAACTGGCCAAGCTGGCCGACGTGCTCAGCCAGACCGAGGGTCGCGTCGGCATCGCCCCGGCCCTGCGCACGCGCGCCGACGACTACGCCCACCGTTTCCCCGACGCCGCCGAGGCCATCAAGGCGCGCCACGCCGACATGCCCTACCGGCGCTTCCTCACCCTGGTGGCCGCGCGCGTCGAGG
>JAIBEO010000132.1 GCA_019459185.1 Rhizobium sp. | reverse complement strand
CCGCCGGCCCCTCGGGGGGGGCCCCTCCGCTTGTTATGCTCCGGCCATGGACCTGACCGCGACCTATTACGTGGTGGCCGGCGCGCTCATCGTCATCGGCCTGCTCGGAACCATTCTTCCCGTGCTGCCGGGCCTGCCGGTGATGTACGCCGGCATGGTGCTGGCGGCCTGGGCCGGCGGCTTCCGGCACATCGGCGGCTGGACGCTGGCGGTGCTCGGCGTGCTCGTGCTGGTGTCGATCGCGGTCGACCTGCTCGCCAGCATCGCCGGTGCACGCCGCGTGGGCGCCTCGAACAAGGGTGTGTTCGGCGCGGGCGTCGGCGGCTTCGTCGGCCTCTTCTTCGGGCTGCCCGGCCTGGTGGCCGGGCCTTTCCTGGGCGCCGCGCTGGGCGAAGTGGCGCATGGCCGCGAGTGGAAACACGCCTCGAAGATCGGCTTCGGCACCTGGCTCGGCCTGCTGCTCGGCGCCATCTTCAAGCTTGGCCTGGCCTTCGCCATGCTCGCGCTGTTCGGGCTGGCGCTGCTGGTGGACTGAGCCTCAGGACTGCAGCTCGCGCAGCGTCACCGACGGCGGCGCGTTCACCACCCGCCGCGTCGCCCACATGCCCGCCGCCAGCGCAGCCAGCATGCCCGCCGCGCCGCCGGTGGCCGCCAGCGCCCAGTCCGGGCTCCAGGGCAGTTCGAACACCTGGCGTGCCACCACGCCCGCCAGCACCGACGCGGCGATGGCCGCCACCAGGCCCGACAGCAGGCCGATGGCCGCGAACTCCGAAGCCTGCGCCAGCCGCAGCTGGCGGCCGCGGCCGCCCAGTACGCGCATCACGCCGCCCTCGAGCAGGCGTTCGTCCTGGCTGGCGCTCACCGCCGCCAGCAAGACCAGCAGGCCCGCCACCAGCGAGAAGGCGAACACCGCTTCCACCACCGTGGACACCTGCTCCACCGTGCCGCGCACCTGCGCCAGCACCGCGTCCACGTCGATCACCGACAGGTTCGGGAAGGCCGACACCAGTTCGGCGGTGAAGCGCGTCTTCTCCGGCGCCACCTTCACCGCGGTGATGAAGCTGCCCGAATAGCCGTCGAGCGAACCGGGCGAGCCGAGCACGAAGAAGTTCGGGCGGAAGCTTTCCCAGTCCACGCGGCGCAGGCTGGTTATGCGGCCGGCGTAACGCGCGCCGGCGATGTCGAACGCCACCTCGTCGCCCACCTTCCAGCCCAGCGATTCGGCGAATTCCTCTTCCACCGAGAGTTCCGGCGAGTCCGGCGCGCCGGTCCAGAATTCACCGGCGGTCACCGCGTTGTCCGCGCGCAGTGTTTCGGCCACGGAAAGATTGAACTCGCGCTCGGCCATGCGCCGGCCGCGGCTACCTTCCTCGTAGCTGGCGCCGCTGGCCGGCTGGCCGTTCACCTCGCTCAGGCGGGCACGGATCATCGGGAACAATTCCGGTTCCGCCACGCCCTGGCCCTGCAGGAATTCACGCACCAAGGGCACCTGCTCGGGCTGCACGTTGATGATGAAGCGGTTCGGTGCGTCGGCCGGCATGGCGTCGCGCCAGCGGTCGAGCAGGTCGGTGCGCACGAAGGTGAGCAGCAGCAGCGCCATCAGGCCCAGGCCCAGCGACGACACCTGGGCGATGGACGCGCCGGCGCGCCGGCTGACGTTGGCCAGGCCGTAACGCCAGGGCCCGCGCAGGCGCGAACGCAGCCGGCGCAGCACGGCGATCAGCGCCCAGGCCAGCGCCGCCAGCACCGCCACCGTGGCCAGGATGCCCACCAGCATGGCCGTGCCCAGCGTCGCCGAACCGGCCTTCCACCACAGCAGCGCGGCCAGGCCGGCCAGGCCCGCCAGGGCCACCACCCAGGCGCTGGGTTCGGTGGGGTCGAGGTCGCGGCGCAGCACGCGCAGCGCCGGCACCCGGCGCAGGGCCAGCACCGGCGGCACGCCGAAGGCCAGCAGCACGGTCAGGCCCACGCCCAGGCCTTCCAGCGCCGGACGCCAGCTGGCGCCGGGGATGGAAAGCTTCAGCGCTTCCTGCAGCCAGTCGGCCACCAGCCACTGCAGGCCGAAGGCCAGCGCCACGCCGATGCCGCTCCCCAGCAGGCCGATCAGCAGCAGTTCGCCCACGTGGATGCCCACCAGCGTGGACTGACTGGCGCCGAGGCAGCGCATCACCGCCGAGCCCTGCAGGTGGCGAGCGCTGTGGCGGCGTGCGGCCATGGCCACGGCCACCGCCGCCAGCACCACGGAAATCAGCGCCGCCAGGCCCAGGAAACGATCGGCGCGGTCGAGCGCGCGGCGGATTTCCGGGCGCGCCTCGCCGGCGGTTTCCAGCCGCTGGCCGCGGCCCAGGTTGTCGCGCGCGAACGCGGTGAATTTCTCCACCGCGCCCGCCTCGCCCGCCACCACCAGGCGGTAGGTGATGCGGCTGCCTTCCTGCACCAGGCCGGTGGCCGGCAGGTCGGCGAGGTTGATGAAGACGCGCGGCGCGGTGTTGAAGTAGTCGAGCGCGGCGTCGGGCTCCTGCACCACCAGCGCCGCCAGGCGCAGTTCGCTCATGCCGATGCCGATGGTGTCGCCCAGCTTCGCGTCCAGCGCGTCGGCGCCGGCGCGGCTGAGCCAGAGCGTGCCGGGCGCCGGCACGTCGGGCGCGTCGGCCTCGGGGCCGCCGGCGCGGTCTTGGATGCGGAAGCGGCCGCGCAGCGGGAAGCCGGGGCCCATGGCCTTGAGGTCGCCCAACTTGAGCGACTCGCCCGCCCGCACCATCGTGTTGAACGACAGCGTCTGCGCCTGCGACAGGCCCGGTGCCGTCGCCGCTTCGAGCAGTTCCTCGCCGATGGGCCCGTCGGCGCGCAGCACCACGTCGCCGCCCAGCAGGCGGTTGGCTTCCAGCGCCAGCGCACGTTCGGCGCGATCGGTGACGAAACCCACCGAGCACACCGCCATCACCGCCAGCACCAGCGCGGCCAGCAGGATGCGTACGTCGCCCGACGCCAGGTCGCGGCGCAGCTGGCGCCAGGCCAGGCCGGCCCACTTCATGCCGACACCAGCCGGCCGGAGTCCAGGCGCAGCACGCGGCTGCAGCGTGCGGCCAGGTGTTCGTCGTGGGTCACCAGCACCAGGGTGGTGCCGGCTTCGCGGTTGAGCTTGAACAGCAGTTCGATGATGGCCTGGCCGGTGCGGGTGTCGAGGTTGCCGGTGGGTTCGTCGGCAAACAGCACCGAGGGCCGGGTGACGAAGGCGCGGGCCAGGGCCACGCGCTGCTGTTCGCCGCCGGAAAGCTGGCGCGGGTAATGGCCCAGGCGCTCGGCCAGGCCCACCTGGCCCAGGATGGCACGGGCCGGGCCCTCGGCGTCATCGTCGCCGCGCAGCTCCAGTGGCAGCATCACGTTCTCCAGCGCCGTCAGCGAGGGCAGCAGCTGGAAACTCTGGAACACGAAGCCCACCTTCTCGCCGCGTACGCGGGCGCGGCCGTCCTCGTCAAGCCGCGAAAGCGGCTCGCCGTCGAGCCGCACCTCGCCCTCGCTGGGCACGTCCAGGCCCGCCAGCAGCGACAGCAGCGTGCTCTTGCCTGAACCGGAGGCGCCGACAATCGCGACCGCTTCACCCCGGGGAATGGTAAAACCGACGCCATCGAGGATGGTCAGGTCGCCCGAGGGCAGCGGCACGCGCTTGCCGAGGCGCTCCACGTGCAGGGCGTCGCGCTGGTTGGCGTGCGTTCCGGGGCGGTCGGCCATGGTGTCCTCAATTCAATGGTCAGGAGTCGGGTGCATGAATACACGATATGGAGCATGGCGCACCGGGGTTCAACGGGGAGTCATGGTCCTGCTGATGGCACTGGCGGCATTGGCGCCGGCGTGGGCCAGCGCCGCCGAGCGCAAGGTGCTGGTGATGGGCGATTCGCTCTCGGCCGCCTACAACCTGGCGCCGGAACAGGGCTGGGTGGCGCTGCTGGGCAAGAAGCTGCAGGCCAGCCACCCGGGCTGGACCGTCGCCAACGCCAGCATCAGCGGCGAAACCACCGCCGGCGGCGCCAGCCGTATCGCCGCCGAACTGGCGCGGCACCGGCCGGCCGTGGTGGTGATCGAACTCGGCGCCAACGACGGCCTGCGCGGCCTGGAGCTGGCCCAGACCCGCGCCAACCTCGAACGCATGATCACCGCCGCCAAGCAGGCCGGCGCGCGCGTGCTGCTGCTGGGCATGCGCCTGCCGCCGAACTACGGGCCGCAGTACACGCAAGGCTTCGAA
Organism: Rhizobium sp.; assembly: GCA_019459185.1. GTDB lineage: Bacteria > Pseudomonadota > Gammaproteobacteria > Xanthomonadales > Xanthomonadaceae > Arenimonas. Next base: position 7,724 of record JAIBEO010000132.1, on the reverse strand, counting down.
CGCAACTACGCCGAACTGGCGAAGGCGCATGACGCCGCCCTGCTGCCCTTCCTGCTTGAGCCCATCGCCACCGAGCGCGAAGCCTTCCAGGCCGACAACCTGCACCCCGTCGCCGAGGCGCAGCCGCGCCTGCGCGACCACGTGTGGCCGGCGCTCGAACCGCTGCTGCGCTGATCCCCCTTCTGCCACGACACCGGAGCCCGCCCATGAAGACTCCCCTCGCCCTCCTGCTCGCCCTTGCCATCGCCGGCTGCGGTGCCCGCGGCGCGGCCGAAGCGGCCGCCACCCGGTTCCCCAGCGAAAAGGGCACGATCGAAGTCAGCACGGTGGCCGAAGGCCTCGAGCACCCCTGGGGCCTGGCCTTCTTGCCCGACGGCCGCAAGCTCGTCACCGAGCGCCCGGGGCGCCTGCGCATCGTTGACCCGGACGGCAAGCTGTCGGCGCCGGTGCAGGGCGTGCCCGAGGTGTGGGCGCGCGGCCAGGGCGGCCTGCTCGACGTGGCCGTGGACCCGGACTTCGCGAAAACGCCGTGGATCTACCTCAGCTTCTCCGACCCCGGCGACGGCGGCGCCGGCACCGCCGTGGCCCGCGGCAAGCTGGTGGACGGCGCGCTGCAGGACGTGTCGGTGATCTTCCGCCAGTTGCCCAAGCTCGACGCCGGCCAGCACTTCGGTTCGCGCCTGGTGTTCGACCGCCAGGGCCACCTGTACGTGACCAGCGGCGACCGCGGCAACTGGGACAACCCGCAGCTGCTGGACAAGGGCCAGGGCAAGATCTTCCGAATCGAACGCGACGGTTCCATCCCGGCCGACAATCCCTACGCCGGCCGCGAGGACGCCATCCCGGCCATCTGGTCCTACGGCCACCGCAACGTGCAGGGCGCGGCGCTGCACCCGCAGACCGGCAAGCTCTGGCAGACCGAACACGGCGCCCGCGGCGGCGACGAACTCAACGTGCCTGCGCCGGGCAAGAACTACGGCTGGCCGGTGATCACCCTGGGCGTGAACTACAGCGGCGCGCCCATCGGCTCGGGCAAGGCCGCGATGGAAGGCATGGAGCAGCCGATCCACCACTGGACGCCTTCGATCGCGCCCAGCGGCCTGGCCTTCTACACCGCCGAGCGCTTCCCGGCCTGGAAGGGCAATCTGTTCGTCGGCGCCCTCGCCTTCCAGCGCGCGGTGCGCCTCGAACTCGACGGCGAGAAGGTGGTGCACGAGGAAGCGCTGCTCACCGACCTGGGCGAACGCATCCGCGACGTGCGCCAGGGCCCGGACGGTTACCTGTACCTGCTTACCGACGCGCCCAAGGGCAAGCTGCTGCGCGTCGGGCTGGCCGCCGCGGAATAAGGCGGCGGCTCAGGCCTCGCCGCGCGCCAGCGCACGCAGCGAGGCGTATTCGTGCACGAAGCGGCCGGGCTCCCCGCCCCGCCGCAGCAGCGCGAACGCCGCCGCCGCGACCTCCGCGGCGGCGATGGCGCGGTAACGACCCAGGCCGCCCAGCAGCAGCGGATTCGCCAACGGCGCCAGCCACTGGCCCAGGCCTTCCGCGAGCCGCCGCTCGACGCGTTCGCCCAGCAGCAGGCCCGGGCGCAGCAGGTCCAGCCGCTCGAACCCCAGCTCGGCCAGGCCCCGTTCGGCCTCGCCCTTCACCCGCAGGTAGAAATTGCCCGACTGAGCACTGGCGCCGACCGACGACACCAGGATGGCGTGGCGCGCACCGAGCCGGCGCGCCACTTCGCCCAGGCGCAGCACCAGCTCGCGGTCCACCGCCAGGAAGGCCTCGCGCGAACCGGCCTGCCGGAGCGTGGTGCCGAGGCAGCAGACGTAAGCCGACACCTGCGGCGCCAGCGCGGCCACCTGCGGCAGCAACGCGTCCACGCCGGCGGATAGATCGGTGGCCAGCGCCGACAGCTGCGGATGCGTGCACGCCAGCGGCCGCCGCACCGGTGCCACGACCCGTGGACCCTCCGCACCGGCCAGGGCCCGCGACAGCACGCCGCCGCCGACCAGGCCGGTGGCGCCGGCCAGCAGCACGACGCCCGCGGGCGTCATGGGCTCAGGCCCACTCGGTCAGGCCTTCGCGCTCGTAAAGCAGGCGGAAGCTCGGGCGCGCCTTCATGCGCTGGGCCAGTGCGCCCAGCTGCGGCCATTCGGTGGCCGGGCGCGGCATGTTGCGCGACCAGCGCATCAGCATGGTCAGTAGGAAATCCGCCGCGCTCACCGACGGGCCCAGCAGGTAGGGACCGCGCCTGGCCAGGTGCGCCTCGATGTGGTCCCAGCAGGCCTCGATGCGTTCGCGGGCCCGCGTCTTCGCGGCCTCGGCATTGGCCTCGCCCGCGGCCTCGTTCGGGTAGAACCAGGTGCGGAAGGCCGGCTGCAGGGTGTTCGCGAGGTGCAGCACCCACTGGTAGTAGCGCGCCCGCTCGATGCTGCCGGGCTCCGGCGCCAGGCCGAAATTCGGGTGGGCATCGGCCAGGTGCAGCACCAGCGCCGCGGCCTCGGCCACCGGTTCGCCGTGGATCAGCAGGGTCGGCACCACGCCGTTGGGGTTGAGCGCCAGGTATTCGGGGCGCTTGTGCTCGCCGGCGGCCAGGTCGAGCTTGCGCAGCTCGTGTTTGGCGCCGATCTCGAGCAGCAGCCAGTGCACGACCAGGCTGGCCGCGCCGGGGGAGTAGTACAGGGTGTACATGCCGGCTTCCATGCTAGGGGATTCCCCGAAGCATACGATGGGCGGCGCGCCAAAAGAAAAGCCCCGGGCGTTTCCACCCGGGGCTTCGCTCAGTCCGTGGGGACTGGATTACATCGGCTGCACTTCGTCAGCCTGCATGCCCTTCTGGCCCTTGACGAGCTTGAAGGAGACCTTCTGGCCTTCCTGCAGGGACTTGAAGCCGGTGCCCTGGATGGAACGGAAGTGGACGAACACGTCCTCACCGTTCTCGCGGCTGATGAAGCCGAAGCCCTTGGCGTCATTGAACCACTTCACGGTACCGATCTGACGATCCGACATAGCTAACTCCTTGAAACATATAGAAAGTATCGCTGACGGGAACATCCCGCCGCGCGACTGGGGTTGCAAGGAGAGCGAGGTGAAAAGATGTAGCGGATCGGTGGATCTACCGCATCAGGCCACGATTCACAGTGACCCTTCGCAAACACAGTCGGGGGCACCCTACACCTTTCCGGGAAGGAATGCCAATGGTTTCGGTGGCTTGGCCGCAGCGGCGGCCAAACCGGGTCCGGTTCGTTCAGTCCAGGACCACCGGGATCTTGCCGATCCGGGACTGCCACTCGCGCGGGCCGGTGCGGTGCACCGATTCGCCGGCCGAGTCCACGGCCACGGTGACCGGCATGTCCTGGACCTCGAACTCGTAGATGGCCTCCATGCCCAGGTCGGCGAAACCCACCACCCGGGCGGCCTTGATGGCCTTGGACACCAGGTAGGCGGCGCCGCCGACGGCCATCAGGTAGACCGAACGGTGCTTGCGGATGGCCTCGATGGCGGCCGGGCCGCGCTCGGCCTTGCCCACCATGCCCATCAGGCCGGTCTGGTCGAGCACCTGCTCGGTGAACTTGTCCATGCGGGTGGCCGTGGTCGGACCGGCCGGACCCACCACTTCGTCGCGCACCGGATCGACCGGGCCGACGTAATAGATGAAGCGGCCGCGCAGGTCGACCGGCAGCGCCTCGCCCTTGCCCAGCATGTCCACCATGCGCTTGTGCGCGGCATCGCGGCCGGTGAGCAGCTTGCCGCAGAGCAGCAGCACCTCGCCCGGCTTCCAGCTGGCGACCTCGTCGCGGGTGACGGTGTCGAGGTTGACGCGGCGGCCCTTGGAGGCGTCGTAGGTGAGCTTCGGCCAGTCTTCCAGCGAGGGCGGCTCGAGCTGCACCGGGCCGCTGCCGTCGAGGGTGAAGTGCGCATGGCGGGTGGCGGCGCAGTTCGGGATCATCGCCACCGGCAGGTTGGCGGCGTGGGTCGGGTAGTCCCTGACCTTGATGTCGAGCACCGTGGTCAGGCCGCCCAGGCCCTGGGCGCCGATGCCCAGCGCGTTGACCTTTTCGTACAGCTCCAGCCGCAGCTCTTCGGCGCGGTTGGACGGGCCACGAGCCTGCAGCTCGGTGATGTCGATGGGCTCCATCAGCGCTTCCTTCGCCAGCAGCATGGCCTTCTCGGCGGTGCCACCAATGCCGATGCCCAGCATGCCCGGCGGGCACCAGCCGGCGCCCATGGTCGGCACGGTCTTGAGCACCCAGTCGACGATCGAGTCGGAGGGGTTGAGCATGGCGAACTTCGACTTCGCCTCGCTGCCGCCGCCCTTGGCCGCGACGATCACGTCCACGGTGTCGCCCGGGACGATCTTCATGTTCACCACCGCGGGCGTGTTGTCCTTCGTGTTCTGGCGCTTGCCGGCCGGGTCGGCCAGCACGCTGGCGCGCAGCTTGTTGTCGGGGTGGTTGTAGGCGCGGCGCACGCCTTCGTTCACCATTTCCTCGATGCCCATCGTGGCGTCCGGCCAGGTGACGCCCATGCCGACCTCGAGGAAGACCGTGACGATGCCGGTGTCCTGGCAGATCGGGCGGTGGCCCTCGGCGCACATGCGCGAATTGATCAGTATCTGGGCGATCGCGTCCTTCGCGGCCGGCGACTGCTCGCGCTCGTAGGCGGCGGCCAGGTTCCGGATGTAGTCGACCGGGTGGTAGTACGAGATGTACTGCAGCGCGTCGGCGACCGACTGGATGAAATCTTCCTGCTTGATCTGGCTCACGGCGGGCGTTGGGCTGGCGGGGAAGCCGCCATTTTACCCCGCCGGTTCCCCATGTAGGAGCGGCTTCATTCCAGGGCCTGCCAGCGGGCGTAGGCCTGCTCGAGCTCGGCCTGCAGCGCGGCCAGGCGGCCGTTGGCGGCGGTGACTTCCTCGGCCGGCTGGCGGTAGAACGCGGGGTCCTGGATGCGGGCGGTGAGCGCGGCGATCTCGCCGTCCAGGGCCTCGATGCGGCCCGGCAGCTCGTCCAGTTCGCGCTGCTCCTTGTAGCTGAGCTTGCGCTTGGCCGGCGCAGCCGGCGCGGGTGCCGGGGCCGGCTTGGGCGTGGGCGCCACCTGCGGCGTCAGCCGCGGCGAAGCGGCGTTGGCCGCCGCGATGCGCGCCGCCATCGGCCGCTGGCGCAGCCAGTCGCTGTAACCGCCGACGTAATCGCCGACGCGGCCGTTGCCTTCCATCACCAGCGAACTGGTGACCACGTTGTCGATGAACTCGCGGTCGTGCGAGACCAGGATCAGGGTGCCGGGATAGTCGATCAGCAGCTCTTCCAGCAGCTCCAGCGTCTCGACGTCGAGGTCGTTGGTCGGTTCGTCCATCACCAGCACGTTCGAGGGCTTGGCGAAGAGTTTGGCCAGCAGCAGGCGGTTGCGCTCGCCGCCGCTGAGCTTGGTGATCGGCGCCAGCGCGCGCTCGGGGCTGAACAGGAAATCCTGCAGGTAGCCCATCACGTGCTTGCGGGCGCCGTTGATCTCGATGAACTCGCGGCCCTCGGAGACGTTGTCGAGCGCGTTCCAGTCCTCGCGCAGCGCGCCGCGCAGCTGGTCGAAGAAGGCGACCTCGAGGTTGGTGCCGGTGCGGATTTCACCCGCGGTGGGCTGCAGCTGGCCCAACAGCAGCTTGAGCAGGGTGGTCTTGCCGGAGCCGTTCGGGCCGATCAGGCCGACCTTGTCGCCGCGCTGGATGACGGTGCTCAGGCCACGCACCAGCACCCGGTCGCCATAGGAGAAATCCACGTCCTTGGCCTCGAACACGCGCCTGCCCGACTTGTCTGCCGAAGCGGCGGCCATGCGCACGTTGCCCTGCTGCTCGCGGCGCTCGGCGCGCTCGCGGCGCATGGCCTTGAGCGCGGTGACGCGGCCTTCGTTGCGGGTGCGGCGGGCCTTGATTCCCTGGCGGATCCATACCTCTTCCTGCGCCAGCTTCTTGTCGAACAGCGCGTTGGCCTGGGCCTCGGCGTGCAGGCGCTCCTCGCGCCGGCGCAGGAAGTTGGCGTAGTCGCCGGGCCAGCTGGTGACCTGGCCGCGGTCGATCTCGAGGATGCGGGTGGCCAGGTTGCGCAGGAACTGGCGGTCGTGGGTGACGAAGACGACGCTGCCGCCGAAGTTCTTCAGGAACTCCTCGAGCCAGGCGATCGATTCGATGTCCAGGTGGTTGGTGGGCTCGTCGAGCAGCAGCACGTCGGGCGCGGCCACCAGGGCCTGGGCCAGCAGCACGCGGCGCTTCATGCCGCCCGAAAGTGCGGCGAAGTCGGCGTCCTCAGGCAGGTCGAGCTTGCTGATCACCTGCTCCACGCGCTGCTCGATCTGCCAGCCGTTACCGGCGTCGATGCGCGCCTGCACGTTGCCCAGCTCGACCATGTCGATGTCGGCGCCGTCGTGCAGCAGGTGGTGGTAGCGTGCCAGGTCGGCGCCCAGTTCGCCCAGGCCCAGGGCCACCACGTCGAACACGGTGCCGCCGAGGCCCTGCGGCACTTCCTGGGCCAGGCCGGCGATGCGGCCCTCGCGCCGAAGCACGCCGTCGTCGGGCACGATCTCGCCCGCCATCAGGCGCAGCAGGGTGGATTTTCCGGCGCCGTTGCGGCCGACGATGCAGACGCGCTCGTTCGGCTCGATCGTGAGGTTCACGGCTTCGAGCAGCAGCGGGCCGCCGACGCCGTAGTCGACGCCTTGCAGGGTGATCAGGGACATACGGCCATTCTACCGCGCGGGCGGCCCGGCCGCCCGGGATTCAGGCGCTGCCGTGCTTGAGCCAGCGCTCGGCCATGGGCACCGAACCGAACACCCGGCCGTTGGCGCCACGCTCGAGGGCGAGGATTTCGCCGTGTTCCATCGCCGGCATCAGCTCGACCCGGCCGACCACGAAGGCCACCTTCAGCTTGTCCAGGCCCAGCGCGAACAGGTAGTCGACCGTGAACGGCATGTCCCGCTCGCCCTCGAAATCGCCCAGGTTCTCGAACACCAGCAGCTTGCGGGCCTTGCGGCGCTGGCATTCGCCGGCGACCAGGGTCCAGTAGGCCTGGGAAATTTCCTGGCTGTCGCGCGGGCCGCTGACGGCGGCGTAGAGGTAATCGGGGCGGTCTTCGAAGACGAGGCTGATATCGGGGGGAAGGGCGGTCACTGAGAGTCGCACGGGCACGGGGGGCGCTTATTCTAGCGCGCCGGCCCCGCTCAGCGCCGGCGCAGCGACAGCGGCCAGGCCACGGCGAGCACCAGCGCCGCGGCCGGCAGCAGCCAGGCGTGCCGGGCCAGGCTCAGGGCCGGGTCCAGCATGGCGTTGAGGCTCGGGTCGCCCTGCACGCCGATGTAGGCCAGGAACACCAGCGCCAGTTCGAACGGCCGCGGATTGCGGCAGGCCGTGGCCAGCGCCAGGCCCGACACCGCCACGCTCGCGCCCACGACCAGCAACGCCACGCCGGCGAGCGCGTCGCCGCCGACGAATGCCTTCAACAGCGCCGGCATCGCCACGGCCCAGGCCAGGCCCAGCGACATCGCCAGCCGCGCCGACAGCACCCGCCGCCCCGCACCCGCGGCGCTGAAGACCAGCACCGCGGTGCCGGTGTCCCGAGCGCGCCCCGCGCCGCGCCCCCCCCCCCCCCCGCCCCGCCGCGCGGGGTCTCCCCCCCCGCCCGCCCGGTGCCGGTGTCGCGCGCGCGCAGCGGGCCGCGCGCGAAGACGTCCACGCACAGCAG
>JAIBEO010000092.1 GCA_019459185.1 Rhizobium sp. | reverse complement strand
GCCACCCCGGCCCGCGCGGGGGGGTGCGGCGGGGCTAAGGGCTGGGCCCGGCGTACGCGCGGGTCACCGGCGGGGCCGGGGGCATCTCCGCGGGCCGCCACGTGGCGGGCGACGCCGCCACCCCCGGCTGGTGGCCGGCGCAGGTGGGCCCGGGCCGCGCCATCGACACCACGCGCCGGCGCGTGCTGGCGCTGGACTGGCTGGGCGCCGACGGCAGCCTGGACGCGCCCATCGACCCCGCCGACCAGGCCGACGCGCTGGTCGCCGTGCTCGACCGCCTGGGCATCGCGCGGCTCGATGCCTTCGTCGGCGCCAGCTACGGCGCCATGGTGGGCCTGCAGTTCGCGGCGCGGCACGGCGCGCGGCTGCAGCGGCTGGTGGCCATTTCCGGCGCGCACCGCCCGCACCCGTATGCCAGCGCCTGGCGCGCGCTGCAGAGGCAGGTGGTGGCGCTTGGGCGCGCGGAAGGCAACGTGTCGCACGCGCTGTCACTGGCGCGGCAGTGGGCGATGCTCAGCTACCGCACGCCCGAGGAATTCGCCCGCCGCTTCGACGCGCCGGCCGACTGCGCCTCCGGCCAGGTGCGCACCGCCGCCGAGGACTACCTGGCGCACTGCGGCCGTCGTTACGCCGCGCGCTGGTGCTCCACCGCCTTCCTTCGCCTTTCCGAATCGATCGACCTGCAGCGCGTGGACCCGGCGGGCATCACCGTGCCCACCACCGTGGTGGCGGTGGCGGAAGACCGGCTGGTGCCGCTGGCCGACCTTCAGGCGCTGGTGGAAGGCCTGGGCGGCCCGGCGCGCCTGCGCGTGCTGCGTTCGGAGTTCGGCCACGACGCCTTCCTGAAGGAAGACACCGCCATCGCCCGCGTGCTGCGCGAATCGCTGGGAGACGTGGCATGAGCGCCCGCTGTCCCGCCACGGTGGCCGTGCGCGCTGGCATCGACGCCGACACCGCTTTCGGCGCCGTCACGCCGCCGCTGGTGTTGTCGAGCAACTTCAGCTTCGCCGGCTTCGACCACAAGCGCCGCTACGACTACACCCGCAGCGGCAACCCCACCCGCGACCTGCTGGCCGACGCGCTGGCCGAACTCGAGGGCGGCGCCGGCGCGGTGGTCACCGCCACCGGCATGGCCGCCATCACGCTGGCGCTGGAAGCCCTGCTCGAACCCGGCGACCGCCTGGTGGTGACGCACGACGGTTACGGCGGCAGCTGGCGCCTGTTCGACGCGCTGGCGCGCAAGGGCCGCTTCGAACTGGAACTGGTGGACCTGGGAGACGCCGCCGCGCGCGCCCTGGCGCTGTCGCGCCCGGCGCGGCTGGTGTGGGTGGAAACACCCTCGAACCCGCTGCTGCGGCTCACCGACCTGCGCGCGGTGGCGCTGGCCGCCCACGCCGCCGGCGCGCTGCTGCTGGCCGACAACACCTTCCTCTCGCCGGCGCTGCAGCGACCGCTGGAATTCGGCGCCGACCTGGTGCTGCATTCCACCACCAAGTACGTCAACGGCCACAGCGACGTGGTCGGCGGCGCGCTGGTGGCGCGCGACTCGGCGCTGCTGCAGCAACTCACGTGGTGGGCGAACGCGCTGGGCCTCACCGGTTCGCCCTTCGACAGCTTCCTCACCCTGCGCGGCCTGCGCACGCTCGACGCCCGCCTGCGGGTGCACCAGGAAAACGCCGCCGCCCTAGCCGAACGCCTGGCGCGCCACCCGGCCGTGCGCGCCACCCACTTCCCGGGCCTGGCCACGCACCCGGGCCACGCGCTGGCGGCGAAGCAGCAGCGCGGTTTCGGCGCCATGGTGTCGTTCGAGCTGGCCGGCGGCGTGCCGGCCGTGCGCGCCTTCCTCGACGGCCTGCAGCACTTCACCCTGGCCGAATCGCTGGGCGGCGTGGAAAGCCTGGTGGCGCACCCGGCCACCATGACGCACGCGGCCATGTCGGCCGAGGCGCGCCGCAACGCCGGCATCGGCGACGGCCTGCTGCGGCTGTCGGTGGGCATCGAAGCGCTGCTCGACCTGGAAGCCGACTTGGGCGAGGCGCTCGATCGCGCGGCGTTCGCCACGGACGCCGCGCCGGCCCGGGCGGTGGCGCGATGAGCGCCGTTGCCGAACCGCGGCCCGCCGCGGCGACGCGGCGCATCGCCCTGCTGGGCGTGGGCACCGTGGGCCGCGCGCTGCTGGCGCGCCTGCAGGCCGAGCCCGACCCGCGCCGGCCGCTGTGCCTGGTGGCGAATTCGCGCCATCGCCTGCACGCGGCCGACGGCCTCGATCCGGCCGCCGCGCTGGCCGCGCTGGCCACCGCCCCCGCGCACGACGGTTCCGGCCTGCTGCTGCCCCAGCTGCAACCCGGCGACATCGTGGTGGACGCCAGCGCCAGCGCCGAACTCGCCGCCTGGCACCCGCGCTGGCTGCGCCAGGGCCTGCACGTGGTCAGCGCGAACAAGCTGGGCCTGGGCGGCCCGCTGCTACGCCACCACGAGATCCGTGCACTGGCCGGCACCGGCCTGCACTACGGCGACGCCGCCACGGTGGGCGCCGGCCTGCCGCTGCTGCGTTCGCTGCGCGAGCTGTGCGCCGGGGGCGACCGCATCCGAGCCGTGGCGGGCGTGCTCTCGGGCACGCTGGCCTGGCTGTTCGACGGCTACGACGGCAGCGTGCCGTTTTCGGACAAGGTGCGCGCCGCGGTGGCGCGCGGCTACGCCGAACCCGACCCGCGGGTCGATCTTTCCGGCGAAGACGTGCGCCGCAAGCTGCTGATCCTGGCGCGCACCGCGGGCTCTCCGCTGGAGCACGCCGAAGTGCGGGTGGAATCGCTGCTGGGCCCGGCCTTGTGCGAAGCACCGGATGCCGCGGCCGTGGACGCCGCGCTGCCTACGCTGGACGCCGCGCTGTCCGAACGCGCCCGCCGGGCCGCGCGCGAAGGCCGCGTGCTGCGCTACGTGGCGCGCCTGGATGAGACCGGCGCCCGCATCGGCCTCGAATCCCTCGCGGCCACCGACCCGCTGGCCGGCGGCGGTGGCTGCGACAACCGCGTCGCCATCTGGAGCAGCCGCTACGACGAACGCCCGCTGGTGATCCAGGGCCCGGGCGCCGGCGCCGCGGTCACGGCGGCGGCGTTGCTCGACGACCTGCGGCGGATCCGCTGACGCCGGGCGGGTTCAATCCCGCAGCGGCAGGAAGCCGTCCGGGCCGATCATGCGGAAGGGTACCGACACCAGCCGCATGCCGCCGTTGACCTGCACGGAAAAGTGCAGGTGCGGGCCGCTGGAATAGCCGGTGCTGCCGGCGTAGCCCAGCACCTGGCCCAGGGTGACGGTGTCGCCGGTGCGCACGGCCACGCCGCCCTCGCGCAGGTGCGCGTACAGCGCCATGCTGCCGTCGTCGTGCATCACGCGAACCAGGTTCGCGCGTTTGCCCAGGGCCGGGTCGGTGCCGCCCTCGGCGTAGCCGGAGATCGCTTCGAGCACCACGCCGCCGCGCGCCGCCAGCACCGGCGTGCCTTCGTCCACCACCAGGTCGATGGCGTAGCGGTTGGCTTCGTCCTCGTGGCTGAAGCCGCCGTGGAAGCCCTGGCCGAGCGTGAACTTCGATTCTTCCACCGGCAGCGAATACACCACGTCGCGCGCCTCCGCGTAGGGCTCGCCCGGGATGATCGACAGCCGCAGCGATTGCCGCGCGCCCTCGGCCACCGGCCACAGCGTGGCCAGCGTGGCCGATTCGCCCGCGCGCAGCACCCGACGCACCGGCAGCGCCGGTTCGCTGTCCATGCCCACCCAGGCGTCGGCCACCAGCTCCACCTCCACCGGGCCGCCGCTGGTGTTGCGCGCCACCGCGCGCTGGCCTTCGCCCTGGCGAACCACGTTCAGCTCCGCCAGCCCCTCGGCCACCGCCGGCAGGGGCAGGGCCAGCAGCGCCGCCAGCAGCAGCGCGGCGCGGGTCATCCCGCCGCCGGCCCGTCCGGGTAGAAGTACAGGTCCATCGGCTGAGGCCGGTCGATGGCGTAACCCTGGGCGAAGTCGACGCCCAGCGCGATCAGGGCCTGGCGGTCGGCCTCGGTTTCGGTGTGTTCGGCGATCGAGCGCTTGTCGAGCACGTGGGCGATTTCGTTGATCGAACGCACCACGGCTTCGGCCATCGGCGAATCGTGCATGTCGCGCACGAAGCTGCCGTCGATCTTGAAGTAGTCCACGTCCAGCGAACGCAGGTAGTTGAAGGAGCAGAAGCCGGTGCCGAAGTCGTCGAGCGCGAAGCGGCAGCCCAGGTCGCGCAACTGGTTGATGAAGCGCTGGGCGCGGGCCAGGTCGCGCACCGCGCTGGTTTCGGTGAGCTCGAAGCACAGCTTGCTGGCCGGGAACTGGCTGCGGCGCAGGCGCTCGGCCAGGAAGCCGATGAAGCCCTCGTCGATAACCGCCTCGCCCGACAGGTTGATGCAGCAGGTGTCGACGGTGGCGGCGGCGTCGGGCTGGCCTTCCAGCCAGCCCAGGGTGCGGGTGATCACCTCGCGATCGATGCGCGTGGCCAGCCGGAAGCGCTCGGCCGCCGGCATGAACTGCGCCGGCTGAAGGCGTTCGCCGGTGCGCGGGTCGCGCAGGCGCAGCAGCACCTCGAAGTGACGGCCCCGGTCCAAACCCGGGCGCAGCGGCACGATGGACTGGCAGTAGAGCTCCATCGCCTGCTGCTCCAGCGCCTCGCGGATGCGCACCACCCAGCGCATGGCCGAGGTGCGGTCGAGCAGCTCGCCGCCGTCCAGGCTGGCCAGGCAGACCCGGTTGCCACCCTGTTCCTTGGCGGTGAAGCAAGCCGCGTCGGCCTGCGACAGCAGCTGCGCGTAATCGGCCTGGCCCGGCAGGAAGGTCACCAGGCCGGCGCTGGCGGTGGTGCCCAGCATCTGGCCGTCCCAGCCGCAGCGGTAGCCTTCGATGGCGCGCAGCAGCGTGCGCACGCGGTCTTCGGCCACCATCGGCGTGCAGTTGCGCAGCAGCAGCGCGAATTCGTCGCCGCCGGTGCGCGCCAGCAGGTCCTCGGGGTGGCGGTGCGCCTCGATCACGCCGGCCACGCCGCGGATCAGTTCGTCGCCGGCGGCGTGGCTGGCGGTGTCGTTGATCAGCTTGAGGTGGTCGAGGTCGATGTAGGCCAGGGCCATCGGCAGCGGCGAATTGCCGGCGATCTCGGGGCGCACCTTCTCCTCGAAGGCGTTGCGGTTGTGCAGGCCGGTGAGTGGGTCGACGTTGGCGCGCAGCTTCAGCACGCCGGCGCTGACGCGCTGCTGGTGCATGGCGAAGGCCAGCATCAGCGGCAGCACCGCCACTTCGATCAGGAACACCAGCAGGTAGATGCCGTCCAGCGGCGCGCTGGCTTCGGGGTAACCCGCGGTGCCGAAGCCGGCCAGGCCGGCCACCAGCAGCATGGTGAGCGCGCTGGCCACGGCGGTCTGCAGCGGAGGGAAACGCACCGCGCTCCACACCATCACGCCCAGCGGCAGCGCCACCAGGCCCATGGCGTAGTTGCCGCCCAGACTGCCGCCCCAGGCCATCAGCAGGTAGCTGGCCATCAGCGCCACGTTCCACATCAGCTGCTCGGACTCGGGCGCGTAGTCTTCCGGCGGCGGGCGCCAGCGGCGGCCGGTGCGGCCCGGCAGCAGCAGCATCAGGGCCGGGGCGATGCTGGTGGCGCCCAGCAGGTCGCCCAGCAGCCAGCGCGCGCCGGCCGTGGGCAGCGCGTCCAGGCCGATCATGCCGCTCTGGAACATGCCGGTGGTGCCGATGGCGGCGCTGACGCAGGACATCAGCACCGCGCCGCCCAACGCGGCCAGGCCGAAGCGCACCGTCAGCATGTCGTCGATCGCCAGGCGGCGCAGCATGGCCGCGCCGGCCACCACGCCGAAGAGGTTGGCCGAAGCCGACCAGGCCAGGAAGGCCGTGGGCACCGGGTCGAAGAAGAAGTGCACCAGCAGCGTGCCCGCCGGCACGAACCAGGCGATGCGCAGGCCGTAGCGCAGCACGCCGGCCAGGCCTACGCCCGCCGCGGGCCAGAACAGCGCGACATTGCCCGGGCCATCGACCAGCAGCGCGGAATAGGCGCCGCCGGCGACGTAAAGCGCCAGCAGGACCCCCACGATGGCGATCCGCCGGTAGAGTTCGGGCATGACCCGGAGCATAGGTCGGGGGCCCGTCGCCGGCTAGGGGGCCGGGCTGCCGCCGGGCGGGTCGAGGTGCGCCGAGCCCACCAGGTCGAGCCGGCCGGCGTCCACCAGCCGCTCGGGATCGCCGGCCAGCGCGGCCTGCAGGCCGCCCAGGTCGGTGTCGCGGCGGGCGCGGTAGGCGGCCCAGCCGTTGCGGCCGTGCGTCTTCACGAAATAAAGCGCGCGGTCGGCCAGCTCGATCATCTGCTCCCAGCCCAGGCCGCCGCGGGCGTCGCGGAACAGCGGGCATTCGATGAAGCCCACCGAGCAGGTGAGCTTGAGCGGCTCGTCGCTGCCCACGTCGAAGCGGTGCGTGGACACCGCCTGGCAGATGCGTTCGCCCAGCATCGGCAGGTGCCGGTTCGGCATGGGCCGGAACACCACCAGGAATTCCTCGCCGCCCCAGCGCGCGATGTAGTCGCCGGTGCGCACCATCTGCGACAGCACCTGCGCCACCTGCTGCAGCACCCGGTCGCCGGCCTGGTGGCCATGGTTGTCGTTGACCTGCTTGAAGTGGTCGATGTCGATCAGCGCGAACACCATCACTTCGTCCAGGCTGCCGCGGCGCACGGTTTCGCGGTCGTAGTAGGCGATGTCGGCGGGGATCTGGTTGGCCAGGTAGCGGCGGTTGCGCAGGCCGGTGAGCGGGTCGGTCTGGCTGGCTTCCTCGAGCCGGTGGTTGGCCACTTCCAGCGCCTCGGTGCGCTGGCGCACCAGTTGCTCCAGCGCCTCGCGCTGGCGCCGGTGCGCGCCCTGCTGGCGGCGGAAGGCCGCGTACAGCAGGCTGGCCACCAGCGCCGCCGCCAGCCAGAAGAACAGCGGCGTCTCGTGGAACCAGGGCTTGATGCGGAAGCCTATCTGCGCGGGGGCCTGGCTCCAGGTGTCGGCGTTGTTCGAGCCCAAGGCCTCGAACACGTAGGCGCCCGGCGGCAGGTTGGTGTAGTTCACGCTGCGCCGGGTCGGGTCTTCGAGCGTGCGCCAGTCGGCGTCGTAGCCGACCAGGCGGTAGCGCAGCTGCACGCTCTTGGGGTCCTGGAAGCTGAGCACGGTGAATTCGAAGCTCAGGTCGCGCGAGGCCGGCGGCAGCTTCCAGTCGGCGGACGGGTCGGCCGCGCGCCATTCATCGCCCACCCGCACGCGTTCGATGAGCGTGCGTGGAGCCTTGTCGTTCTTGACGATGCGGTCGGTGCTCAGCGCCACCACGCCGTCGCGCGTGGGCAGCCACAGCTCGCCGTCTTGGATGAAACCCTTGGCATTGCCGGCGCCGTTGCAGCAGTAGCCCTTCTGGCCACCCCGGCGGTCGCCGCGCTCGTTGAGCAGCATCTCGCCGCGAACCCGCTCGCGCCGGCCGGCGGCGACTTCGAACATGTCCGAGAGCAGCACGCGGTGCACGCCGCGGATGCCGGCCACCCACAGGTAGCCGTGGGCGTCGTGGGTGATGAAGAAGGGCGAGTTCACCGGCATGCCCTGGGCGTCGGAAAACGCCTGCCAGCGCTTGCCGTCGAACAGGAACACTTCCTCCGACAGCGCGCCGATCACCAGCTGGCCGTCGGGCAGTTCGTGGATGGCGGTGACGTCGAGGTCGGCGCGCAGCCCGGCGTCGAGGCCCAGCGGCTCGATGCGGTCGCCGATGACTTCGTGCAGGCCCGACTGGGTGCCCAGCAGCAGCCGGCCGTCGCGGGTTTCGTACAGCAGGCGCGTGCGCGGGTCGCGCAGGCCCTGCACCGGTCCGAAGGACTTCAGGCCGTCGCGGGTGAGCCGGTGCAGGCCCTGGGTGGTGGCGAACCACAGCGCGCCGCGGCGGTCGCGCACGATGCCGTTGACCTGGGCGCTGCGCATGGGCGCCAGTTCGGGCGGGGTTTCCAGCCGGTCGCCGCGCAGCACGGCGACGCCACGGCGGGTGCCGATCCAGGTGGCGCCGTCCTCGGGCAGCAGGGTGTAGGCGTTCGGGTGCGGCAGGTCGCTGCCGGCCACCACGGTTTCGAAGCGGCCGTCGCGCATCACCGCCAGGCCGTCGTTGGTGCCGACCCACAGGCGGCCGGCGGGGCCGCGCGCCACCGACCACAGGATGGGGTCTTCCAGCCCCTCGAAGCGGCTGTAGCGGCGAGTCCAGCCGTTCCACAGCCGGGTGACGCCCTCCCACTGGCTGCCGAACCAGAGGTTGCCCTCGCGGTCCTCGAAGGCCGAACGCACGGCCGAGCCGGCGCGGTCGTCCTTCACCAGTTCGACCAGGCGGCCGGCGCGCAGGCGGGCGAGGTCTTCGACCAGGCCGACCCAGAGGTTGCCGTCGCTGTCCTCGAACAGCGATTCGATCGGCGTGCTGGCCAGCGGCTCGCCGCCTTCGTAGCGTTGCCAGCGGTCGCCCTCGCGGAAGAACAGGCCGGCGCTGGTGCCGGCCCACAGGCGCCCCTGGGAATCGAGCAGCTGGGTGACCACGGTGTCGTCGTCACCCTCGGGCAGGGGCAGCAGTTCGGTGGTGCCGTCGGCGATGCGGAAGACGCGGCCGCGGCTGCCGACCCACAGGGCGTCGCCGCGCGCGAGCAGGGCGGTGGCGGGGCGCGGCAGGGGATGCAGGAGCTCGAGCGAATCTTCGTTGGCGCGGTAGATGCCGTCGGGCGCGGCAACCATCAGTTCGCCCGAGGGCATGGCCTCGAGGTCGCTGGTGTCGACGGCGCGCGTGGGGTCGCCGGTGGCGAGGGGCAGGGGGCGGAAGGCGCCGTCCTGGTAAACCGAGATGCCGCGGTAGGTGGCGATCCAGAGCCGGTTGCGGGGGTCCACGTGCAGGTCGTGGATCCAGATGCCGCGCAGGCCGGGAGTGGTTTCGGGGTTGAAGGCGGTGAACTTGATGCCGTCGAACCGGGCCAGGCCGGCCTGGGTGCCGACCCAGACATAACCCTGGCGGTCCTGGGTGATGGCCAGGCCGCTGATCTGGGGCAGACCTTCCTCGATGCTCCAGCTGTTGCGGACGTAGTGGTGGAAGGACTTGTCCGGGTCCAGCGCCGCCACGCCGCTAGACGCCCCGGCCAGCGCGAGCACGGCAGTCAGCGACAGGGCGCGGCGCATGGACGTCACGGCGGGGTCCGGAACAGGCTCACCCTGACTATTACCGTTCCGCTTTCCGCCGGCAAGCCCGCCCCGCGCTTTTCGTGACCCTCGCCACGGGTCGGGGCTTGGCTTTGCCAAGCAGGTCACTTGCTCGCGGGCGGTTGTTCTTCGCAGGCGTCATCGCGCACACACCTCTATGGCTGCCCGCCCCTCGACGCGGCGTCCTGCCCATCGAGG
>JAIBEO010000091.1 GCA_019459185.1 Rhizobium sp. | reverse complement strand
CGAAGCCTTTCGCGAAGAGCTTCGCGGCTGAAGCCGCTCCTACAGAAGAAGGGCGGGCGCACCGTTCAGCGGGAAAGGCCGGCCTTTTCCAGGGCGGCCAGGTAAGCGGGCCAGCGGGTGGCGTGTTCTTCGCCCAGCGTCGCCAGCAGCGACCAGCTGTAGAGGCCGCTTTCGTGGCCGTCGTCGAAGCGCAGCAGCACGGCGTAGTTGCCGATGGGTTCGATGGCGCGGATGTTCACGTCGCGCTTGCCTGTCACCAGCACTTTCTGGCCCGGGCCATGGCCCTGCACTTCGGCGCTGGGCGATTCCACCCGCAGGTATTCGCAGGGCAGCCGGTAGCGGCGGCCGTCCTCGAAGGCGACTTCCAGGACGTGCGACGCCTGGTGCAGGACGATGTCGGTGGGACGCGGCGTGCTCATGCCGCCATTCTAGGCCGCGCCGAGCTGCTCGCGCAGGACGCGCAAGCGCTGGCAGCGTGCGCGGGCCTGGCCACTGCGCCACAGCCCGTACACGCCCAGGGCCGGCAGCAGCACCACGTTCGCCAGCAGGCCGCCCATCAACCCGCCCACGCGCTGGTCCGGCCAGCCGGCCTGCAGCGCATACAGCCACAGCCCGAACAACCCCACCCAGATCGCCAGCGAAAGCCACATGCCCAGCCGCCAGTAGTGCAGCGTGGTGGCGCAGCGGCGCAGCTCCACCTCCAGCAGGGCCGAGGCATCGAGCCCCGCCTCGCTCCACTCGCGCCGGCGCAGCCAGACCATGTAGGCCTGGTAGACCACCACGAACACCCCGAAGCCGCCGAACAACCACCGCTCGAAGCCATCGGCAGCCGGCTGCAGTGCGATGTAGGCGCACATCACCGCCACCAGCGCCGAGAACACGACCTCCAGCGCCAGCACGCGGCGCAGCGTGCGGCCGCGCCGCGTGGCCTCGGCGCGCAGCACCTCCACGTCGATGCCGGGCGATTCCTGGCTGCGCCAGTCGGCGGACAGCGCCGCCCAGTCCTGGTTCGCGCTCATGCGCCCTCCCCCAGCCAGTCATTGAGTTGCCGGCGCGCGCGGCTCAGGCGCTGGGCGACGGTGTTTTCCTCCAGGCCCAGGGCCTGGCCGATTTCCTTGAGCGCGAAGCCTTCCAGCGCCAGCACCACCACCTGCCGCTGGCCGAGCGGCAACCGGCGTACGGCCGCCACCAGGCCGGCGCGACGCTGCTGCGCCTCGGCGTGATGCACGGGGCTGGCTCCGGGGTCGGGGTGGGCTTCGTCGAGCTCTTCGCCCATGGCTTTGCGCTCGCGGGCCAGGTGGTCGATGGCGCGGTTGTGCGCGACGCGTGCGGTGAAGGTGCGCAGCGAAGCGTCGCCGCGCCAGGCCGGCAGCGCCTTCCATACGGCCAGGGTGATTTCCTGCAGCAGGTCGTCGCGGCGCGCCGGTTCAGCCTCGTAGCTGCCTGCGATGCGGGCCAGCATGGGCCCGTGCTCGCGCAACACGTCCTCGATGCGGGGGTGGTCGGCGGCGGCCACGGGCGGGGCGGCGGGCTCAGGCGCGGGCCGCGGGGGCGGCGCGTAGCGGGCGGCAAGGGCGGCGGGCACGGCAGTCGGACGCTCCGAGGGGGCTTGGATCGATAGACCGCCCGCGCAGGAGAATCCTGACAAGCCAGTGAACCAGGTTCATTTTACGGCCCAGGATGCCTCGGTTATCCCGGCCTTTCCGGGCCGTAAAATGAACCTGGTTCACCTGCTTCAAAGTATGTAGCGGCTCAAGTCGGGGTCCTGGACAGCGTCGCCCAACTGCTCGTCCACCATGGCGCGGTCGACCATCAGCGACAGGCCGCCCTTGTCGGGGGCCTCGAAGCTGAGCTTTTCCAGCAGCTTCTCGAGCACGGTGTGCAGGCGACGGGCGCCGATGTTTTCCTGGCGCTCGTTGATCAGGAAGGCGATCTCGGCAAGGCGCTCGATGGCGCTGTCGTCGAAGCCGATGTTCACGCCCTCGGTGGCCAGCAGGGCCATGTACTGGCGCACCAGCGCGTTCTTGGGTTCGGTGAGGATGCGCTTGAAGTCGGCCTGGCTGAGCGCCGTGAGCTCGACGCGGATGGGGAAGCGGCCCTGCAGCTCCGGGATCAGGTCCGACGGCTTGGCCAGATGGAAGGCGCCCGAGGCGATGAACAGGATGTGGTCGGTGCGCACCACGCCGTACTTGGTGGACACGGTGGAGCCCTCGACCAGCGGCAGCAGGTCGCGCTGCACGCCTTCGCGGCTGACGTCGCCGCCCATGGTGTCCTGGCGCTTGGCCACCTTGTCGATTTCGTCGATGAAGACGATGCCGTTCTGCTCGCAGGCGGTGATGGCCTGGGCGCGGATCTCCTCCTCGTTCACCAGCTTGGCCGCTTCTTCCTCTTCCAGCATCGGCCGCGCCGCCTTGATGGCCAGCGTGCGCTTCTGCGACTTGCCGCCGCCGAGGTTCTGGAACATCTGGCGCAGCTGCTGGCCCATTTCCTCCATGCCCGGCGGGGTCATGATGTCCATGCCACCGGCGGGCGGCGAGAGTTCGAGTTCGATCTCGCGGTCGTCGAGTTCGCCATTGCGAAGCTGTCGGCGCAGCTTGTTGCGGGTTTCGTTTTCGCCCTCGGCATTGGCCTCGATGGCGAAGCCGGGGCCGCGGCGGCGCGGCAGCAGCACGTCCAGGATGCGGTCCTCGGCGCGTTCTTCGGCCTGGGTGCGCACGCGCTGCTTGGCCTGCTCGCGGAACATCTTCACCGCGCCGTCGGCGAGGTCGCGGATGATCTGCTCGACGTCCTTGCCGACGTAACCCACCTCGGTGAAGCGCGTGGCCTCGACCTTCACGAACGGCGCGTTGGCCAGCGCGGCCAGGCGGCGGGCGATCTCGGTCTTGCCGACGCCGGTGGGGCCGATCATCAGGATGTTCTTGGGCATCACTTCGTCGCGCAGCGCGGGCTCGAGCTGCATGCGCCGCCAGCGGTTGCGCAGGGCGATGGCGACGGCGCGCTTGGCGCCGGCCTGGCCGATGATGTAGCGGTCGAGCTCGCCGACGATTTCGCGGGGGGTCAGTTCGGACATCACAGTTCCTCGATGACGAGGTTGCGGTTGGTGTAGATGCAGATGTCGCCGGCGACGTTGAGCGCCGCCTCGGCGATGGCGCGGGCGTCGAGCTGGCTGTGCTGCATGAGCGCGCGCGCCGCGGCCAGGGCGTAGGGACCGCCGGAGCCGATGGCCAGGATGCCGTCGTCGGGTTCGATCACGTCGCCGGTGCCGGAGATGACCAGCGAAGTTTCCGCATCGGCCACCGCCAGCAGCGCCTCGAGCTTGCCGAAGCGGCGGTCGGTGCGCCACTCGCGCGCCATCTCCACCGCGGCGCGCACCAGCTGGCCGCCGTGTTTTTCCAGCTTGGATTCGAACAGTTCCTGCAGCGTGAAGGCATCGGCCGCGGCGCCGGCGAAACCGGCCAGCACCTTGCCGCCGGCCAGGCGCCGCACCTTGCGGGCATTGCCCTTCATGACGGTGTGGCCCAGCGTGACCTGGCCGTCGCCGGCGACGACGACCTTGCCGTTGCGGCGCACGGAAAGGATGGTGGTGGCGTGGAAAACGTTCGGATCCATGGGCGTCCCCGGGGGCTGAACTTCCCAAATGGGGCCGCCCGGCCAGGAAACAAGCAAAAAAGAATAGGGGTGGGGGGGGGGATTTTAAGCGGGGGGGGGGTTTTGTTGGGGTGCGGGGTGTTGTTTTTTTGGGGGGGGGGGGGGGGGGGGGGGGGGG
>JAIBEO010000074.1 GCA_019459185.1 Rhizobium sp. | reverse complement strand
GGATGGATTCGTCGAGCGCGGACGGGCCATCGCGGCCGTCCCCGACGAACAGCCCCCGGGCGGCTCCCCCCCCCGCGGCGCCGTGCCCGAGCTGCTCGAAGAAGTCATCCCCGAGCTGCCGGAAGACGGCGACGCCGAGGTGCTGGCCGACGACCCGGGCCGCATCCGCATCGCCTTCCTGGGCCGCCCGAACGTGGGCAAGTCCACGCTGGTGAACCGCCTGCTCGGCGAGGAGCGCATGATCGCCTCCGACGTGCCGGGCACCACCCGCGATTCGATCGCCGTCGACCTCACACGCGACGGCCGCGAGTACCGCCTGATCGACACCGCCGGCCTGCGCCGCCGCTCCAAGGTGGAAGAGGCGGTGGAGAAGTTCAGCGTCTTCAAGACCCTGCAAGCCATCGAGAACTGCCAGGTGGCCGTGGTGCTGCTCGACGCCGGCGAAGGCGTGACCGAGCAGGATTCCACGGTGCTCGGCCACGTGCTCGAAGCCGGCCGTGCGCTGGTGATCGCGGTGAACAAGTGGGACGGCCAGACCAAGTACCAGCGCGAGCAGACCGAAGCCCTGATGGTGCGCAAGCTGGCCTTCTGCGAATGGGCCGAGCGCATCACCATCTCGGCCAAACACGGCACCGGCATGCGCGAACTGTTCCGCGCCATCCACCGCGCCCACGCTTCGGCCACGCGCGAATTCAGCACCTCGGAAACCACCAAGGCGCTGGAAATCGCCTACCAGAGCTTCCCGCCGCCGGCGGTGCGTGGCCACGTCTCGAAGCTGCGTTACGCCCACCCGGGCGGCAGCAACCCGCCGACCTTCATCGTGCACGGCACCCGTCTGCGCGTGCTCACCGACAGCTACCGGCGCTACCTCGAGAACTTCTTCCGCAAGCGCTTCAAGCTGGTCGGCACGCCGATCAAGTTCGTCTTCAAGGAGGGCGAGAACCCCTATGAAGGCAAGAAGAACGTGCTCACCGAGCGCCAGGTCGCGAAGAAGCGCCGCCTGATCCGGCACATCAAGCGCAACAAGTGATCCCGCCGGGCGCGGTCACGCTGGGCATCCTGGCCGGCGGCCGGGGCGAACGTCTTGGTGGCCGCGACAAGGCCTGGATCGAACACGGTGGCCGCCCGATGCTGGCCCACGCCACCGAGCGCCTGCCGGGCGATTTCGCGGCGCGGCTGGTCAGCGCCCGCGACGCCGATGCGCGCCATGACGAACTCGGCCTGGTGCCGGTCCTCGACCGCCGCCCTGGTTTCGCCGGCCCGCTGGCCGGCCTCGAAGCACTCGCCCATGCTTGCCCCACGCCCTGGCTGCTGACGCTGCCGGTGGACCTGGCCGGCATGCCGGCAGACCTGCCGGTGCGCCTGTGGGCCCTGCGCGGCGAACACGGCGCCGGCACCCGCGACGCCGGCGGCGCGCAGCCGCTGCTCACGCTCTGGCATGCGCCCACGCTGGCCAGGGCCGCATCCGCCGCGCTCGACGCGGGGCAGGGTGCCGCCTGGCGCCTGGTGGAAACACTGCGTCTGCCCGTGCTGGACTTGTCGCCGCGGGTGCTGTCGAACTTCAATACCCCCGATTCGCTGCCGCAGGACGCAGGCCCGTGACCGAAGCCAACCGCATTTCCCTCGCCGAAGCCCTGGCGTGCATCGACCGCGTTGCCGCGGCGGCGCGGCTGCCGGCGGAATCCGTGCCGCTGTCGCGCGCCCACCGGCGCGTGCTGGCCGAGGACCTGGTGGCCAGCCTCGCGCTGCCGGGCTTCGACAATTCGGCCATGGACGGTTTCGCCGTGCGCGCCGCCGACCTGGAACGCGCCGCCGGCGAAGGCCTGCGCCTGGCCGCCGAACAGTTCGCCGGCCGCGACCTTGCGCATGCGCTGGTGCCCGGCGAGTGCATCCGCATCACCACCGGCGCGCCGCTGCCGGCCGGCGCCGACACCGTGCTGATGAAGGAAAACGCCGCGCAGCGCGACGGCCGCGTGTTCCCGCTCGCCACGCCCGCGCCCGGTACGCACGTGCGCCGCGCCGGCGAAGACGTCTCACCCGGCGAGACGGTGCTGCGCGCCGGCCAGGTGCTCGACGCGGCCAGCCTGTCGCTGGCGGCGGCGCTGGGCCAGGCCGAACTGCGCGTGGCGAAGCGGCCGACCGTGGCCGTGTTCACCACCGGCGACGAACTGCGCCCACCGGGCCAGCCACTGGCGCCGGGCGAGATCTACGACAGCAACCGCGTGCTGCTGCAGTCGCTGCTGATGTCCGAGGGCTGTGAACCGGTGGCCTGGCCCGTGCTGCCCGACGACCCCGTGCGTTTGGCCAGCGCGCTGCGCGACGCCGCGTTTTCCTTCGACGTGGTGCTGACCTGCGGCGGCGTGTCGGCCGGCGAGAAGGACTACCTGCCTGGCCTGCTGCGCGAGGAGGGCGAGGTGCACTTCTGGAAAGTGCGCATGAAGCCCGGCATGCCGGTGCTGTTCGGGCGCCTCGGCGAGGCGCACGTGCTGGGCCTGCCCGGGAATCCGGTGTCGGTGCTGGCCACCTTCCTGGGCCTGGGCCGACGCCTGCTCGACGGGCTGCAGGGCAGGGGAGCGCCGCGCCCCGCGCTCCGCGCCCGCCTGCAAGCTCCTGTGGCCAAGAACCACGAGCGCCTGGAATTCATGCGCGGCGTGCTGGCCTGCGGCGACGACGGCCAGCTGCAGGTGCGCCCGAATCCCGCCGTGGCGTCGCACCGGCTGCGCGCCGCCGCGGATTCGAACTGCCTGATCGTGCTGCCCGAAGGCATCGCCGAATACGCGCCGGGTTCGCTGGTCGAAGTCATGCCGTATGCCGGCGGACTGGGCGGGGGCTAGACTCGCGCCATGCCAGGCATCGAAGAAATCAGCCCCGCCGAAGCACGCCGCCGCCAGCTGTCCGGCAGCCGCCTGGTGGACGTGCGCGAACCCGGCGAACACGCGCTGGGCCTGCCGGAGGGCGCCGTGCCGCTGCCACGCGCCGCGCTCGAGGCCGACCCCGCCCGCGTGGCCCCCGACACCAACGCCGAACTGCTGCTGATTTGCGCGGCCGGCGTGCGTTCGATGATGGCCGCCCGTGCCTTGCAGGCCCGCGGTTACCGCCGGCTGGCGTCGGTGGCCGGCGGCTTCGACCGCTGGTGCGCCGAGGGGCTACCGCAAATGCCCGGCGCTTCCGAGGACGCCGATTTCCTTGAACGCTATTCACGCCACCTGCGCCTGCCGCAGGTGGGCCTCGAGGGCCAGCGCAGGCTCGCGCAATCGCGCGTGCTGATGGTGGGCGCGGGCGGCCTGGGTTCACCGGCGGCGTATTACCTGGCCGCGGCCGGCGTGGGCACGATCGTGCTGGCCGACGACGACGTGGTGGACCGCAGCAACCTGCAGCGCCAGATCCTGCACACCGAGGCGCGCATCGGCGTGCCCAAGGTGGAATCGGCGCGGCAGGCGCTGGCCGCGCTCAACCCGCGCGTGGACGTGCAGGCCGTGCCGGTGCGTGTCACCGCCGACACGGTGGACGCGCTGGTCTCCGGCGTCGACCTGGTGCTCGACGGCGCCGACAACTTCCCCGTGCGCTACCTGCTGTCGGACGCCTGCGTGCAGCACGGCAAGCCCCTGGTCTATGGCGCCGTGCACCGGTTCGAGGGGCAGGTGAGCGTGTTCGACGCCGGTCGCCATCGCGGGGAGGCGCCGTGTTACCGCTGCCTGTTCCCGGAACCGCCGGCGCCCGAGGACGCGCCCAACTGCGCCGAGGCCGGCGTGCTCGGCGTGTTGCCCGGCGTCATCGGCCTGCTGCAGGCCACCGAGGCCTTGAAGCTGTTGCTCGACCTGGGCCAATCGCTCAGCGGGAGGCTGCTGCACTTCGATGCGTTGGCCATGCGCTTCCGCGAAACCCGCCTGCGCGCCGACCCGGCCTGCCCGGGCTGTGCGCCGGGCAGGCCGTTCGCCGGTTACGAGGCGCTTGAGCTGGCCTGCCGCGCGCAGGCGAGGGGAGGGGCATGAAATCGACCAGGCCTGCCGCGTCAAGGCCATCGAGCTGGCCAGCCGGCTGCAGATACCCACGTTCCTGAGCATCAACTTCATGCCCAACGCGGTCTACCGGCCGGAGCTGTGCATCCGCACCACGCTCGAGGCGGCCGAGACCTACGGTTTCCCGATCGACCGCATCGTGTTCGAGATCACCGAAGGCGAGCAGGTGGACGACCGCGCGCACCTGCGCGACATCGTGCAGCACTACCAGAAGCGCGGTTTCCTGACCGCCATCGATGATTTCGGCGCGGGCTTTTCCGGCCTGAACCTGCTGGCCGATGTGTGCACCGACCTGGTGAAGCTGGACATGGCACTGGTGCGCAACGTGCACGAAGACGCCGGCCGCCACGCCATCATTCGCGGCGTGGCCCTGATGTGCGCCGACCTTGGAATGCAGCTGATCGCCAAGGGCGTGGAGAACCGGGAAGAGCTCGAATCGCTGCGCGCAATGGGCATCGACCTGCTCCAGGGCTACCTGTTGGCGCGCCCGGCCTTCCAGGCGCTGCCGTCGGTGGACTGGCCGGGCTGAGCCTTCAGCGGAACAGCACGATCGCCAGCGCGGCGGCAGACACCAGCAGGCCCGCGGCGCCAAGCAACATGGAGACCTCGGTGCGGCGGGAGGCCGCGGCCCGCTCGCCTTCGCCCTGGATCGGCTCTGCCGGCTGGCCCGAATCCTGGCTGCCCAGCAGCAGCGCCACCATGGCCTCGACCAGCTCCGGCGAGAAGGAATACGGCTCGAAGCCGATGCGGCCATGGCGGGCCATCAGGGCCCGCACCTCCGGGGCATCGGGAACATGCTTCATGGCCCAGCCGCGGAACTCCGGCTCGGGGATGGCCCGGCGGTCGAGCACCTGCAGGTTCTGGTGGCGCGGGTCGTCCTGCAGCCGCGCGTAGAGCGACTCGACGTCGTCCTCGCGGCCCTCGAGGACCTGGAAGAAGCAGCCGTCGGCGAAATACAGGCCGCCCACGAGCCGGTTGCGGGCGTTGTTGCGCCGGGACTGCACCAGGATGCGGCCGACCTCGGGATGGAAGCCGGCGCCGTCGCGGACGGGCGGAAAGGTGGCGCGGCTGACGTAGGTGAGGCGGAGGTATCGGGGCATGGCGGCGTGGAGGCTGTCTGGACCCCGAAAAGCCTCCCAGAACAGGTGTGATAGGCGCGTTGACCTGCCGGCGGGCTGGGCGATCGCTGCCCACCTCTAACTGGACAGTGGAAAGGCGCTCCAGGCGCCTCGCTATGCGGGCGGGTGTCGATGACCGCCTGACGCAGAGTTCTAAGGGCGTTGGGCCTCAACTGGATCCCGTTGGGCGTGGTCGCAATTCAGGGGAGTGGCGGCAGTGTGTTAAGTCAGGCGCCTGGGGCCAACAACCTGCGAATGACACCGCTGGCGCAATTGCCCAGTCCAACTGCCGAGCCGACGGCAATGGTCCTCGGCAGACGATTAGGGCAGCTTATCGGGGGTAAGGCAGAAGACTAGCGCACCCGGGGAGGTTCACTACCTAGAACAAGTGTTAGCCCAGCTCGATGTTAAGCAACTGGGCGGCATGATCGCGGTCAGACAACTAATAGCGTTGTGGCATTCGAGGTCGTCGTAACTTACCGAGGGCTGAGCATGGCTTCACACGACGTCATTGACCGTAACAACTCAAGCGCTTCAGCCCTGACCCCCATATGGTCCTTCTCTACGACCACTGTGGCAATTGTGCCCGCCACAGACTCTCTAACCATGACAAGCTCAGAGCCTCTCCGGCCAGTTAAGAGCGTCCAAGGACCTTCTGGCGAATCCATCGAAGTATGCGCAAATCCTGCAACGGTCTCCGGTTCGATCTCTCCAAACGATCCCCGCACCGCACCTGCCACGGTTCGGGAGGAATACTCGATCGTGTAGGTTACGAAATCCATCTGGTGAACAGTGCGCCTAACACCGGGAATGTGCCTTGTCGAACAGATGCCGTGCATATCACTCAAGACAATTAGGCGCTGATTTGGCAGGCGTTCAAACTCCGCCGCGCCTGCGCAGCCGGCCACCAGCGCCACGAGCATCATGTACTTCGCGCGGATCACCATCCTTCGCATTTGCAGTCCTCAGAGGTCTTATCAAACGTAGCCTCTAGCATCTGGAAGTCCCGAGCTGTAGGCGACTCGGGCTTGCCAGGCGCGGCCGGCGACATGATCGACTTCCCAACCATAGATTTGTCCCCGCCGTGGAGTCCATTATGGGTATCCCACCTGGGGATGCCAAAAAAGTGCCCGGTTTCATGCGCAATAACTTGATTCGACATCTCTGAATACCAACTACCCGTTCCACCAGCGCCGGCACTGGCGCTGCCCGATCCCGATGAAATTCTCAACCGAGATGCGTTTGGTAGCGAACTATTAACGACTTGAGTTGATACGGAAATTGTCCCATCGAAGAAGATGCCAGGTTCAACTGCAGTCCCGGACCACGCAGCACCTGCAGCACGCAGCATTCCATCAATTACTGCCTGATTCTTCTCGTTACCCTCAACTGCAACGTTAAATCTGAAATTCAGACTGGAGTCATCTCGGCAGTACTCCATAAACAACCCAAGCGAATCCATGGCATTGAAGGGTTTTCCTGAAACATACGCATAGGTGGATGGTCCGTCGGCGAGCCCGATCGGGTCACTTTTCACATACCGCCCGGCGCTCGGATCATAATCCCGGAAGTAGTTGTAGTGCATCCCGCTTTCGGCATCGAAGTACTGGCCGGGATAGCGCAGGTTGAAGCCATAGGTGGCTCCATCGCCGTCCGGATCGAGCTGAGCGGGGTGGTCGCCGAAGGCGCTGGCGGTGAGGTCCCAGCGCCAAAGGAGGGCGTTGCTGCCGGGATGTACGACGGCCCGGGGCGTGCCCAGGTGGTCGGTGAGCACGTACTGGTGGTCGCTGCCGCCATGGTCGCCCAGCACCGCCACCAAGGTGTCGTCCAGCCAGACGTATTCCTTGATCCGCAGGCCGCTGGCGTCGTACTCGCCCAGCAGGTGGCCGGACTCGTCGTAGACGTAGGTGATGTCTCCGCCGGAGACGGTGGGATTGCGTTTGGCCACGCGTTCGCCGCGGGCGTTATAGGCGTACTCCCGGATCGGCACGCCACCGTCGGTGAGTTGTGCCAGCCGGCCGCGATCGTCGTAGAGGATGGCGCGGTTTGCGCCTATGGCCGTGGTGTTGCCGGCCGCGTCGTAGCCGCGGGCCACGCCCCCGACCTCAGTCAGGCGGTGGCTGTCGGTGGGGTAGGTGTAGGCCTCGGTAGTGCCGGCAGTCTTGCTGGTGCGGTTGCCGGTGGCGTCATAGGTGAACGCCTGGAGGGCGCTTGCCCCGTCCTTCAGTGCGGTCAGGCGGTCAAGGCCGTCGTAGTCGATGGTGCGGGATGCCGTGTTGCCGCCGGTCAGGCGTTCGGCCAGGCCGGTAACGTTGCCCACCGCGTCGAGCGTGTAGTCCAGGTCCATGCCGTCCATGGCGCTGTCGGTGATACCCGCGATGCCATAGTTCTGGTCGAACGCCTTGGCCAGCACCCGGCCATTTCCGAAGGTGTACTGGGTGGCCGGGCCGAAGGGCAGGTAGTCGACGTCCGACACGACGGCAACTTCCGCTGCCGAGACGGTAGGCTTGGCGAGCACGCCAGTAATGCGCCCGCCGGCGTCGCGCAGGTAGCTGACGGTGGCGCCGCTGGGGTAGTTCACCGCCATCACGCGACCAGCGGGGCTGTAGGCGTAGGCAACAGTGGCATCGGGAGCGCCGGCCACCGACTGGACCTTGCGTACCACGTTGCCGTGCCGGTCATGGCAGTAGCTCGTACTGCCGCTGCCGTCGGTGTATCCAGACAGGCGGCCGGCGGCAAAGGTCTCATTCGCCTGGCACACAGCAGGCGCGGCGTCGTAGGCGAAATCGATGTCCTGGCCGGCCGTGGGCAGGTCGACCCTGGTCAGCCGGTTCAGTGCGTCATAGCTGTAGTTCGTTTGCACGCCCCGGGCATCGAGCTGGCCCGTGCGGTTGCCGGCACTGTCGTAGGTATAGGTGGTGGTGCCGGTGTCGGGACTGTCGAGCTCGATCAGGTCGCCCAAGCCATTGTAGGTGTAGGCCGTGGTCAGGCCTTTGGGGTCAACGACGGTGGTGACGCGATCGAGCGCGTCGTACTCGAAGCGGGTTTCGGCGCGCTCGGGTCCGACGCCGCCAACATTGGCGATGCTGAGCTTGAGGCGGCCCAGCGGATCGTAATCGTTGTCGGTGACGCGGCCGAAGGCGTCGGTGATGGTGTCCACCTGGCCGACCGCGTCATAGGTGAAGTCGGTTGGCGTGGACAGGGCATCAGCCAGAGTGACCAACTGGCCGAGCTGGTCGTACACGCGTGACAGGTTGTTGCGCAACACGTTGCCGGCGTCGCGGGTCTCTTCGGCAATGCGATGGCCGGTGCCGTCCAGAGTGTATGTGACCGTGTTACCGCTGTTGTCAGCGATTCCGATAAGGCGGTGGGCCGCATCATAGGTGAAGGCGAGGAAGGCGCCATCGGGCTGGATGATCTTGGTGACCTGGCCGACATAGTCGTACTCGATCCGGGTGATGGCATCGTCGGTTTCTGTGCCCTGGTCTATGCCGCGGACTTTTCGAGCGGTGAGCCAGCCACGGGAGTTGTACTCCAAGTCAGTGGCGACACCGTTGGCGTCCAGCACTTGGGCTGCGCGGCCGGCTAAATCGTAGCGCGCATAGGTGACGGTCAGACCGCCCGGTGCAGTGACCGTGTGTAGGTCGCCCTTGCGGTGGCAGGGGCCGGTGGAGGCGCAGCCGGTGAGGTCGTTGGCGGGGTAGTACGCGTAGAAGGCGGTGTCGTTAGATCCGATCTGCGGGCCGTCCACGGACTTGAGGTGGCCGAGCACTGGGCAGGTCGAGTTCAGCTCAGAAACATCGGCGGTCTCGCAGTAAGCAAACCCAGTCATCCTCTCGGAAGGGGAAGTTGGGTCGAGCAGTGAGCTCGTCAGCACTTGGCCCCTCTCGTTATGGGTCCAGGTTTCTTTGCTTTCCACAACTCCCGCGGAAGAAATGATGCGGCGCTCGGTCGGTCGTCGGGCAATCGTGTTCCAGTCCACTTCCGAGGTGCGGACGTTGAGCACTGACTCGCCCAATCCCTCGGTCAATCTTGTGAGGTTTCCAGCTGCATCGAAATCGTAACTGGTAGCAGATCCGTCCGTTTCAGTTACGACATCTAGCTCTCCAGATGCATCGTATGAATAGCTGGTCGTTCGTAACGTGCACCCTGAGCACTGTTCGATAGCTAAAGTGGCCAACATCTTGCCATTGATGGCTTGTAATGACGTGGTTTTCAAAGATCCGGACGGGGTCGTAACGATAGCTCGGTTGGTCGCCGGGTAACTGACTGAATGCGATTGAACGCTGCCGGCGTGTTCCGTCGAGACTGCTCGGCCCACTGTGTCGAACTTGAACGTGGCGAATCGCGCCCCGTTCTCATCAACGATGCCAGTGAGTGCCCATGGAAGAACCGCGCCCTGTGTATGGGAAGGCTCGTTGTAAAGGTAGGTTCTTGACGAACCATCGCCATATACAACCTCCTCCAGTTGCTGCAGGGATCCGTATAGGAAATTAGCCCCTGCTCCGGAGTCATCTATTACCTGTCCGATAAGTCGACCAGGGGTATAGGAGAAATGCAAGCTGCGTCCCAAGTCGTCCGTTACTCGAACGAGCAGAAACTTCTCTGGCGGATTTACGTTGACATTCTGGTAATGGAGATCAAGTCTAGTGCCATCAGTTCGTTGAATGCTGACAAGCCTTCCTGCGCCATCGAAGCGCTCTACGTCGCTGCTGTTCCCTGCGCTGAATAGCCATCCGACTGTCGTGCCCCCGGCGTCAACCAACTCTTGAAGGCTTCCCTTATGGCCAATCGCTGGCTTCCATGCGGCGCCTTGCTCCTGAAACCTGACCGCGGATCCATCGGGTCGCGTGATTCTCGCCAGTTGGACGCCTCCACTCTCGCTCATTGTCACGGAACGGCTATATGTATGAGTCCAATGCGGACCCAGGTCTTCATTCCTTGCGCCGCGGTCGCTATTGTAATAACGGGCGAATTCTAGACCAGGTGTCTTAAGATCGAGCTCGTACTGATACTTATTGCCTATCCCGAAGTTGATCGGGTTCCCGCACGTTACGTTCTGGCAGCTATTTCCGAGATTGCTATCTGGATCGTAGTGAGGAGAATACTCCTGAAAGTACACTGCGAAGTAGCAGCCCGCTGCCCAGCCCGGCTGTGTTCTTCGAACACAATAGTACCCCTGATTTATCGAAGGAATGAATTGATCGAGGTTGACGAGCCACGCGCCATCCGGGGACTCAAGTACCTTGTGCTCGTAAGCTCGATTGGCTATGGAGATTGCATCAGCTCGTGTGCAATACACGGCGTTTGCCCAAGTGCCGCACGGATTCACCGGTAAGCCGGGAAATGTCGTCGCACGATACCAAGATACGTGATATGTGCCTGCTTGGTAGTCACCAGATTCCCATCGGACTGTATGCTGCGCAAACTCGCTGCCGGGTGATGCTGGGACATGATGCAATGTCGGGTTTCGGCTCGGTGGATAGTAGGCTTTATAGTAGTTTAGCCATTCCGTCGCTGCAGCCAGTGCCTGATCTTCCGTACAGTTGGCGACAATGTCCGGGCAAGGCGATGCGGGAGCAGTTTGTGCCTGTGCTTGCATCGGACAAAGCGTGCTCAGCGTGGATAGCAGAACCACAGCAATCCAGGTGCGCGAAACTGCGCGTCGCATGCTGTTGATGAACTCACATTTCAAGATCATCTCCTAAGGCTCGGGGCGAGGTTATTCTTGCCAAACGCACCCGATCGAAGGGTTCGGCCATGAAAACTTGGAAGCGCCGAAATGTGTGATTGAGTTCACTTATTGCGCGCGTGGAATCGTTGTTTGTCACTCGTAAATGGTCAGCTTGGCAGCGGGCCATCTTGGGACACACCGAAGGTGAACATTGGAGATCGAATGCCTGATGCACGCGCGTGGAGCGAAACCGGGCGCGTTGGCGGATTATCTGGGCCTGACGCTGGCGGGTGGCTTCGCGTTGGCGTGGGACACCTTCTGCCCCGCCTGAGCCGCGCTCAAAAGCGCTCGCTCACCGGCAAGTAGCCCCACTGCCCGGCCGGCATCTTGGCCAGCCCGATGCGGCCCAGCCGCAGGCGGCGCACTGCGGTGGCAAAGCGGGTAAGACTTTGGTGGCGTCACACACAGACGAGATGGCCTCAGGGTGGGCGGGGCGATTCACGCATCGCGTTGTCTCCAAGAGATCAAAAAAGTGCATTGTTCCTGCCTGAGGCACGCATTGACCGGCCCCAACCGGCCGGCGAGAAGATGCTGCATGCATCGCCTGGGTGCCCCTGCCAGTCGGCTCCGATGGGCAGGCCTGGCCTTCCAAACCCCTGGCCGGAATCTCATCTGATGCAATGCCGCAGCCGTCCCTGTCCGGAACGACGGGTCGGCTACGTTGGCCTCGGGGAACGCCGCAAGGTCCGCGCAAAGGCTGTCATTGGCGTGGACGATTGGGGACTCCGGGTTCAGCGGTGAGCAGCAAAGGGGGCCCTGCGAGGGCCCACGGCGGGGGAGGGCAGGCATGGCAATCGACACCAGCAGCCAAAACGCATTCCAGACCTTGGTGGAGGCAACCCGGAAGGAGCGACGACAGGTCGCCGACCTGATCAAGTCCGGGCAGTGGCTCTATGCCGAGCCAAACGAGGCACGCGGCGAGGCTTTTGTCCGGCGCATGATGAGCGGCGGGGCCGAAACGCTACGCGGCGAGACGATCGATTTCCTGCCGTCGCCATTCCTGGAGCAGGGTGGCCTGGTCGCACGCGCGGTCGGAAAAGTGGTGGTCCGGTCGGGCGGGGCTACGGAAGAGGGGAGCGGCGTGCTCGTTTCCCCCGGTGTTCTGCTGACCAACCAGCACGTGCTTCGCGACGCCGCCGCCGCGGCCGACGCCACCGTGGAGTTTGACTTCGAGGATGACCGCCGGCCGACCAGGCGGATGGCCAGCACCTACGCGCTGGAGCCCGGCCGCGGCTTTGTCGCCTCCCCGGAGAAGGGGGGCTTGGACTACGCCCTCGTGGCCGTGGGGGTGCGACTCAGCGGCCCGGCCTTGCTTGAGGACTTGCCCACCTGCCCCCTGATGGACTCCCCCGACCGGCATCGCGTCGGGATGCCGGTGAACATCATCCAGCATCCCGGAGGCCGGCAGCGGGTGGTGACCTTGCGCGAGAACCGGCTGCTGCACCGGACCGACCGCGCCCTGTTGTATGAAACGGACACCGAGCCAGGCTCGTCCGGGGCCCCAGTCTTCAACGACTTCTGGGAACTGATTGCCTTGCACCATTACGGTGAGCCCTTCCTGGCCCGGGACGACGGCGTGACCCTGAGCAATCCCGCGCTCAACGAGGGAATCCGAATCAGCGTGATTGTCGAGGATCTGCGCCAGCATCTGGAGCGCGTACGCCGGCAGGGCGTCGCTCTCGCCGAGTCGAATCTGATCGAGCGAGTTCTGGCACATGGTGCCGAGGCAGGCGCCCTGGTCCCGGGCAAGCGCTTGCAGCCAGGCCCACCGGGAAACGACAGGGAAGCAAAGAGTCTCTCCCCGACCACCTACCCGAGTCAGGAGCGAACCATGCGAGACGTAACGCTTGTTCTGCCCGAGGGGGTCTCTGAGGCCACCCTGACTGTGCGCTTTGGCGCGCCCGGAGCGGCCCCGGCGATCATCACGCCGGCGGCCTCGAGTGCGCCGGTGCTCGCGTCTCGGCCAGCCCTGGCCGAGGCGCCGGGGCGGCGCCGGCTCGACCGGGATTAAGCGTAACGCGGTGGATTGGATGGGCGATTCCTAAAGGGCATGCCCATTGATCTGTGGGGTGTGGTTGGCCCCCAGGCGGCG
>JAIBEO010000055.1 GCA_019459185.1 Rhizobium sp. | reverse complement strand
CCGGCATGCCTCGCTTGGCGGATCCAAACGTGAGCATGCTGGTCATTGGCACAGCCTTTGGCTCCGTGCCGCAGCAGCTGAGTAACCCAGATGCCCTGCGGTATGCTCGCCGCATCCGGCTCAGCCTTCTAATCGCTGCACCGGCGTACCTCGCGGCGTTCACCATCTTGCTCGTGGGTGCGCCCTAACCATTCATTCAAGCCGACGTCGCTCCGCGACGCGGCTTAACTCAGGCGTTAGGCCAGTAGTTGCCTAGGGTGCTTCGGCCCATTCGCGGGCCGTTCCCGCTTCTGGGCTTCGGAGAGTCCCAGAGATCGTCCTGGCCACCCGCGCCACCACCATCCGGCGCATGGCGGTACCGGTAGGCCGGCTCGCTGGCGGTCGAGGAGCGAGCATCTGGGCGGC
This sequence comes from Rhizobium sp., assembly GCA_019459185.1. Classification (GTDB taxonomy): domain Bacteria; phylum Pseudomonadota; class Gammaproteobacteria; order Xanthomonadales; family Xanthomonadaceae; genus Arenimonas. Next base: position 4,795 of record JAIBEO010000055.1, on the reverse strand, counting down.
GTATCGCTAGTGTCCCAGCAGCTCGTGGCGGGGGCACGACTTTTTCAGCCAGCCCTCGGCTTGCAAAGCGCCAGCCCGGGGCTTAGCGTCCGGCCTAACCACTCATTCAAGCCGACGTCGCTCCGCGACGCGGCTTAACTCAGGCGTTAGGCATCAGGGAGGCTTGGCGGTGAATTGGGGATACATTGTCAGCCTAGCGACCGCAGTCTTCGGCACACAGTTCGTCCTTGGCGTCGCCGATGGATTCCTCGCCCCTGACGATGCCGGCGCTGCCTGGGAAGTCGGGGCACATGCCCTCTCGTTCATTTCATGCGGCATCGTCTTCGCAATCTTCGCCTTGCGCGAAGTCTCCCGGCCATTCACCCATGCGTGGATTGCCTTGGTCACCTATCTTCTGGCGGGGTTTGCTTTCGCCCAAGCCATTGAGCCCTGGGCCGGTAGTACGCCGCTGGCAGCAGTCGCGATGGGACTATTGGTGGTAACTGCATCTCAGCTGTTTGGAACCAGTCTTGGGCTCTACCTTCGGCACCAAGCCGGCTGATGCCTAACCACTCATTCAAGCCGACGTCGCTCCGCGACGCGGCTTAACTCAGGCGTTAGGCCTCATGAATCACATCGACCTGATAATCGTGCTGCTGGTCGCGTGGGTCATTGTGGTTCCATCTAAGTGGCTGATTGCCAAAAGTCTGTGGTGGCATCTTGAGCAGGACCGGCCATCAGGCCCGCGGCGGGCTGTCCCGACGTTGCTGGGAGCTACAAACCCATTGAGCTTGTCGGAAGATTTTTATTGGCTTCTTCTGTCCGGTCGGTACCGCGCGCTCAGTTCATATCGCTCAGCGCACTCGGGCGCCTTCACCATGGGGGCGTTGGTTTGTTGGGCGCATGTTCTGGTCTCCGCGGCCGTTGTGGCAATTCCGCTGTGGTACTACTTTCTACATCCGGCGTTCGCGGACATATACTTGCGGGCCTAACTAATCATTCAAGCCGACGTCGCTCCGCGACGCGGCTTAACTCAGGCGTTAGGCGCTACCCTTGACTCCCGAAAGCGTCCAAGCAATTGTTGAGTCCCAGCTCGCGGACACATCGGATACAACCGATGTGCGCTCTGCTCTTGTCACTCCGTTCGTGCAAGATTTCGCTCTTAACGACACGTATGAGCAGATGTCAGTTCCAGTGAAAAGCGTTGTCTCGTACTGGGTTGTGGCGGTCGGTCAGTTCCACTCGGTGTTCTACGACCCAGGCACGCGCGAGTTCGGCCTCGCGGATGTGCTGATTGACGGCAAGGTTCCGCACACCGTAGGCGTCAGGGGCGACCTCGTTAGCACCTTTCGTGCTATGTAGCGCCTAACTATTCATTCAAGCCGACGTGCCTCCGGCACGCGGCTTAACTCAGGCGTTAGGCCTCCATTGACCATCTGTCTCTCCCATCCAATGAAAGCACTCACACAAATCACCATACTTCTAGCATTGCAAGGCTGCGCTACGATCGACAAGCCTCCACAACAAATGGCGGTGCTTCCAGGCTGCCCCGCTGCTGCTGTCACGCCAGTGCCGCCCCACTATCCAGAAGAACTTCGTGATCAGGGCATTGCTGGTGAAGTTGTACTCGCAGTTACGGTTGACGGATGCGGCGTCCCACTGAACGTGCAGGTTCAAAGATCATCTCGAAACCGACAGTTGGACCGAGAGGCCATGAATGCCGCATACACTTGGAGACTTTTCGTTCCACCCGAGCATAGGGCGAATGGCGGCGTCATTCTTGTTCCAATTAACTTCGACCCAGATCATTGATATAGCTTGCCAACCTCGCCTGCAGGCGGCCTAACTAATCGTTCAAGCGGACATATGGGCCGCACCCAGCAATGCTTTGAATCTTGTAGCATTGCTGGGCGCGGCCCATATGCCGCTTAACTCAGGCGTTAGGGCGCAATGAGAAAGCTCGCGATCTTGGTTGCCGCTGCGGTACTCGCAAGCGGCTGCGCCACCAGACTCCCACCTCTCTCGGCCTCCGCGCCTCCGGAGCTGCGCATGTGGCATACGGTTTCGCTGCTGGATGACGGGGTTGAAGGCGTCGTAGTGACGCCTGGTGTAGTCCGCTTCTATTCCGGAAAAGCCCTTGAGTCGGTCAAGCTGGTGGAGTTAGTGAGTACACCCCTGGCAGATAAGGTTCTAGGCGAATTAGATGAGCTAGAGGGGTACGACGGGAAGTGGCTATCTTGTTCGCGCATCAAGGATGGATGGAGCCTCAGGGTTGAGGGTGCTTCTTCTGCGGGTCTCTTCGAATTTACCGCTCACGTACCTAACGTGTGCGAGGAAGGTCCTCCGAAGGATGTGTTCGACGTATATTCGCGGCTGACGGCGCTTCGGGCGCAGCGCCCTAACTAATCATTCAAGCCGACGTGCCTTCGGCACGCGGCTTAACTCAGGCTGTTAGGCCTGTAGTCGCTTAGGTTGCTTCGGCCCGCGAACGGGCCGTTCTTGTTTCCGGGCTTCGGCTAGTCCAGCGGTAGTCCTCGCCGCCCGCGCTTGTGGCATCCGGCGCGTGTGGGCTGCGGCTCCCGGATCGAGCTCGGTGGAGACCGGCTGTCCAGGGCGGGTTCTCGTGGGTCGCCGCGGCATCTCGTTGCGCGGGCACGACTTTTTCACCCAGCCCCAGCTTGCAAAGCGCTCTTCCGGGGCTTAGCGTCCGGCCTAACAACTCATTCAAGCCGACGTCGCTCCGCGACGCGGCTTAACTCAGGCGTTAGGCCCACTCTCCTATTCCATGCGCATTCCAACGCTACTTTTTGCAGTCTTGCTCGCTCCAGCATTCGCGAGTGAGCCCGACGACTCGCATGCTCAGGATGGCGGCCTGCCAGAATCGCCTGCTATCAATATCCCTTACGAGAGCCCTGCTGCCGCTTTGGCTGCGGTTAGAGCGAAGCCAGGTGTCGTTACCGAGGAGCATGAGGAGTGGTTCGTGCTCAATGACAGCGCCGAAAGCTCGGTATGGAGCATCACTAAGCCGGGCCACTTCGCACACCCAACTGTTGTTCTGCGCCGCACATACGAGCGTGACGGCCAGGTTTTCATTGGCATGGACGTTAAGTGCGGTAGCTCCAAGAGAAATTGCGATCGGGTAGTTCAACAGTTCATCGCGCTCAACAATCAGATTAGAGAGCGGCTCGTTGCAGAGTAGGCCTAACTAATCGTTCAAGCGGACCATGGGCCGCAGTCGGCTTCATGTCATAGACTGTTTACCTCGGCGGCCCATGGCCACTTAACTCAGGCGTTAGGCCATATGGAGCACGTTGACCTACTCATCCTGCTTCTCTTGGCTTGGGTCATTGTCGTGCCGTCAAAGTGGCTGGTCGCAGACCGGCTGGCTGAGCATCTCGAGAGGGACTGGCCTTTAGACCGGCAGCGGTTCCGTTCCCCAACGCTGCTGGGGGCCACAAGCCCAGTTGGCTCGTCGGGAGGGCTCTATCACCTGCTGCTATCTGGTCGGTATCGTGCGCTCAAGTCCTCTCGTTCCGCCCTATCTCGCACTTACAGCTTTGGTGCCCTCATCTGCTGGGTTCACGTGCTGGTCTCGGCAACGATTGTGGCCATTCCATTGTGGTATTACGTTCTCTACCCAGCGCTCGCGGACATATATTCGCGGGCCTAACTAGTCATTCAAGCCGACGCCTTCGACACGGCTTAACTCAGGCGTTAGGCGCCATATCGAGCCCCTCCGTGTCTCTGACTACAACTGCCATACGATCCATCAGCTCAGGCCCGGTTGGCGATCTCCTGAAGCCGTTCGGCTTTAAGCGCCTGGCTCCGCATTATTGGCGTGACTCTGACGGGCTGTTCCACGTCGTCAACTTTCAAGCTAGCCAGTGGGGCACAAGAGACGAAGGCAGGTTCACTATCAATCTGGCAGTGTCACAGCCAGACCTTTACTACGCTTTCACCGGCAAAGCGTTTCCATCGAACCCGGCGTCCGCCCTCTGGCCAATCAATGTGCGCATCGGGCACCTTGTGCCGGACCAGAGAGACCTATGGTGGAAGGTCTCCGCCAGCTCCGATTTGCGCTCTATCGGCGCCGAAGTTGCGGTTGTATTGCGTGAGTACGGACTTCCATTCTTCCAACAGTATGCTTCGGCAGCCTCCCTCTCAGCCGCCCTTCTCGGTACTGAGCCGATTTCCAGCGTATACCCGGCGCAGCGCCCCCTGATAGCCGCTGCACTCTGCGCGCGGCTCAACAGACCAGACGATGCGTCCAAGTTACTCAACGCCGCACTACAGTCCCACGCTGGCAAGCCATTCGAGCAAACTATCCGCGCTCTCGCCAACAGACTTGGCATCTCTCTGCGTGGCGCCTAACCAATCGTTCAAGCGGACATGTGGGCTGCACCCAGAATGGTACAAGATCAGGACCATGCTGGGTGCGGCCCACATGCCGCTTAACTCCGGCGTTAGGCCTGTAGTCGCTTAGGTTGCTTCGGCCCGTTCGCGGGCCGTTCTCGCTTCTGGGCTCCGGCGCGTCCCAGAGATGGTCTTGGCCGCCCGCGCCTTCACCATCTGGCGCCTGGAGCCAGCGGCAGGCCGGCTCGTTGGCAATCGGGGACCGAGCATCCGGGCGGCCAATCGCAGGCGTCCCAGCAGCTCGTGGCGCGGGCACGACTTTTTCAGCCAGCCCAAGCTCGCAAAGCGCTCACCCGGGGCTAAGCGTCCGGCCTAACTACTCATTCAAGCCGACGTCGCTCCGCGACGCGGCTTAACTCAGGCGTTAGGCCTGTAGTCGCTTAGGTTGCTTCGGCCCGCACGC
>JAIBEO010000035.1 GCA_019459185.1 Rhizobium sp. | reverse complement strand
CCCCCCCCCCCCCCGGGGCGGTCAGGTTTTCTTGCGCAGGACGGACACGATGGCCAGGATCAGGACCACGACGAACAGCACCTGGGCGATCCAGGCGGCGGTTCCGGCGATGCCGCTGAAGCCGAGCACGGCGGCGATGATGGCGACCACGAGGAATACCAGCGCGTAGTGGAGCATGGAATGCCCTCCTTGTTGTTGGCGGCCCACCGAGGGGCAGGACCGACGCTAATCGCGCCCGCCTGACTATCCGCCAACAAGCTGAGCGGGGTGTTAAGCCCGCGATTCCCACCACGCGGCGGTGCGCCGCAGGCCTTCGTCCATGGACACGCGCGGCACGTAGCCGAAATCGCGTGCGGCGGCGGAGATGTCGTACCAGTGCGGGGTGGACAACTGCTCGGCCAGGAAACGCGTCATCGGCGGTTCGCCGCGCAGGCGCAGCAGTGTCCACGCGGCTTCGAGCACCGCGCCCGCGGCGTAGGCCACGACGCAGGGCAGGCCGGCCTGCACGGGCGGCACGCCGGCGGCGGCGAGCAGGTCGTTGACGATGCGGCGCACTTCGCGCGGCTCGCCGTTGGAGATGAAGTAGGCCTTGCCCGCGCAGGCCGCGCCGGGGCGCAGCGCCGCGAGCGCATCGAGGTGCGCCTGGGCGGCGTTGTCGATGTAGGTGGTGTCCATGCGGTTGTGGCCGCCGCCGATGAAGCGCAGGCGGCCGGCACGGGCGCGTTCGGCCAGGCGCGGCAGCAGCTGGGTGTCGCCGGGGCCCCAGATCAGGCGCGGGCGCAGCGCCACCGTGGCCAGCGTGGCGTCGTTTGCGGCCAGCACTTCCTTTTCGGCGATGAGCTTGGTGGCCGGGTATGGCGCCTTGAAGCCCTGGCCGTAGGGCGTGTTGGCCTCGTTGCTGCCTTCCACCGGCGTGCGGCCGCTGTGGGTGACGCTGGGCGTGGAGGTGTACACCAGCCGGCCGACGCCGTGCGCGCGCATGCCCGCCAGCACGTTGCGGGTGCCGGTGACGTTGGCGTCGAAATAACTTTCGTAGCTGCCCCAGGCGCCGGCCTTGGCGGCGTTGTGCAGGATGGCGTCCTGGCCGGCGAAGGCGGCGTGCACCGCGGCGGCATCGGCGAGGTCGCCGCGCACCTGGCGCACGCCCATTGCCGCGAGCGCCGGCGAATGGCTGCGCTGGAAGCTGGTGACTTCGTGGCCCTCGGCCAGCAGCGCGCGGCACAGCGCCTGGCCCAGGAAACCCGCGCCGCCGGTCACCAGCACCCTCATCGCCGCCCCCGCAGTTGTTTCGTGGCCCAAGCCGCCAGCTGCTCGCGGCCGATCTTGGCGTTGTGGCGGATGTCCACCGGGAAACCGTCGTGCACCAGGAAATGGCGGATGCGCGCGGTGTGCACGACGCCTTCCGACATCCGCCGCAGTTCGGCCAACACGCGCTCGTGGTCGTACTGCGGCAGGTGCGGCGCCATTTCGACGCAGAGCACCGCTTCCTGCCCGGCGCCCTCGCCCACGCCGACCAGCGCGGTGCGCGCCACTTCAGGATGGGTGTTGAACACGGGCTCCACCTGTTCGGTGTAGAGGTTGCCCAGCGGCGTGCGCACGCGGTGCGACTTGCGGCCGCAGAACCACAGTCGGCCCTGGGCGTCAAAGCGGCCCAGGTCGCCCATGCGGTGCACGATGCGCGTGCGGCCGTCGGGCAGGGTTTCGCGGATCTTGGCCAGCGCGGTGGCCTGCGGGCGCGCGAAGTATTCGTCGGTGGCCGAGGGGCCGGCCACGGTGATTTCGCCGATGGCCTCGGCGCCCAGCATCTGCGCCTGCGACCAGTCGGCGATGGCCTCGTCGGTGATGGCGATGATGCGCACTTCGTTCGGCGGCACCGGGCGGCCCACGCAGGTGCCGGCGCCCTGCTCGGTGGCTTCGCGGGTGGACTGCAGCTCGCGCGCTTCGATCACGGCCACGGGCAGGCATTCGGTGGCGCCGTAGGGCGTCCAGAACTGCGCCCCGTGCGGCAGCAGTTTGCGCATCTTCGCCACCACGTCGGCGGGCACCGGCGCGCCGGCGGAAGTGACGCGGCGCAGCGTGGGCAGGGGCTGGCCGTGTTCGGCGAGCACGCGCATCAGCGCCGGCGAACCGAACAGCTGGTCGACGCCGAAGCGGGCGATGGCGTCGTGCAGCTTGCGCGGGTCGGCCTTCGCGGGGCGCGTGGGGTCCATGTCGGGGATGATCGAACTCAGGCCCAGGGCCGGGTCGAACAGCGCGAACGGCGGGAAGGTGGGTAGGTCGACGCCGCCGGGCTGCAGGCCGAAGGCGTCGCGCAGCATGTCGATCTGCGCCACGAAGTGCCGGTGGCGGTAGACCACGCCCTTGGGCACGCCGGTGGAGCCGGAAGTGAACAGGATGGCAGCCACTTCGTCGGGCGCGGTGTCGGCCAGCTGCGGCCCGGCGCCGGCGCCGTCGCGCTCCACCTGGTCCAGCGTGGGCCCGCCCCAGGCCCAGCGGCGGCCGACGGTGACGGCCACCGACGCGCTGCGCGCCCAGCCCAGCAGCCTGCGCGCGAACATGGCCAGCGGGATGCCGATGAAGGCGTGCGGACGGGCTTCGTCGAGGCACTGCTTGAGCGCGCGCTTGTCGATGCCCGGGTCCACCAGCACCGGCACGGCGCCCACCTTGAACAGCGCGAACATCAGCAGGAAGAACTCGGGCGAGGGCCGCACCATGACCACCACGCGCTGGCCGCGCAGCACGCCGTGTTTCGCCAGCCCGGCGGCGAGGGCGTCGGAGCGGCGGTCGAGTTCGGCGTAAGTGAGCGCAACGTCATACCGCGCCAGGCCGTTCGCGCCACGCGTGCCCGGGCAGCGCATCGCCACCCGCTCCGGCGCCTCGGCGGCCAGCCGCGGCAACGCCGCCGCAATATTGCATCTCTCGCTCATCGGTCCACGAAAATGGGGTCAGAGAACATTATCGTTTTAAACAAATATGTTCTCTGACCCCATTTTTTAGTTTTTTTCGAGGAAGCTGCGGATGGCGGGGACGAGGACGGCGGCCTTGTCCTCGAGCACGTAGTGGCCGGCGTCTTCGAACGCGTGCACCTCGGCGCGCGGCAGGGCCTGGGTGAAGCCCTTGAGGAAGTGCTGGTCGAACACGAAGTCGCGCAGGCCCCAGCCGATGAAGGCCGGGCGGTTGGCGAACTCGGGCAGGCGCTTGCCGGCGTCCTCCACCAGGTCCCAGGCGCGGTCGCCAGGGCGCAGCGGGATGTCCTGCACGAAACGCAGGGTGGAGATGCGGTTTTTCCAGCTGTCGTAGGGCGCCACGTAGGCCTGGCGCACGTCTTCCGGCATGGGCGTTTCCACGCCCTGGCGCGAGGCGCCGCCGGCGAAGGCGTTGAAGCCGCGGATGGCCAGAGCGCCCAGGTTGTAGTCGCGGCCCAGCTTGAGCTGCCAGGGCATGGGCTTGGCCGGCGGCAGCGGGAAGGCGGCCGTGTTGAGGATGACCAGGCGCTTGATGCGCGCCGCGTGCTTGAGCGCCCAGCCGAAGCCGATCATGCCGCCCCAGTCGTGCACGGCCAGGGTGAGGTTATCGCCCACGCCGGCGTGTTCGAGCAGGCGGTCGAGGTCCTGGATGCGGCTGCGCAGCGTGTACTGGTAGGCCTTGTCGTCGGGCTTGTCGGACAGGCCCATGCCGATGTGGTCGGGCACCACGCAGCGGTAGCGGTCGCGCAGGCCCAGCACCAGCTTGCGCCAGTAGTAGGACCACGACGGATTGCCGTGCAGCATCAGCACCGTCTCGCCCTGGCCCTCGTCGAGGTAGCTCTGCGCCAGCCCGTTCGGGTGGCGGAAGGTCTTCGGGCTGAAGGGGTAGTCCGGGAACGGACCCTTGGCGAGCACGCGGGCCTGTTCGGCACTGAGGTTGATGGCGTTCATGGGGCCGGATTCTACGCGAGGCCCCCGCCGTTCGCGCTGCCGCCGCCCTTCACCAGCAGCGTCGGGAACCGGCGCGGCTGCGAGCGCAGGTACTGCGGTGGCGCGCTGACGCGGGCGCCCAGGTGCGCGGCCGCATGCCAGGGCCAGCGCGGGTCGTAGAGGATGCCGCGGGCAAGGGCAACCAGGTCGGCGTCGCCGGTGGCCACGATGGCCTCGGCGTGGTCGTAGTCGGTGATCAGGCCGACGGCCACGACGGGGATGCCGACCGCCTGCTTCACCGCGCGCGCCAGCGGCACCTGGTAGCCGGGAGCCGCCGGAATGGCCTGCGCCGGGTGCAGGCCGCCGCTGGAGACATGGATGCCGCCGCAGCCGCGCGCCTCCAGTGCCATCGCGAAGGCGACGGTCTGCTCGATGTCCCAGCCGCCCGGCACCCAATCGGTGCCCGAGACGCGCACGCTGACCGGCCTCCCGGCGGGGAAGGCGCCGCGCACCGCGTCGAACACTTCCAGCGGGAAACGCATGCGGTTTTCCAGCGCGCCGCCGTACTCGTCATCGCGCCGGTTCGACAGCGGCGACAGGAACTGGTGCAGCAGGTAGCCGTGCGCGGCGTGGATCTGGATGGCGTCCAGGCCCAGCCGCGCCGAGCGCCGGGCGGCGGCGGCGAAGGCCTCGCGCACGTCGTCCATCTGCGCGCGCGTCATGGCCAGCGGGGCGTGGTCGCCGTCATGGAAGGGCAGCGCGGACGGCGCGAGGGTTTGCCAGCCGTTCGTGTGGCCCGGCGGGATTTGCCCGCCACCCTGCCAGGGCAGGTCGGTGGACGCCTTGCGCCCAGCGTGCGCGAGCTGGATCGCCACCGGCATCGAGGACCAGCGGCGGATGCCCTGCAGCACGGTCGCCACCGCGGCTTCGGTGGCGTCATCCCACAGCCCGACGTCGGCGTAGGAAATGCGGCCCTCCGGGAGCACGGCGGTGGCTTCGATGGTCAGCAGCGCGGCGCCGGAAAGTGCCAGCTGGCCAAGGTGGATCAGGTGCCAGTCGGTCATCTTCCCGTCCAACGCCGAGTACTGGCACATGGGCGCGATGACGATGCGGTTGGCGAGCCGCAGCGAGCCCACCGCCAGCGGTTCGAACAGCTTCGGGGTGCTCATGCTTGCCAGGCCTCCATGGCCAGTTCGAAGGAACGCACGCGGGCGGCGTGGTCGAAGATGTTGGCGGTGAGGATGAGTTCGTCCGGCCGGTGGCGCGCGGCGAATTCCTGCATGCGCGCGCGCACCGTGCCGGGCGAACCGACCGCGCGGCAGGCCAGCGTGGCCTCGATCATGTGCTTTTCGGCAGGCGTGCAGTAGTCGTCGATGGCCGCGGCGCTTTCCAGCGGCGGCGGCACCAGGCCGGGCTTGCCGCGGCGCAGGTTCACGAAGGCCTGCTGCTGCGTGGTAAACAGCCGGGCGGCCTCGTCGTCGGTTTCGGCGGCCACCACGTTCAGCGCAAGCATCGCGTGCGGCTGCGAAAGCCGCCGCGAGGGCCGGAACTCGCGCCGGTACAGCGCCAGGGCCTGGTCCATCGCGTCGGGCGCGAAGTGCGAGGCGAACGCGTACGGCAGGCCCAGCGCCGCCGCCAGCCGCGCGCCGAACAGGCTCGAGCCCAGGATCCAGGCTTCCACTTCCACGCCCGCGCCGGGTACCGCCTGCACGGCCTGGCCGGGCTGCACGGGCTCGAAGTAGCGCAGCAGCTCGACCACGTCGGCGGGAAATTCCTCGGCGTTGTCGTAGTAGCGCCGCAGCGCCTTGGCCGCAGCGGCGTCGGTGCCCGGTGCGCGGCCCAGGCCCAGGTCGATGCGGCCCGGGAACAGGCAGCCCAGCGTGCCGAAGGCTTCGGCCGCCTGCAGCGGCGAATGGTTGGGCAGCATGATGCCGCCGGCGCCGGCGCGGATGCGCGTGGTGCCGCCGGCGACGTGGCCAATCAGCACCGCCGTGGCCGCGCTGGCGATGCCCGGCATGTTGTGGTGCTCGGCCAACCAGTAGCGCCGGTAGCCGAGGCGCTCGCCGGCCCGCGCCAGGTCCAGCGCGTTGGCGAACGTCTGCACGGGCGTGCTGCCCACGGTGACGGGCGCGAGGTCGAGGATGGACAGCGGGATCATGCCGCCCATGCTACGCCAGGCCCCGTTGTGCCTGCGTCAGAAGGCCTGGGTGTAGCGCAGGTAGGGCGTGCGGCCGTAGGCGTCGTAGAGGTAGAAGTTGTAGGGCCGCTCGTCGAAGGCGCGCTGCGCGGGCTGGCGGTCGCCCAGGTTGGTGACGCCGGCTGCGAGCGTGCCGCGCCAAGGGGTTTTCCAGGCCAGCTGCAGGTCGTGGGTGACGTAGGCGCCCACCTGCGTGGCGGCGTTGCCGTGGCCTTCGATGCCCTTGGCCTGCCAGGCCAGTTCGACGTCGCCCCAGGACCAGGTGGTGGCCAGGCGCGCGCGCGTCTTCGGGTAGCCGAAGCGGTCGTCGAAGCGGAAACCGCTGCCGCCGGGGCTGAAGACTTCGTAGCGCAGCACGTGCGACACCTGCAGCTCGCTGCGCAGCTCGCCGAAGCGGCCCAGGCCCAGGCCCGCATCAATGGCCAGGTCGAGCGCCTCGACTTCGTTGGCGCCGCCGTTGCCGTAGCCCACGACGATCCCGCGCACCGCGCCGTCGGGGCCGCGGCTCACGCCCAGGCCGGCGGGCAGCGCGCCGTAGGTGTCGGGGTCGATGGAGGCAAGCACCACGTCCTGCGCCTGGTAGCGGGTGATGCGGTCGGTGACGCGCTGGCGGGTGTAGTCGAGCGACATGCGCAGCGCGTCCAGCGGCTGGTAGACCAGGCCCAGGCCCAGGTGTTCGGACTGCTCCGGGGCCAGCTCCGGGTTGCCGATGGCCAGCACCGGCACACTCACCAGGCAGGATGAGGGCAGCCCCAGCGCCAGGCAGGTGGCGGGATCGTTGACGGACTCGTTGCCCGGCACTGGCTGCTGGGTGGTGACGTCCAGGCCCGGGGCGCGGAAGCCTTGGCCCCAGTGCGCGCGCAGGGTCAGCGCGTCGAAGGGCTGCCAGCGCAGGCTGGCCTGGGGCGAGAACTGCCCGTCCAGGCGGTCGTACTCGTCGTGGCGCGCGGCCAGGGTCAGGTCGAACAACGGCGTGAAGGGCAGGCGCCATTCGGCGAACACGGCCGTGAGCTCGCGGTCGCCGCCGGCGGAGTTGCCGGCGCTGCCGAGGATGCGGCCGGCCTCCGACAGGCTGTCGTAGGTGTCGCGGTAGCGCGTCCGCACGTGCTCGACGCCGAACACCGCGCGCGATTCGCCGCCCGCCAGCGTGAACAGCCCGGCGCCCAGGGTGGCGTATACCGTGTCGTCCTGCCAGCGCGCGTCGCGACTGGTGGTGGCCTGCATGCCGGAGAGCACCTGCGGCGACGCGCCGAAGGGGTCGGCCAAGTCGTACAGGCCCTGGTTCGCCAGCAGCTCGGCCAGGTCGGAAACGATGTAGCCGCGGCCTAGGTCCTTGAACTGGTAGTCGGTGCGGCGCAGGCCCGCGTCCAGGTCCAGGCGGTCGGTCAGTGCGCCCTGGAACCCGGCCACGAACTCGCTGCGGGTCGCGTCGGTGAAGGTGTCACGGTTACCGGCCGCGGCGAAGCGGTGGTAGTAGTAGGTGGGAAGGCCGTCGCCGGGTTCAATGTCGTTGGGCGTGCCGTCGTCCACCACCACGATGCCCGGCGTCGGCGCGTAGCGGCCAAAGGACTCCACCCGGGCCATGCTGGCCGTGCCGTAAACCTGCCACTGGTCGTTGACCTGATGCTCGCCGCGCAGGAACACCGCGGTCTGGCCCAGCTTGGCCTCGTTGGCCGCCACGGCGTTGAAATCGAAGGAGCACAGGCCATTGGCGAGCCGGTAGAACGCGCCCTCGTCGCAGGCGAAGCCGGGCACCGGCCGCAGCTGGCCGGTGTTCCAGTCGTAGTAGTTGTTGCCGTACTGGTTGATGCCGCGCACGTCCCCGCCTTCCTGGTCGCGGGTGAACACCATGCCGCGCTTGGCGCGGGAGGCGCCGCCGACCACGCGGGTGCGTTCGGTGGCGGCGCCGAACAGCACCGACATCGCGTCCAGATCGCCGCCTTCCACGGCGCTGGCGCCATGGCCGAGGCTCAGCTCGGCGCCTTCGAAATCGCGGCGGGTGACCAGGTTCACCACGCCACCGACGGCGTCCTCGCCGTAGATGGCCGAGGCGCCGCTGGCGTAGACCTCGATGCGCTCCACCATCGCCAGCGGCAACGCATTGAGGTCGGCGCCCGACGAGGCCGACAGCGGGTTCGGCGCCACCCGGCGGCCATCCACCAGCACCAGGGTGCGCCCGGAGCCCAGGCCATGCAGGTCCACCGTGGCCATCGCCTGCGAGGTCGAGCCAGACTGCGGCCGGAAGCTGCCGAACGGAGACTGCACGAGGTCGCGCAGCACGTCGGCCAGCAGCACGTGGCCGGTGGCGTCGATCTGGGCGCGGGTGATGACCGTGACCGGCAGCGCCTCCGGCGCCTGTGCCAGGCGCGAACCCACGGCCACGGCGGTGGCCGGCTCGCCGGCGAAGGCGCCGCCGCTGGCAAGCGCGCAGGCCAGTGCGACCTGGATGGAGGCGAAGAGGACGTGCTGGCGCATCGGGCGGTCCTGGCGGTCGGGGGGAAGGCCCGAACGTAACCGCAAGACCCGCGCGATGGAACCCTTCCGGCCGCGACCAAGAAAAAGACTCACTGAAAGTGGGCATCTTCCGCGAGCTCCCGCCCCCTCGCTTCAGCCCTCCAGATTGAAGGCAGTCTGCAGAGCTGCGACCGTGGCGATCCAGTTCGCGGCACGGGGTTTCGCCGCGGAGTTCTGGTTGCCGAAGAAGCCCGGCTGGCGCATCGCCTTGTCCTCGGCCACCGTTGCCAACCAGCGCACCTTGACGAACTGCTCGGACTTTCCGGGATCGTCCAGGTTCGCCAGAAGCTCCGGCGGCGGGTTGCCGACATCGACGTACCGTTGCGGCCCCTGCGGCGTATCAACCATGAAGTCCCTGGCGGGTGTCGGCGGCCCCTCGATGATGCCGACCCCGACGTAGCCCAGGCCCGGGCGGTTCACCCAGACGCGCCGGCCGGTCTCCAGCAAAGTCAGCGTGCGGGTAAACCAATCGCCGCCGCCGGCACTGATGAATCCATACTTCCGGGCATCGGCCCAGGAGCGTGAGCCACCATAGTTTGCATAGAGCTCGCCGTTCCAGGGGACCTGCGCACCGGCGGCCCGCGTCGATCGTTCCGCGAGCTGCTTGTGCCTGACCTGGATCTGGAACTCCTCGGCCTCGCTCAATGGAATGATCTGCTGGAAGTCCAGCAACACCCGGCCGGCCAGGGTGTAGCCGCCCATGCGGTAGCAAGTGATGTCCAGGCCACGGTCGTTGAGCCAGAGCACGGAAGCGGTCAGCTCCCGGGAAAAGTCCTCGGAGAACAGGACCACGCGCACGTCCTGCGCGAATGCGTCTTCGTTGGGTTCCATCCACTGCAGGTGGTCGAGCAGCGTTTGCCTGGCGGCGTCGGCGCCGGCCAGGTGGACGTTCCTCGAGAATGTCTCGACGGCCTGGTCGAAGGTCATCGTGGACACCATGGCGGCATAGCGGATCGCCTGCAGCTCCATGTGCGCGCCGGTGTCCCCGCGCTTGAGCTCCATGACCACGAGACGGCCGTCGCGGCCGACTCCCAGCAGGTCGATCCTGCGCCTTGATTCATCCCAGTCGCCAAACTCCTCCGCGATCACCAGGACGTCCGGGACGATCTCGGACAGCCGGTCGCGCAGCAGCCTTTGCAGGTCACGCCGCTCATGCAGGTTGACCGACGAGAGCGGAGCCCTGGCAAGCGCGTTCAGCGCGGTGTCCGTCACTTCAAAGATGGGCATGTCGATGCTCCTGCCGCAGGTTGTGGGCCCCGGCGCCGCGCTTGGCGGACAGCAGCACGCACAGGTCGATCAGGAAGCTATGCGGGGTGGAGAGTTCCGGTGCCGTCGTTCCCGTCCACTTGGCGATGAACGCCTCGGTGGCATTGTCGGTTGGCGTGCTCAAAGCGGCTGCGCTCCTTCGCTGAGGATGTCCAGGTAGGCCTGGTAGGCATACACACGGTGGCGCTGTTGGCCGGTGACTTCGACGACGATGCCGAGGTCCTGCAGGGTGGCGAAGGCCGCCCGCACGGTCGGGGCGCTGAGCGGAACCTTCGGCGTGGCCTGCGGCACGCCGAGGATGACGCGGCGCGCGATCTGCTCGAATACCAGCCCCACGTTGCCGGCACGAGCGCCCATCGCGGCGATCTTTGCGCGGTCGGCCGCCAGCAGTGCCAGGAGCCGCTGCGCGGCGTCCACCGCCTGCTGCGAGGTCTGCGCCACGCCGTCCAGGAAGAAGGCAATCCAGCCCTCCCAGTTGCCCTCGGTCCGCACGGCGTTGAGGCGCTGGTAGTACTCGGCGCGGTGCGTCTTGAAGTAGAGGCTGAGGTACAGGCTTGGCTCGCGCAGCACGCCGTCGGCGCACAGCATCAGGGCGATGAGCAGGCGGCCGAGCCGGCCGTTGCCGTCGTTGAAGGGGTGGATGGTTTCGAACTGCACGTGGGCCAGCGCGGCCTTCGCCAGCGGCGGCATCTCGTCCGCGCCGATGTGCAGGAAGGCCTCGAAGGACTGCATCAGGTCGGAAAGCGTTTCCGGCGGCGGCGGAACGAAGTGGGCCAGTGCCGGCGTCCGGCCGCCAATCCAGACCTGGCCGCGGCGGAATTCGCCCGCCCCGCTCCCGGCACCTCTCCCGCCCTGCAACAGGATCGCGTGGACCTCCCGCAGGAGGCGCAGCGACATGGGGAACTGGTCCTCGCGCAGCCGGCGCAGGCCATGGTTGAGCGCGGCCACGTAGTTCGAGACGTCCTCGACGTCATCCACGGGAACACCCGGCGCCTCCTCGAGTTCGAACAGCAGCAGGTCGGCGAGCGACGACTGCGTCCCTTCGATCTGGGAAGAAAGCAGGGCTTCCTTGCGGACGTACTGGTAAAGGAACAGCGTGGGGTCGGGCAGCATCAGGGTGATGCCGTCCAGCCGACCGAGGGCCTGGTCGGCGCGCTCCTTCCGCCCGAGCAGGTCGGGGCGGGCGAAGTCGATCGGGGGAACGGGCGGAAGCGCCTCGGGAATGAAGGCGCGGTACGTCGAGCCGTGGAGGCTGCCGGGGACGTAACGGCCGGTCGTGCGAGTCACCATAGCTTTCCTCGCAGGCTGGTTCTGCCAGCTCAAGGAAAGCTAATTACCACAAATTTTCCTTAATCGCCAAACCTGGCTGAGTAAGGAAAGAACCTGCGGGGGCGCGCCCTCTCCCCGACCCTCTCCCAGAAGGGAGAGGGGGTGTGGCTTACCAGACCACTTCGGCCATCGAGCAGTTCAGGCCGGATCCGATGCCGAGCAGGGCCACGCGGTCGCCCTTCTTCAGGCGGCCCATTTCCTTGAGCTTGCTCAGCACGATGGGCACCGAGGCCGGGCCGATGTTGCCGTGCTCGTTGAAGATGGTCATGACCTTCTTCGGGTCGATGCCGAAGGCCTTGATGAAGGCCTGGGTGTGCACCTGCGAAACCTGGTGGATGACGAACTCGTCGAGCTCGTCCACCACCCAGCCCAGCGCCTGGCGGGCGGCGCCGAAGGTGGCGGTGGCCAGCTTCAGGCCTTCGATCAGCAGCATGCGGGTGTCGGTGACCATGCGGTCGAGGTTGCCGCGGCACAGGGTGTTCCACTGCGTGGCGGCCTTGGTGACGCCGCCGCGGTAGCGCGGGGCCTCCGGCGTGAGCTCGGTGCGCGAGAGCACCATGGCGGCGGCGCCGCAGCCAAGCGTGAGCGTGGCCAGCTCGTTGCGGAACTGCTCCTCGGTGACGTCGGGGCCGCTCAGGCGCTCGAGCGTCTTCTTGTAGGCCAGGTTGGCGGTTTCGCCGTCGACGACCAGGGCGTATTCGATCTCGCCGCGCTCGATCATGCGGCTGGCGATGTCCATGCCGTTGATGAAGGCCAGGCAAGCGTTGGCCACGTCGAAGTTCTGGCAGTGCTCGCCCAGGCCCAGGTTGCCCGACACGATGGAGGCGGTGGACGGCTCCAGGTAGTCACGGCTGACCGAGGTGTTCACCAGCAGGCCGATCTTGCTGCGGTCCACGCCGGCGTCGGCCAGGGCCTTTTCGGCGGCGAGGGTGGCGGCGTCGGAAGCCTGCACTTCGTCGTCCCAGAGGCGGCGCGCGTAGATGCCGGCGATGTCCTGCAGGACGTCGGTCTTGATGCCCAGGCGGTCCATCGTGGGCTGGAGCCGGGCGTTGATCTCGGCCGAGGACAGTCGGTGCGGCGCGTCGATGTGCGCGAGGCCGGCGATGGAAACGTGCTGGAACAGCATGGCTGGGTTCGCCTAGAGGGAAACCCTTGAATCTTAACCGTTCCGCCCCCCCGGCTCCAAACGAGGCGCCGGGGAATGTGAAGACGTGACGGAGGCCTCAGTCTTCGATCGGATAGGTCTCGGCCTCGCCCTCGGCGACCGGGCGGGTCGTGCCGGCATTGGCGGCCGGGGCGGCGCCGCGGCAGCGGTAGGCCAGGAAGCGCTGCTCGCCGTCGTCGGGTTCGCCCTTGGGCTGCACGGTATCGGCGGCCAGGCCCGGGGCCTCGTTGCGGGCCAGGGTTTCGAGCTCGTCGCGCACCTTGATGTCGTTGCGCTCGTAGGGACCCAGGCGGTCACGCACCGACACCGCCACTTCGCCGCGCTTCTCGCAGGCCGAAAGGTCCTGGCCGGCGGCGGCCACGCGCACCTCGGCGGCGCCCGGGGCCATCTTCACCCAGGTGCAGGCGGTGGCGAGGGGGATCAGCAGCAGTGCCGCGGCAACGATTCGCATGGGTCTCTCCGAAAAGAACACGGGCGGGATTGTCGCCCCGCCCGTGCTGAACCGGCAATGATCTGGAAGGCTTATTTGGCGGCCACCGGCTTGCCGTCGGCGTCCACTACCTGAACGTCGCCGAGGTCGAGCGCGCGAACGCCCTGCTCGATCTTGGACAGGTCGCCCACCACCACCCAGGTCAGGGCCTGGGGCTGGATGGTGGCGGCGGCGGCGTGCACCACTTCCGGGGTCAGGCCTTCGATCCTGGCCTTGCGCTGCACGACGTAATCGTCCGGGCGCTGGTAGCGCACGATGCCGCCGATGGCGCCGAGCACGGCGTTGGCGGTTTCGTACGAACCGGGCAGGCTGCGGATCTCGCTGGCCTGGATCTTGGCCACTTCCTCCGGCTTGGCCGGGGCCTTGCCGGTGGCGTATTCGCTGATCTCGCGCTGCAGCTCGGCGATCGACTCGGCGGTCTTGTCGATCTGCACCGCCGCGAACGCCAGCCACGGGCGCTGGCCCTTGGCGGCCTGCACGAAGCTGTAGGAACCGTAGGCCCAGTGCTTGTCCTCGCGCAGGTTCATGTTCAGGCGCGAACTGAACTCACCGCCCAGCACCGCGTTGGCGATCTCGAACTCGGTCGCCTTGGCGTCCATGCTCGAGGGCGCCAGCTGGCCGACGTAGACGTTGGCCTGGATCGCGCCCGGCTGGTCGACCAGGAACACGCGCGGCCTGGACGGCAGCGCCACGTCGGTGACCGCCGGCTGGGCCGGGGCCGCACCGGTGGCCTTCCACTGGCCCAGGTGCTTCTCGAGCAGCGGCACGATTTCCTCGAGCGTGGTGTCGCCCACGACCACCAGGGTCGAGCCTTCCGGACGCACGTAGGCCTGGTGGTAGGCCAGCAGGTCGTCGCGGGTCAGCGAGGCGATGGAAGCCTCGTCGCCGGTGCCGCTGAACGGTATGGCGTAGGGGTGGCCCTGGCCGTAGAGCAGCGGCGGCAGCAGGCGCAGCGCGGCCGAGTTCGGGCGGGCCTTTTCCTGCTTGATGCTGGCGATCCAGCTCTGGCGCACGCGCTCGAGCTCGCTGGCCTCGAAGCGCGGCACGCGCAGCATGGTGGCGAACAGGCCCATCGACTCGTCCAGGTTCTCCTTCAGCGCCGACAGGTAGGCGCTGCCGCCGTCGAGCGAGGCGCTGGCGCCGAGGTTGGCGCCCAGGCGCTCGGCCTCGTCGCCGAACTCGAGCGCGCCGTACTTGCCGGCGCCCTCGTCGAGCATGCCCATGGTGAAGCTGGAGGTGCCCAGCTTGCGGCCCAGGTCGGCGACGTAGCCGCCCGGCAGCAGCAGGTTCATCTGCACCACCGGCAGGCCGGCGCGCTCGGCGAGCACCAGCTTGATGCCGTTCGACAGCTCGGCGCGCTGCAGCGCCGGGAAAACCAGGTCCGGGAACTCGGTGGTCTGCGGCACGCCCTGGCTGCGGTCCACGCCGGTTTCGGCCGTGGTGTACTTCGGGTCGGCGGCCTGCACGGCGGCCATTTCCGGGTGCGAGGCGCTTTCCTTCTCAACGGTCGGCACGCGCTCGCCCGGGGTGACCACGATGGTGTGGTCGCCCCGCGACAGCCAGCGCTTGCCGGCGTCCTGGAGCTCGGCCGCGGTGGCGGTTTCGATCACCTGCAGGCTTTCGCGGAAGCAGCCCGGGTCCTTGGCGAACACGGCGCATTCGGCCAGGGCGTCGGCCTTGCCGCCGAAGCCGCCGATGCGCTCGATGCCGCGGATGAAGCCGGCCTTGAAGGTGGTGCGGGCCTGCTCGAGTTCGCTGACGCTGGGGCCGTCGGCGACCAGGCGCGAGAGCTCTTCTTCCAGCGCCCTCTCGACGACCGCCGGGTCCACGCCCTGCTTCACGTCCACCTGCAGGAAGAACAGGCCGCCCAGCTGGTTGCCCCAGGCCCCGGCGGAGACGGAGTCAGCCAGCTTGTCCTGGTGCACCAGGCGCTTGTCCAGGCGCGAGGCGCGCGAACCACCCAGCACCTGCGCCAGCAGCTGCAGGCGGTCGGCGTCGACGCTGCCGTATTCGGCGGTGTTCCAGACGCGGTACACGCGCGCCTGCGGCACGCGGTCGGTGAACTCGTCGCGGGTGGAGGTGGTGCGCGGCGCCGGATCGACCTTCGGCTGGGCCATGGTGGGGCCGGCCGGGATGTCGCCGAAGAACTTCGTCACCTTGGCCCTAGCGGTTTCGACGTCGATGTCGCCGGCCAGCACCAGCACGGCGTTGTTCGGGCCGTACCAGGTCTTGAACCAGCGCTGCACGTCCTCGAGCGAGGCGGCGTTGAGGTCGCTCATCGAACCGATGGTGGACCAGCTGTACGGGTGGCCCTCGGGGTAGCTGGCCTTGAGCAGGCGCTCGAACACCTGGCCGTAGGGCTGGTTCTCGCCCTGGCGCTTTTCGTTCTGCACGACGCCGCGCTGCTCGTCCAGCAGCTCCTGCGTCACCGAGCCCAGGAAGTGGCCCATGCGGTCCGATTCCATCCACAGCGCCATGTCGAGCGCGGTGGTGGGCACGTTCTGGAAGTAATTGGTGCGGTCGGAGTTGGTGGTGCCGTTCTGGTCGGTGGCGCCGACCAGTTCGAACGGCTCGAAGAACTCGCCGTCGTGGTTCTCGCTGCCCTGGAACATCAGGTGCTCGAACAGGTGCGCGAAGCCGGTGCGGCCCGGCAGTTCGTTCTTGGCGCCCACGTGGTACCAGACGTTCACCGCCACGATCGGCGCCTTGCGGTCGGTATGCACCACCACCCGCAGGCCGTTGGGCAGGGTGAACTGCTCGAACGGGATGTCGGCGGCCACCGCGGCCTTCGGCGCGTCGGCGTCCTGCGCATAAGCGGGCGTGAGGGCGGCCACGGCGAAGCCGAGGGCCAGGACCAGCGCGCGGACGCGCGGAAGACGGGTCTGGGTCATTCGTGGGATTCCTGCAGGGACGGTCCGGACGGAGCCGGGGGGCTTGCATCCTAGCTTGCCTTGACGGGGCATACACTAGGCCGAAGGCCATAGTGCGAGGCATGGGCGTGAACGAGTCGCGAAATGTCGTCGTCACGGGCGCTAACCGCGGGTTGGGCTTGGAGTTCGCGCGCCAGTTGCTGGAACGCGGCCACCGCGTGGTGGCCGGCTGCCGCCAGCCCGGCCACGCCGACGCACTCGCGCAGCTGGCCGCGGCGCATCCGGGGCACCTGCATATCGCGCCGCTCGACGTCGCCGACGAACGTAGCCGCGAGGCCTTCGTGCACGAGGTGGCGGCCATGCACCCGACGCTCGACCTGCTGATCAACAACGCCGGCACGCTGCCGCGCGGCGAGCACTTCGGCGCACTGAAGGCCGACGTGCTCGAACACGCCCTGCGCGTGAACGCGGTGGCGCCGCTGCTGCTGGCGCAGGCGCTGGCGCCGCAGCTGGCGAAAGGCCTCCAGCCGCGCGTGTTCAACCTCGGCTCGCGGCTGGGCGCGATGGCGCTCACCGAAACTTTCCAGACGCCCAGCTATGCCATCAGCAAGGCCGCGCTGAACATGGCCACGGTGCTCATGGCGCGCGCGCTCAACCCGCTGGGCATCGGCGTGCTGGCCGCCAGCCCGGGCTGGGTGCGCACGGAAATGGGCGGCGAACGCGCGCCGGTGACCGCGCATGAATCGGTGCAGGACATGCTGGACATGCTCGAGCGCCGCGCCGGCCTGCCCGCCGGCGAATTCGTGGACCGCGACGGGTCGCCGCTGCCGTGGTGAAACCCGCCGCCGCCGCGGGCCTGCTGCTGGCGCTGCTCGCCAGCCCGGCCGCGCGCGCGGGGCTGAGCTTCGAAGAAGGCGTGGCGCGCGATCCGGACGACAACCAGCTGCTCTACCGCGAACAGCACCTGGTGCGCCGCGAGGGCGAGCGCACCATGCAGCGCCTGGTGCTCTACCGCTGCCCCGACGGCACCGCCTTCGCGCGCAAGCGGGTCGATTACCGCGACTCCGCGCTGGCGCCCGAGTTCAGCTTCGAGGATGCGCGCCTGGGTTACCGCGAGGGCCTGCGCCGCGAGGACGGTGCCGGCGAAGTGTGGGTGCGGGCCGCACCGGACGAAGCCGAACGCAGCGCGCCGCTCGCGGGCGCGGGCCTGGTGGCCGACGCGGGCTTCGACGAATTCATCCGCCGGCAATGGCAGCCGCTGCTGGCCGGGCAGGCGGTGCCGCTGGAGTTCGCGGTGCCCTCGCGGCTCGAGAGCCTGGGTTTCCAGGTGCGCCGGCTGGGCCCGCAGGCGCTCGACGGCGAGCCGGCGGAAGTGTTCCGGCTGCGGCTGGGCGGCTGGCTGGGCTGGCTGGCGCCGCACATCGACGTGGCCTACGGCCGCGAAAGCCGGCGCCTGCTGCGCTTCGAGGGCCTGAGCAACCTGCGCGAGGACGACGGCCAGCGCCAGCTGGTGGCGCGCATCGATTTCCCCGGGGCCGCCTCGCCGGCGCCGGAAGGGCGCTGGGCCGCCTTCGAGCGCGAGCCGCTGTCCGGTTGCCGTGTCCGGGGCTGATGTCCGGACACCCAGGGCTGGCGCAAGTATTTGATTTTACTTGGCCTTGCCACTTGGCATGGTTCCTGCTGCACACGTCATGAGCCACCCCGTCCCGGAACCCGCCATGACCCTCTCCTCGCACCTGCAACGAAGCCTGTTCGCCCTGCCCCTGCTGGCCCTGGGCCTCGCCGCCGCCCTGCAGCCGCCGCCGTCGCTCAAGGACGCCGTGGGCACTGCCGTCACCGCCGGCCTGGCCTGCAGCGAGGCTGTGCAACCCGCCGGCGCCCTCGGCCTGGCGCGTATGCCCGGCGACCTGGGCCTGATCGGCCGCCGCATCAACTGCGCCGCGGGCTGAGCCCGCGCGCGCATCGGTCGCGGCGATAATGCCGCGATGATCCAGGTCATCCTGTTCCAGCCCGAAATCCCGCCGAACACCGGCAACGTGATCCGGCTGTGCGCCAACACCGGCGCCGGCCTGCACCTGGTCGAGCCGCTCGGCTTCGACCTCGACGACGCCAAGTTGCGCCGCGCCGGCCTCGACTACCACGAGTGGGCGAGCGTGCGCTGCCATCGCGACCTTGCTTCCTGCCTCGAAGCACTCGGCCAGCCTCGCGTGTTCGCGTTCAGCGCGCGCGCGACGCGGCGCTTCGACGGCGTGCAGTACCGCGCCGACGACGCGCTGCTGTTCGGGCCGGAGACGCGCGGGCTTCCCGCCGAAGTGATCGATGCATTGCCGGAATCGCAGCGGCTGACGCTGCCGATGCGCGCGGGACAGCGCAGCCTCAACCTCTCGAATGCCGTCGCCGTGTCGGTGTTCGAAGCGTGGCGACAGCTCGGCTATGCGGGCGCCGCGATGCATGACTGATGGCATGGGGAAGGCGGAAACGCACAGCTGTTAATCAACCGTTACGCCGCGCTTCGCATACTGCAGCCCAGCCCGCGAAACGGGCCTCCCCCAAGACACGGAAGAAAAAACAATGAAGCGTTCCCTGATTGCCCTGGCCCTGGCCGCCCTCCTCCCGCTGTCGGCCCAGGCCGACGACAAGCTGAGCTACACCTACGTCGAAGGCGGCTACGTCAACGTCGACAGCGACGCCGACGGCTTCGGCGTGCGCGGTTCGTTCGAGTTCGGCCAGTCGAACTTCTACGGCTTCGGCAGCTACGCCCAGGTCGAAGTGGACAACTCCAGCGTCGACATCGACAACACCGAGATCGGCCTCGGTTACGCCCACGACCTGTCGGACAACCTCGACCTGATCTCCGAGCTGGCCTACGTCAATGCCGACGCCGACGGTTTCGGCGACGTCGACGGCTACCGCGCCTCGGTCGGCGTCCGCGGCTCGTTCTCGGACAGCTTCGAGGGCCTGCTCAAGGCCAACTACACGGACGGCAGCGATTTCGACGGTGACTTCAGCGGCACCATCGGCGCCCAGTACAAGTTCACCCAGACCTGGGGCGTCACCGGCGAAGTGACTTTCGGCGACGGCGGCGAGACCTACCTGGTCGGCCTGCGCGCCAGCTTCTGATCGCAGCGACCACGCGTGATGGAAAGCCCGGCTTCGGCCGGGCTTTTCTTTTTTGGAACGGCGACTGAAGCGCGCCGTTCAGTTACGCCGCACGTTAATCGCGCGTTCCTGTGCACTTTCGATACTCGGGTTTGCCCGTTGAACGCGGGCGCTCCCCCAACGAAAGGAAGCCACGCATGAAGCGCACGACCCTTGCCCTTGCCCTGTCCCTCGCCGTCGCCCTGCCCGCGGCCGCGCAGGATTCGCTCAGCAACACCTGGATCGAAGGCAATTACATCAACGTCGACGGCGACGCGGACGGCCACGGCATCCGCGGCAGCTTCGAGTTCGGCGAGTCGAATTTCTACGGCCTGGCCGGCTATTCGCGCATCGGCATCGACGGCACGCCGTTCAAGCTCGACGGCAGCGAGCTGGGCGTCGGCTACGCGCACCCGATGAACGACGGCCTGGACCTGTTCGCGGAAGCGGCCTACGTCGACACCGAAGCCGCGGGCTTCGTCACCACCGACGGCACCGGCATCATCGATACCGAGGGCTACCGCGCGTCCGTGGGCCTGCGCAGCGCGTTGACCGACAAGCTCGAGGGCAGCGTGCGCGCCAACTACGTGGATCTCGACCAGGCCGGCGACGACTTCTCCGGCACGCTCGGGGCGATGTACAAGTTCACCCCGACCTGGGGCCTCACCGGCGACGTGACCTTCGGCGACGCCGCCGAGACTTACCAGCTGGGCCTGCGCGCCAGCTTCTGACCTTGGCCGCGACGGCGGCATTCGCCGTCGTCGCCCTTGCCGCTGTCTGTAGGAGCAACTGTCTTGTTCAGGCCGGCAGGGTTCTCCATTCGGAGCCGTCCCGGAGCATGGCGTTGAGCCGGATGACCAGGACTCTCATGCAGGCGACCAAGGCGACCTTGGCACATTTGCCCTTGGCTCGAAGCCC
>JAIBEO010000026.1 GCA_019459185.1 Rhizobium sp. | reverse complement strand
GCGGCCAACACGTGCCAGATGCCGCCAGCGCGGGCAGCGGGAACTACCGCCTGACTAGCCGAAGCCCGGAAACAGGAACGGCCCGCAAACGGGCCGAAGCAACCTGAGCGACTACAGGCCTAACGCCTGAGTTAAGCCGCGCCGAAGGCGTCGGCTTGAATGATTAGTTAGGCCGCATGCTAGCCGAACTCACGGTCACGGCAAGCGGCGGCCCTGGTGCTTGGCGCCTACCAGCTCCACAACGCGAGCGAACTCGGCGTCTGACCCTCTCAGAAAGGCGGCGCAGTAGGCAACCAAGTCGTGTGCTAGATGGCGGAACCCATCTAGCGGATCGTCCGAGAAGCCCGGGTACTGGCTCTGGCCGCCCTGCGCAACGACAGACATGTATTCGGCGTGGTCTAAGCACAGATCTCCCATGCGATAGCTCACCAGACCAAGCGAGAAGCGATAGTGCATCTCGAGGGTCCGGTCGTCGCGAGAATACCAGCCGGACGCGAAGTCGCCGCCGGAGCTTGAGCCTGATGCGCCGTGTCCCCACGAGAATCCGCACGGCAGCAGGATCGGGTCAATTAGCTCGCGACCTGCACGCAAGACTTGTTGAGCGCGAAGTTCCATCCGATGCGGCCTAACGCCTGAGTTAAGCCGCGTCGCGGAGCGACGTCGGCTTGAATGAGTGGTTAGGCCGGACGCTAAGCCCCGGAAGAGCGCTTTGCAAGCCAGGGGCTGGCTGAAAAAGTCGTGCCCGCGCCGCGAGCCGCTGGGACGCAAGCGAGAAGCCGCCCGGATGCTCGATCGGTGACCGCCAACGAGCCGGTCCGCCAGACGCACCGGGCGCAAGATGGTGGAGGCGCGGGCGGCGCGGGCCAGCTCTGGGGCTAGCCGAAGCCAGGACAGAAATACGCCCCGCGAACGGGCCGAAGCAGCCTAAGCAACTACTGGCCTAACGCCTGAATTAAGCCGACCCGCGAAGCGGGTTCGGCTTGAATGAATTGTTAGGCGCCATTGCTAGCGCCGATCCAGGCACACAAGCTTTCCAAAGTGCCAGAAGACGGATGCGCACGCGCCTGAAACTGCTGCCGACACAGCGACGACGACGACTATTGCGAAGAATAGTTCACTCAGTTCATTTGCATGAAAGATATGGCCGTCCTCATGCGTGCCTTCGAAGAGAAGAGCTAATCCGATACAGGTGGAGAAAGTGACAACAAACGTTGTCGCAGCTGCAAGCCGCGTGCGAAGTGAGAAAATTGATCTTCGCTTGCAGGCGCGGCAAAAGAACTCATGGCGCCCCAGTCGGCGTGGAAGGCAGTCTAGGAAACGAATGCCTAACGGACGTTTGCAATGCGGGCACAAAAATGGTTCGGTCATGGCGCCTAACGCCTGAGTTAAGCCGCGTCGCGGAGCGACGTCGGCTTGAATGATTAGTTAGGCCCAGACGTTACGGCGCGGCCAGCGCTGGCGCAACCACCGATGCCCCACCCCGCGGCCAACGCCAAGCCGGAGCGAAGCCCGCCGCTGGCGGCCCCGTGCACGTGACAAGCCAGGCCGGAGCCAGATGGCCGTGCCCGCGCCGCGAGCTGCCGGCACGCACCCGGCGCGACCGCCCGGATGACGGCTCCTCGAACGCCGACGATCCGGTGGCCAGGAACCCCAGGCGCCGGATGCTGGGAGCGCGGGCAGTCAGGACGACCACTGCGGACTGTCCGAGGCCCAGATGCGACAACGGCCCGCGAACGGGCCGAAGCAACCCAGACCGAACAGGCCTAACGCCTGAGTTAAGCCGCGTCGCGAAGCGGCGTCGGCTTGGACGAATTGTTAGGCTGCTGCCTACGCAACAGCAGCCTTCACACGGATAGGCCTCAAGATATCTTCCGCATCTTGAAGACTGTGGCATGCGGCGATTACCTCGTCCGAGTCAAATAGAGTGCGCGATCTTGCGAATTCAGCACGAAGTTGCGCGACCACTGAAACAACGGCTGGCCGGCCGTCCAGTTCTTCGATGCGCTTCAGCCCATGCTCTAGGCACTCGAATGCTAGATCCAGATCCATTCGGTCTTCGGCCGGGAAGTCAGGGGCATGGAGCACCATGTAAGTGAGATGCTCAAATATTTCCTGCTTTGACTTGCAGCCGATTGCTTCGATGCGATAGGCAAGTCTTTTCCAGCGCTTCCACATGCGACGCACCTCGACAGCAGCCTACCGCCTGATTTAAGCCGCGGGCCGGAGGCACGTCGGCTTGAATGATTAGTTAGACCGCCAAGCGCGCCATTTCCTGCACGCTCCAGGTGACGAACGCCAACACGCCAGCCCCAAGGAGCCAGAACTGAAGTTTGTAGTAGATGTTTGCGCGATTAGAGTGCTTTGCAATGGCGCTCCGCACCCCCGAAACCGCCGCGGGCAGATGCTGATGAGGCGGCTGCTCAGGATGCAGCCCGTACTGTAGCTGCAGCAACGCAAAGTTGGCGTACATGGCGGATTGCGTCCAAGTGATGCGCTTGCACCCGCAGAAGAGACTACCAAGCCAAAGAGCAATCGCCAGTAGCGCGGACGACTGGTCCCACGTGAGAGGCATTCCCTCCAGCTTCTGAATCGCGAAGCCAATCGAGGCTCCGGCTGCGGCGAGCAGAAAGTAGACGTACTTGGACTGACTTTCCGTATATTGCCGGTGCAACTCGTGCAGTTCCGGATGGTCGGCCATAAGGTCTAACGCCTGAATTAAGCCGCGTTGCGGAGCAACGTCGGCTTGAATGAGTGGTTAGGCCGGACGCTAAGCCCCGGGTGAGCGCTTTGCAAGCTTGGGCTGGCTGAAAAAGTCGTGCCCGCGCCACGAGCTGCTGGGACGCCTGCGATTGGCCGCCCGGATGCTCGGTCCCCGATTGCCAGCGAGCCGGCCTGCCGCTGGCTCCAGGCGCCAGATGGTGAAGGCGCGGGCGGCCAAGACCATCTCTGGGACCCGCCGGAGCCCAGAAGCGAGAACGGCCCGCGAACGGGCCGAAGCAACCTAAGCGACTACAGGCCTAACGCCTGAGTTAAGCCGCGTCGCGGAGCGACGTCGGCTTGAATGAGTTGTTAGGCCGGACGCTAAGCCCCGGAGGAGCGCTTTGCAAGCCAGGGCTGGCTGAAAAGTCGTGCCCGCGCCGCGAGCCGCTGGGACG
>JAIBEO010000064.1 GCA_019459185.1 Rhizobium sp. | reverse complement strand
GCTT
This sequence comes from Rhizobium sp., assembly GCA_019459185.1. Lineage (GTDB taxonomy): Bacteria > Pseudomonadota > Gammaproteobacteria > Xanthomonadales > Xanthomonadaceae > Arenimonas. Next base: position 11,281 of record JAIBEO010000064.1, on the reverse strand, counting down.
GTTGCGGAGCAGGCGGCACAGGTTCGCGAACATCCAGGTCACGCCCGGGTCGTTGAACTGGCTGGCGATGGTGGGGTACACCGGCACGTCCTCGTCCTTCATCTGGAAGGCGGTGCGGTTGCGCTTCCACTGCTTGCGCACGTCGCGCAGGGCGTCTTCGGCGCCGCGCTTGTCGAACTTGTTGAGCACCACCAGCTCGGCGTAGTCGAGCATGTCGATCTTCTCGAGCTGGCTGGGCGCGCCGAAATCGCTGGTCATCACGTAGACCGGGAAATCCACCAGGTCGACGATTTCCGAATCGCTCTGGCCGATGCCGGCGGTTTCCACCATCACCAGGTCGTAGCCCTGGGCGCGCAGGAAGGCCACGCAGTCCTTGAGCACGGCGTTGGTGGCCACGTGCTGGCGGCGGGTGGCCATGGAACGCATGAACACGCGCGGGCTGCGCAGGCTGTTCATGCGGATGCGGTCGCCCAGCAGCGCGCCGCCGGTGCGGCGGCGGGTGGGGTCGACGGAAATCACGGCGATGCGCATTTCCGGGAAATGCTGCAGGAAGCGGTTCATCAGCTCGTCGGTGACGCTGGACTTGCCGGCGCCGCCGGTGCCGGTCAGGCCCACCACCGGGGTCTTGCCGCCGGCCAGGTGCCATTCCTTGCGCAGGGTGGCGAGGGTGGGGTCGTCGATGGCGCCTTCTTCGATGGCCGTCAGGAACTTGCCGATGCTGATTTCGTCGTCGATGTGGGGGGAAGGCAGCGAAGCGAACGTACCAGGTACATTTTTCCGGGGAGAGGTCTTCCCCTTTTTGGCGCTTTCTTCTCCGGAAAAATGTACCTGGTACGTACTGGTGCGGCGGACGAGGTCTTCGATCATGGCTACCAGACCCATCTGCATGCCGTCGTTCGGGTGGTAGATGCGCTCGACGCCGTAATCCTGCAGTTCCTTGATCTCTTCCGGCGTGATGGTGCCGCCGCCGCCGCCGAACACGCGGATGTGGCCGGCGCCGCGTTCGCGCAGCATGTCCACCATGTACTTGAAGTACTCGGTGTGGCCGCCCTGGTAGCTGGAAAGCGCGATGCCGTCGGCGTCTTCCTGCAGCGCGGCGCGCACCACGTCCTCGACGCTGCGGTTGTGGCCCAGGTGCACCACTTCCACGCCCTGCGCCTGGATCAGGCGGCGCATGATGTTGATGGCGGCGTCGTGGCCGTCGAACAGGCTGGCGGCGGTGACGAAGCGCAGCGGGCTGCGCTCGGGGTTGGACTCGGGGAGCTGGTTGGCGGGGGTGCTCATGGGGCGGCACTCATACGGCAAAGACGGGGATTTCCCGATTGTAGCGCCGACCGTATGGTCCGCCCTACCCCGCCCGGGCCGCCCCGGAGGCTCAGCCCTTGGCGGCGGGCCTGGCCTCGAGTTCCTTCAGCGCGGCCTTCGCGTTTTCATCACCGGCGTCGGCCGACTTCTGCAGCCAGCGGCGGCCTTCCTCGGGCTGGGCGGGGCCTGCCACGCCGCGCAGCAGGAACATGCCCAGGTTGTGCATGCCCTGCGCATTGCCGGCCTCGGCGGCCTTGCGGTACCAGGCCTGCGCCTCGGCCAGGTCCACGGCCACCACGGTGCCGGTTTCGTAGTACAGGCCCACGGAAACCATGGCCGGGGCGTGGCCCAGTTCGGCGGCGCGCTTGAACCAGTCCAGGCTGCGCGGCAGGTCGGCGGTGATGGCGATGCCGTGGGCGTAATGCACGGCCAGGTTGTTGGCCGCCTCGGCATTGCCCAGGTGGGCCGCCTGTTCGTACAGCGCCAGCCCGCGGGCGAAGTTCGGCTTGGGCAGGCCTTCGGCGGTGTTGAGGTAGAGCCAGCCCAGCGCCGCCATGGCCTTGGCGTTGCCGGCTTCCACGGCCTGCTCGTAGAGCTTGATGCCTTCTTCCTGGCGGCCGGCGTCGTAGGCGGTGTTGGCCTGGCGCAGCAGGTCGTCGCCCGCGGGCGGCGTGGCGGCGAAAGCGGCGGTGGAGAGCAGCAGGGCGAAGCAAAGCAGGGTCTTGCGCATGGGTCGTTCCGGGGATTCAGGGAATTTCGAGGGCCCGCTGCAGCGGCTGCAGCGGGGTTTCGTAGCGGCGCCACTGGCCGAGGAAACGCGCATGCACCGGTTCGCGCAGCTGCACCGCGCTGGCGGTGGCCACGGCGCCGGTGCGGCGGGCGATGTCGGCCACGCCGGGCGCGGGCGGCAGGCCCAGGAAGGCCAGCACCTGCGCCGCCACGTCGTCGGTGCGGGTGACGAGCGCGTCGTAGGGCACGTCCAGAATGCGGCCCGGGAACGCCGCGTGCCAGTGCGCCATCAGCGCCTGGTAGCGGCGGAAATGGCCCGCCATCTCGGCCTGGTCGTAACTGTGCGGGTAGGCGCCCGCGAACAGTTCCTTCAGGTTGGAAAAACACACGTCCATCGGCTCGCGCACCAGGTGCAGGAATTTCGCCTGCGGCAATGCGCGGGCGATGTGCCCCAGCCACAGGAAGTTCGCCGGCAGCTTGTCGGTGTAAAGCGGCTTGCCGCCGGCGCGCCACTGGGTGTGACCGAGGTAGCGGCGGCCGAGTTCCGCGGGGTCCACGCGTTCGGCGGCGGCCAGCAGCGCCAGGTCGGGGCCCTGCGGGCCGGCCAGGTCGGCGCACCAGCGCAGCTGGAAGCCGAAATCGCGCAGTTCGCCGGCATCGGCCACGCCGGGGGCGCCGCCCAGGATGCGCTCGAGCAGCGTGGTGCCCGAGCGCGGCTGGCCCAGGATGAATACCGGCGCCGGGCCGGGTTCGGCCTGCGTGTTGGCGCCCTGCCCGTCCACCCGCATCAGCTGGTCGAACACGGCCTGTTCGGCGGCGGGGTCGTAGCTGATCTGTCGGCGGCGGGCGCGCATGCCGGCGTCGAGCGCGGCCCAGGCGGCGGCGGTGTCGCCCAGGTCGTCGAGTTCCTTGAACAGCGCGTAATACAGCGGCGGCGCGTCGGGGTGGCTTTCGCCGGCACGGGAAATGGCGGCGCGCAGGCGGTCCACGTGGTTCTTCGCCGGCGTGGCGGTACGCAGCTTGGCCAGCTGGCGGTGCGCGGCGCCGTGCAGGGGCTGGCGCGCCAGGCAGGCTTCGAAGCCCGCCTCGGCGGCGTCGGGCTCGCCGGCGTACAGCGCGGTGAGGCCCAGCTGGTAGTGCAGCGTGGGGTTGTCGGCGCCCAGCGCGCGGGCGCGGAGCAGGAAGGGCCGCGCCTCGGCCGCGAACGATTGTTCCGACAGGCGCTGACCCAGGCCCTGCTGCACCGCCGGGTCGGGCGCGTCGCGCAGGGCCCGCGACTGCGCCAGCGACAGCGCGGCTTCCAGTTCGCCCACCTGGCACAGCAGTTCGACGATGGCTTCCAGCACCACCGGGTCGGATTCGTCGGCGGCGCGGGCGGTCAGGGCTTCGGCCGCGGCGTCGCGCAGGCGGCCCTGGGCGAGCGCCAGGTGGGCCAGCCGCAGGCGCGCTGGGGCCACCCATTCGGCGTGCGTGGCCAGGCGTTCGTAGGCGGCGCGGGCGGCGGGTTCGTCGCCGCGGGCGCGGTGTTCTTCAGCGGCCTGCCAGGTCGCCAGCGGGTCGGAGCCTGACGTCACCTCAGCCTCCCAGCGCCTTGCAGAAAGCCTTGGCGAAGGCGCTGCGGCGGACGTCGGCGTCGTCGCGGGCGCTGCCGGCCACGTGGGTCAGGCGGGCGGCCTGCAGGCGGTCGATGTCGGCGCCGCGGCGGAAGGCCACTTCGCGCTGCACGCGGGCGCGCACGTGGTCGCTCAGGCCGGAGCGCAGGGTCAGTTCGTTGTCGGCCAGCACGCGCCAGGGCACGAAGATGGCGTGCAGCTGGTCCTCGGCCACGGTGAAGAAGCCGGCGCCGAACAGGTCCACGTGGGCGGCATGGGCCTGCAGCATCCAGTCGCCGCCATCGCGGTAGCGCAGCGTGCTGACGATGGTGGCGGTGGGCGCCAGCGGCGGCCGGCCCAGCCGGGCGTCGCCGGAAAGCAGGATGCCGCGCAGGTCGGCGATGGGATTCGACAGCGTCTCGTCGCCGGCGCGCAGGATGACGTTGCCCCCCTCCCAGTCCAGCCCGGTGAGGTGGCCGTACAGCAGTTCGCCCGGCGACAGCAGCAGGATGGCCTTGTGCAGGTCGGGCTGCACCTCGCCCATCCAGCGCGGCGGCTGCGGCAGCCCGTACAGCACGCCGGCGCCGTAGCCGAAGCTGCCCGGGAGGTCGTCGACGCGTGTCAGTTCGCCCATGGCGCCAGTCTAACGGCGGCCGACCGCGGCCGGTAGCGCACGGCGGACGGCTTGGGAAGCGCGAGATATTCGCACCTAGGTGCCAGAAAGCCGCTGCTAGCATCGGGGGCTTCTCCAGGGGGAACACCATGCGCAAGAATCCGCTTGTCGCCGGCCTCGCCGGCGCTCTCGTCCTCGTGTCGTCGCTGGCCATGGCCAATGAGCCGGCCGTCGTCCTCGCAACCAACGAACTGCCGGTCCTGCACCGCATCCAGGGTGAGCCGGGGGAATGGCCGGAAGTTGAAATCCCGCCTCACCTCCTGCAGCCCATGCAGGGGTACGGTTCCGCGGGCATCGTCGGCGGCGCCCTGGGCGGGGCGATCGGTGCGGCGATCGTCGCCGAGCAGATCATCGTCGCCCGGCAGCAAGCCCACGACCTCACCCTCGCCCCGCTGACGGACACGCTGGACAAGGCCGCGCTCGAATCCATGCTGCGCGACAGCTTCCGCGCAGCGCTGGCCGGGCTGACGCTGGAACAGCAGGCACTCGCCTACTTCAGCGAATCGCGGCCCGACCCGGACCTGCTCAAGCGGCTCAAGGCGGCGCGCAGCGTCGAGAACTTTGTGCTCGTGGGCAGCATCAACATCGACGGGGAGCGGGTCGACCTGCCGCTGGCGCTGGATCCCGGCATGCGCCAGCTTCGCCTGGCGCTGGACATCGAGCTGCGCTCGGGCACGTACGACCGAAACCGGCGCGAGTCGCGGCGCGACGTCATCGTCTACAACCCGGCGAGCGCGCCGGCGGAGTTCGACGACCTGCTCGCGGCCTTGGCTGCGGATGACCATGCGCGGCTTCGCGCCGAGATCGACCTGGCGGTGCGCAATGCCCTGCGCCTGGCCGCGATGGACCGGGATATGCCGAAAGTCCGCAAGGACGACGTCATCGGCGCGCTGGGCGAGTTTGGCCTGACCGAATTCAATGGCGCGCTGCTGTCGCACGAGGACGGGCAGGCGCTGGTTTGGACGCGCGACGAAGCCCTGGTGCTGATTCCGGCAACCGAGATCCTGACCGGCGAGGCGCTGGTCGCCGCCCGCGAGGCGGAGGCCCGGCGCAAAGCCGAGGCGGCCGCTGCGACCGAAGCGGCCGAGGCGGGAGAAACTGCCGGGGCCGAAGCCGGGACCGAGATCAACGCCGAGGCCGGCGCGGAGTAAGAAGGAGCGACTGCGCGGCATTCGCCCGGCGAAAACTGCAAGATGAGCTTGCGCGGGCCGGCTGCCCGGGAAGCCTGGTGCCTGGCGGTGCGAAATTTTCTCCACCGCTGGACCGGGCCGCGGCAGGCGCGATTGTTAGCATCGGCGGTTTCCAGGGGAGACTCCACGATGACGATGCGCCTGCGGCTTGCCGCCGCCCTTTCCTGCCTGGCCCTCGCGGCCGGCTCCGCTGCCGCCGAAAAGCCTGCCGTCGTCCTGGTGACCGGCGACATGGCCAGCCTGCACCTGCTGCAGCCAGACGCGCCGTTCCAGATCGACGGGACCTTCGCCAACCAGTTCCTGCCGAGCCCGACGAGCATGGACGCCGTGATCGGCGCGGCGTTTGGCTCCGCCATCGCCACGGGCATGATCGAGGAAATCATCGCCAGGGACGCACAGAAGCAGGCCGACCTGCGCCTGGCGCCGCTGCAAGAGTCGCTGGGCAAGGACGGCCTGCAGAGGCTGGTGAGGCGTGCTTTCTCCGAGTCGCTTGCCGAGCACGGCATGCGGCAGCAGGCACTGGCCTACTTCAGCGAGGCCAAGGCGAGCCCCAAGCTGCTCTCCCGCCTCCGCGCCGCCCGTTCGGCCGAGCGGTTCCTGCTGGTGGGCAACGGCAAGGCCGCGCAGGGTTACGTGCGCTTGCCGCTGACGATCAACCCCTACTTCGACCACTTCCGGCTCGCGCTGGACATCGAACTGCGCGAGGGCAGCCACGACCGGAGCCGCCGGCTGTCCAAGCGGGACGTGCTGGTGTTCACCACCCCCTTGGCGCTGGCCGAGGGCTCCGACCCCCTTGGCGAACTGGCCCGGGACGCCAACGCGAGGTTGCAGGCGGAGTTGCAGGAGGGCGTGCGCATCGCCCTGGCGGCCGCCCTCGAAGAGCAGGCGCTGCCGTACGTCGGGAAGGACGACCGCGTCGGCGTCATCACCCGGAAGGGGCTGCTCGAGTTCCAGGGCGCCCTGGTTTCCCATGCCGAAGGCCGCGCACTGCTGTGGACGCGCTATGAGGTGCTGGTTTCGGTCCCGGCCGACGAGGTGGTGACCGGCAGCGCGCTGGACGCCGCGCGCGACGCGGCTGCGGCGGCCGCCACCGTTCCTTCGGAAGAGATCGCCGCGCCGGAAGCGGCGGAGGGGCCCGGCGCCCACTGAGGTCGCCGCGGGGTAAAAAAAAGGGCGACTACGCGGTAGTCGCCCGAATGAACCCTGCTCTAAGGGTTGGAGGCCGGCGGTTCTCCGGGGAGAGACAAAACCGCCAGGCATTAGGTCGAACGCCGCGCCCGCGGGCGACCGGCCAAGAGTTTTTCTGAGGCCGCCGGACGGTGGCGGGCGGCCGACGGGCGTCGAAAGCCCCGCCGGCCGGGGCAACCTGCCCGTCTAGAGCGTTTGCTTTACACTACGGCGCGCCGCGACCCGGCGGGGTCCTGCTTTTTATGAATGCAGGCCATTTAAATCAATCACTTGCGGACGTTTTTTCACCATCTTTCGCGCGTGAATCCGCCCCCGGATCCGCGCAGTCCGCCAGACCGGAGCCTCCCATGATCTTCGAAACCATCTCGACCTCGAACCACGAGGAAGTGGTGTTCTGCCACAACAAGGACGCGGGCCTGAAGGCCATCATCGCGATCCACAACACCGTGCTGGGCCCGGCCCTGGGCGGCACGCGCATGTGGCCGTACGCCAGCGAGGCGGAAGCGCTGAACGACGTGCTGCGCCTGAGCCGCGGCATGACCTACAAGGCGGCGGTGTCGGGCCTGAACCTGGGCGGCGGCAAGGCGGTGATCTGGGGCGACCCGAACAAGGACAAGTCCGAGGCGCTGTTCCGCGCCTTCGGCCGCTTCGTGAACTCGCTGGGCGGCCGCTACATCACCGCCGAGGACGTCGGCATCGACGTCAACGACATGGAATACGTGCTGCGCGAAACCGAGTACGTCACCGGCGTGCACCAGGTGCACGGCGGTTCGGGCGACCCGTCGCCGTTCACCGCCTACGGCACCCTGCAGGGCCTGATGGCCGCGCTGCAGGTGAAGTTCGGCAACGAGGAAGTGGGCAACTACTCCTACGCCGTGCAGGGCGTGGGCCACGTGGGCATGGAGTTCGTGAAGCTGCTGCGCGAGCGCGGCGCCAAGGTGTTCGTCACCGACATCAACAAGGAAGCGGTGCAGCGCGCCGTGGACGAGTACGGCTGCGAGGCCGTGGGCCTGGACGACATCTACGACGTGGACGCCGACGTCTACTCGCCGACCGCCCTGGGCGGCACCGTGAACGAGAAGACCCTGCCGCGCCTGAAGTGCAAGGTCATCTGCGGCGCGGCAAACAACCAGCTGGCCAACGACGAGATCGGCCACGATCTGGAGAAGCGCGGCATGCTTTACGCGCCGGACTACGCGGTGAACGCCGGCGGCCTGATGAACGTCTCGCTTGAGATCGACGGCTACAACCGCGAACGCGCCATGCGCATGATGCGCACCATCTACTACAACCTGGGCCGCATCTTCGAGATCGCCAAGCGCGACGGCATCCCGACCTACAAGGCCGCCGACCGCATGGCCGAAGAGCGCATCACCGCCATCGGCAAGCTGCGCCTGCCGCACCTGGGCGCCGCCGCCCCCCGCTTCCAGGGCCGCCGCGGCAACTGAGGAAAATGGGGGTCGGAGTACCATTTCGCCGCGTTGACGCGCCGACCCCCAGCCTTCCCTGCTTCAATTAGTACTCTGACCCCTATTTTCCTGGAGTGGTGATGCGCGCTTTTCCGCTTGGTGAAGACCTCGATGCCCTGCGCGACGCCGTCCGGCGCTTCGCCGAGACCGAGATCGCGCCGCGGGCCGCGCAGGTCGACCACGACAACGCCTTCCCGCAGGACCTGTGGCCCAAGCTGGGCGAGATGGGCCTGCTGGGCCTGACCGTCCCCGCCGAATACGGCGGCTCGGGCATGGGCTACCTGGCCCACCTGGTGGCGATGGAGGAAATCTCCCGCGCCTCCGGTTCCATCGGCCTGAGCTACGGCGCGCATTCGAACCTGTGCGTGGCCAACCTGTACGGCAACGGCAGCGAGGCCCAGCGTCAGAAGAACCTGCCGAAGCTGTGCAGCGGCGAATGGAAGGGCGCGCTGGCCATGAGCGAGCCGGGCGCCGGCTCCGACGTGGTGGGCTCGATGAGCTGCCGCGCCGAGCTTCGCAACGGCACCTGGGTCGCCAATGGCAACAAGATGTGGATCACCAACGGCCCCGAGGCCGACGTGCTGATCGTCTACATGCGCACCGCCGGCAAGGAAGCGGGCTCGCGCTGCATGACCGCCTTCCTGGTCGAGAAGGGCATGAAGGGCTTCTCCACCGCCCAGAAGCTCGACAAGCTGGGCATGCGCGGCTCCAACACCTGCGAACTGGTGTTCGAGAACTGCGAGATCCCGGCCGAAAACGTCCTGGGCGAAGTGAACCAGGGCGTGAAGGTGCTGATGAGCGGCCTGAACACCGAACGCCTGGTGCTCACCGGCGGCCCGCTGGGCCTGATGCAGGCGGCGCTGGACATCGCCCTGCCCTACGTGCGCGAGCGCAAGCAGTTCGACGCCGCCATCGGCACCTTCGGCATCATGCAGGCCAAGATCGCCGACATGTACACCGCGCTGCAGTCGTCCCGCGCCTTCGCCTACCAGGTGGCCCGCGATTACGACGCCGGCCACGCCAGCCGCGTGGACGCCGCGGCCTGCCTGCTGCACGCCAGCGAATCGGCGGTGCAGGTGGCGCTGGAAGGCATCCAGGCCCTGGGCGGCAACGGCTACATCAACGAATACGCCACCGGCCGCATCCTGCGCGACGCCAAGCTCTACGCCATTGGCGCCGGCACCAACGAGATCCGCCGCATGCTCATCGGCCGCGAACTCTTCGACGGACGCAGCTGATCCCGCCACGCCGTCCGTTCCCACCCTGGCAAAGAATAGGGGTCAGAGTACTAATTCGCCTGCAGGGCGAATTAGTACTCTGACCCCTATTCTTTGAGTGGCATAATTGGGGTTTAACCCACTTCTTTCGGGAGTTGTCATGTCCAAGGTCGTCATCGCGGGCGCCAAGCGCACCGCCCTCGGGGCCCTGCTGGGCCAGTTCACCGGCGTGCCGGCCACCCAGCTCGGTGCCACCGCCATCAAGGCCGCCGTCGAGCAGGCCGGCGTGGCCGCCGACAAGGTGGACGAGGTGATCATGGGCTGCGTGCTGCCCGCCGGCCTGGGCCAGGCCCCGGCGCGCCAGGCCGCCCTGGGCGCCGGCCTGTCGACCGCCACCGGCTGCACCACCGTCAACAAGGTCTGCGGCTCGGGCATGAAGGCGATCATGATGGGCCACGACCTGATCAAGGCCGGCTCGGCCAGCATCGTCGTCGCCGGCGGCATGGAGTCGATGACCAACGCCCCGCACCTGCTGATGAACTCCCGCACCGGCACCAAGTACGGCAGCATGGAAATGCTCGATCACATGGCGTGGGACGGCCTGACCAACCCCTACGACAAGCAGGCCATGGGCGTCTTCGGCGAGCTGTGCGCCGAGAAGTACGCCTTCAGCCGCGCCGACCAGGACGCCTACGCCGCCGAATCCGTCCGCCGCGCCCTGGCCGCCCAGGCCGACGGCTCGTTCAAGGATGAGATCGCCCCGGTCACCGTCGCCGGCCGCAAGGGCGACGTGGTGGTGGACACCGACGAGCAGCCCGGCCGCTGCGACATCGCCAAGATCCCCACCCTGCGCCCGGCCTTCAGGAAGGACGGCACCATCACCGCCGCCGCCGCCAGCTCGATCAACGACGGCGCCGCCGCCCTGGTGCTGGCCTCCGACGAGGCCGCCAAGGCCCACGGCCTGGCCCCGATCGCCACCATCGTGGCCCACGCCGGCCATGCCCAGGCCCCGGAATGGTTCACCACCGCCCCGGTGGCCGCCATCGCCAACGTGCTGGCCAAGGCCGGCTGGCAGGTGGGCGACGTGGACCTGTTCGAGGTCAACGAAGCCTTCGCCGTGGTCGCCATGGCCCCCATGAAGGAGCTGGGCATCCCCCACGACAAGCTCAACGTCAACGGCGGCGCCTGCGCCCTGGGCCACCCCATCGGTGCCTCCGGCGCCCGCCTGGTGGTGACCCTGGTGAACGCCCTCCAGCGCCGCGGAGGCAAGCGGGGCGTGGCTTCCCTGTGCATCGGCGGTGGCGAGGCGACGGCCATCGCGGTCGAACTGGCCTGACGACCGTCCGGCGGCTGGCGGAAATATATTTCCGCCCAAACCCGCTTTGCTATTGACTCCCAGCGCGATCCTGACATGATTTTGACGACGTGCCCCCATTGGGCACGTTCTGAAATTTCATACGTCTAGACGAGGAATTCACCCATGTCCCTGAACAAGACCCTGCTCGCCATGGCCCTGGGCCTGGCCCTGGCGGCCTGCTCCAACCAGGCTGAGCAGGCGGCTGACGCGGCCGACGAAGCCGCTGCTGCTGCCGAAACCGCCGCCACCGAGGCCGCGGACGCCGCCGCCGAGGCCACCGACGCCGCTGCCGACGCCGCCACCGCCGCGACCGACGCCGCCGCCGAAGCCACCACCGAAGCCGTTGACACTGCTGCCGAAGCCACCGCCGACGCCGCCGCCGCCGGTGCCGAAGCCGCCGCCGAGGGCGCCGAGGCCATGGCCGAAGGCGCTGCCGACATGGCCGACCAGGCCGCCGAGATGGCCGACGAGGCCGCCGAAGCTGCCGAAGAGACCAAAGACGGCGAGTAATCGCCGCCTGCTGTACCCAGCGAAGGGGGGGGGGGGGGGGGCGGGGGGGGG
>JAIBEO010000267.1 GCA_019459185.1 Rhizobium sp. | reverse complement strand
ACACGGATAAAGGCCAATAGAGCGCGATAAAATTCAAACTGCTTTATTCGCACTTATCCGTGTCCATCCGCTTTGATCCGCGTTCAAAACTGAACCCCACACGCTCTTGGCCGCCGTGACGTTCCCCGAAGAAGCCACGCTGATCCCGGGCTGGCTGGAGCCGCACGAGGCGGATGCGTTGTTCGACGCGCTGATGCGGCAGGTGGCGTGGGAGACGCACCGGATACGGATGTTCGGGCGGATGGTGGATTCGCCGCGGCTGAGCTGCTGGATCGGCGATCCCGGCGCGAGTTACGTGTATTCGCGGGTGCGCTTCGAGCCGCGGCCCTGGCCGGAAGTGCTGGCGGCGCTAAGGCCGCGCATTGATGCGGCGGCGGGCGTGGCCATGAACAGCGTGCTGGCCAACCTCTACCGCGACGGCCGCGACGCCATGGGCTGGCACAGCGACGACGAACCCGAGCTGGGCCCGCGCCCGGTGATCGCCTCGCTCAGCCTCGGCGGCTCGCGCCGCTTCGCCTTCCGGCACCGCCGCGACCCCGCGCGCAAGGCTGCGCTCGAACTTCCGCACGGCAGCCTGCTGCTGATGGCCGGCGACACCCAGGCCGACTGGAAACACGCGCTGCCGCGCACCGCGAAGCCGGTGCCGCCGCGCATCAACCTCACTTTCCGGCGGATTCTTCCTTCGCCGTGACCACGCGCTGGCCCTCCACCAGGGTCCAGCCGACCACTTCCTGCGACAGCTGGGTCATGGCCTGCCCGAACGCCGCCACCACCGGTTCGATCTGCTCGCCGTCGCTGGGCACCACCACCCGGAATCGCTTCGCCGTGACGCCGCCGTGGCCGCGCAGCGCCACCAGCCGCGCCTGCAACTCCACCACCACCTCCGGCCGGCCGCCGGTGTAGACGGTTTCGAAGGCGCGCAGTTCGGTGAACAGCCCGAAGTCGCCGCGCGCGCCGCCGAAGCGGCCCACCGCCGCGATGCGGCCGGAATCCTCGAAGGCCTGCACCAGCGCCGTCTGCAGCAGCTCCGGCGCGCTGTCGGCCCAGCGCGCGCCCTTGTAGGTCTGCAGCCGGTCGGGCGCGGGCCGCACGGCGATGCGAGTGGAATCGAGCAGCTGGTGGGTGTCGGGCGTGGACACGCTGAGCTGCCAGTCCACCGCGGGCCAGGCCGGGTCGGCGGTGATGGCGGTGCGCGGCGCGAAGATCTGCACCTCGGCGGTGGGCCCGACGATGGAGCAGCCGGCCAGCGCGAGCGCGAGCACGGCGGCAAGGGCGGGAAGGCGCGTGGCGCGGCGGGTCATGGTTCGAACTCCTCGGGCTGTTCGCGGCCGAGCAGGTAGCCCGCCGGGTTGTTTTCAAGGCGGTCGGCGAGGTCGTCGATCTCGCGGATCAGCGAGCGCAGCTGGCGCATGGTGGGGCCCACCTGGCCCAGGCCGTCGCGGCTGAAGTCGGCGATGGCCTCGCGGTTGTCGCCCAGGATGGCGTTGGCGCCGCGGCTGGCGGCCTCGAGCTGGACCAGGGTGGCGTCGAGCTTGGCCACCAGCGCCGGCAGCTCCTGCACCACGCCTTCGTCGAGGTGGTTGATGGTGCGGTCGGCGCTGGCCAGGGTGGCGTCGAGTTTTTCGCTGGCGGCGCGCGCGTTGCGCACCAGCGCGGAAATCTCCTCGCGTTCGGCGGCCAGGGTGCCGGTGACCTGGTTGATCTGCTCGAGGGTGGCGGTGACGCGGGCGACGTTTTCCTCGCTCAGCAGGCGGTTCACGCGCTCGACGATCTCGTTGGCGGTGGCGGCGATGTTCTTCAGCGCCGAGGGCTCGCTCTGGATCACCGGCACGTCCCTGCCGCGACCGCCTTCCAGCGCCGGCGCACCCGGGCTGCCGCCGGTGAGCTGGATCACGGCCACGCCGGTGAGGCCGGTCATGGTGAGCTTGGCGCGGGTGTCGGTGCGCACCGGGGTGTCGGCCGACAGGCGGATGCGCGCCACCACCTTGCGCGGGTCGTCCTTCATCAGCGACAGCGCGCGAACTTCGCCGACGCTGATGCCCGAATACAGCACCTGGCTGCCGGTGCTCAGGCCGGTCACGGCTTCCTGGAACACCACGTCGTACTCGCCGTAGGCCTTCTCGCTGGTGTACTTGGCGATCCACAGCGCAAACAGCACCGCGAACAGACATACCGCCAGCGTGAAGGCGCCGATCAACACATGGTTGGCGCGGGTTTCCATCTCAAGCCTCCTTGGCCAGGGCGGCCTGCGCGGCGCGTCCGCGCGGGCCGTGGAAATACTCTTGCACCCACGGGTGGTCGAAGCGTTCGACTTCGGCCAGCGGGGCGTTGACCAGCACGCGTTTGTCGGCCAGCACCGCGACCCGGTCGCAGATGGCGTAGAGCGTGTCGAGGTCGTGGGTGATCAGGAACACGGTCAGGCCCAGCGCGCGCTGCAGCGTGCGGATGAGCTCGTCGAAGGCGGCGGCACCGATCGGGTCGAGGCCGGCGGTGGGTTCGTCGAGGAAGAGCAGGGCCGGGTCGAGCGCCAGCGCGCGGGCGATGCCGGCGCGCTTGCGCATGCCGCCTGAAAGCTGCGAAGGCAGCTTGGCGCCGGCATCTTCGCCCAGGCCGGCCATGCGGATCTTGAGCATGGCCAGGTCGTGCACCATGTCCTCGGGCAGCTCGGGGTAATGCTCCTTCAGCGGCACCGAGACGTTTTCGGCCACGGTGAGCGAGGAAAACAGCGCGCCGTTCTGGAACAGCACGCCGGTGTTGCGCTCGATGATGCCGTGGGCACGCGCGCGGTCGGACAGCGCGTCCACGCCCAGCACCTCGATGCTCCCGCCCTGCGGTTCGCGCAGGCCGAGGATGGCGCGCATCAGCACCGACTTGCCGGTGCCCGAGCCGCCGACCACGCCGATGATTTCGCCGCGGTGCACCTCCAGGTCGAGGTTGTCGTGCACCACCTGCTCACCGAAGGTGTTGCGCAGGCCCTGCACGCGGATGGCCGGGCCGTCGGCGGAAAGCAGTTCGTCGCTCACCAGTCCATCTCCATGAAGAACATGGCGGCGAAGGCGTCGAGCAGGATCACCAGCGAGATCGTCTGCACCACGGACGAAGTGGTGCGCTCGCCCACCGATTCGGCCGTGCCCTGCACCTGGAAGCCCTCCAGGCAGCCGATCAGGGCGATGACCACGGCAAACACCGGGGCTTTCGACACGCCGACCCAGAAGTGCCGCAGCTCGGTGGTTTCCTGCAGGCGCGCCATGAACATTTCCGGGCTCATGCCCAGGCTGGCCACGCTGACCGCCATGCCGCCGGCGATGCCCGCGATCATGGCCAGGAAGGTCAGCAGGGGCAGCATCACAAGCAGCGCCACCAGGCGCGGCAGCACCAGCAGTTCCACCGGGTCCAGGCCCAGGGTTCGGATGGCGTCGATTTCCTCGCCGCTCTGCATGGCGCCTATCTGCGCGGTGAAGGCGCTGGCGGTGCGGCCGGCGAGCAGGATGGCGGTGAGCAGCACGGCGAATTCGCGCAGGAAGGCGATGCCCACCAGTTCGACCACGAAGATCTCGGCGCCGAATTCGCGCAGCACGGTGGCGCCCAGGAAGGCGATCACCGCGCCGACCATGAAGCTCAGCAGCACCACCAGCGGCACGGCGTCCAGGCCCACCTGCTCCATGTGGTGGATGGTGGGCGTGGCGCGGAAGCGGGCGGGGCGCAGCAGCACGCCCAGCGCGGTCTTGAGCGTCAGGCCCAGGAAACCCACCAGGGCAAGCACTTCACGGGTGTAGTCCTCGACCGCGTAGCCCATGCGGGCCAGCATTTCCTGCACGCCGTAGTCCTTGCGGACCACGCGCGGCGGGTTTTCGCAGATGGCGCGCACGGTTTCGGTGAGCGGGCTGTGCTCGGGCTTCACTTCCACCGTGGCCAGGCCCAGGCCCACCTTCACGGCGTAGCGCGAGAGCATCATGGCGCCGGCGGAATCGAGGCGGCGGATGTCGCGGCCGTCGATGTCGTCGGCCGAAGCCGGCGCCGACTCGATGAGCGCCAGCAACTGCGCGGCGTTGGCGAGGGTCCAGTCGCCACGGGCGCTGAGGATGCCCGGGTGGCGTTCATTGGTGTCGATGCGTGGCGCTTCGCTCATTGCGCGGGGGCGCGTCCGTCGGGGCCAGGGCAGAGCATAGCCGGCGAGGCGGCCCGGCGTGAAATCCGGCTGCGCCGGCGCGCCGGGCTATGCCATGCTTCCGGCCCATGAACGCCCCCGTCCTCACCAGCCAGGCGACCTACGAGGCCCAGGCGAACTTCGTCGCCGAGCTGGCCACGCGCCTGCATGTCTACGGCACCACCGCCCAGCGCCTCGAGGGCGCGGTGGAGGCGGTGGCGCACCGGCTGGGCCTGGACTGCGAAATTTTCTCCAATCCCACGGGCATGATCCTGAGCTTCGCCGACCCGGTGCGCGGCCAGCACAACGGCATCACCCGCGTGATCCGGCTCGACCCGGGCGAGCAGAACCTGGCCCGGCTGGCGGCCACCGACGCTATCGCCGAAGACGTGCTGGCGGGCCGGCTGGCCCCGGCCGACGGGCTGGCGGCGCTCAAGGCGCTCGACCGCCCCGGCACGCGCCGGATGCAGGCATTGGCGGCCCTGAGCTTCGGCCTGTCGGCGGCTTCGGTGGCGGCGCTGCTGGGCGCGGGGCTGGCGGGCGTGGTGACGTCCGGGGTGATCGGCCTGGTCATCGGCGTGATGGCGGTGCTGGCCGGCGGGAGGCCGCGGCTGGGCGAGGCGCTCGAGGCCATCGCGGCGATGGTGGCGACGCTGCTGGCGGCGGCGGTGGCCACCTTCATCGAGCCGCTGTCGTTCAAGACGGTGATCGTGGCCTCGCTGATCGTGCTGATGCCGGGCCTGATGCTGACCAACGCCGTGAGCGAGCTGTCGGCCCAGCACCTGGTGTCGGGCACGGCGCGTTTCGCCGGCGCGCTGATGATCCTGATGAAGCTCACCTTCGGCACCGTGGCGGCCATGCAGGTGGTGCGGCTGCTGGGCTGGGTGCCGCAGGAAGCCGCGGCGCAGCCGCTGCCGTTCGTGGCCGAGCTGGCGGCGCTGGGCGTGGCGGCGTTCGCGTTCGCAGTGCTGTTCCAGGCCTCGCGGCGCGACTACCCGCTGGTGATGGGCTCGGTGCTGCTGGGCTACGCGCTTACCCGCCTGGGCGGCGAGGTGCTGGGCCTGGCCTCGGAAAACTTCGCCGGCGGCGCCTTCTTCGCCGGCATGGGCGTGGCGGCGCTGAGCAACGTCTACGGCCGCTGGAGCAACCGCCCGGGCGCGCTGGTGCGCGTGCCCGGCATCATCCTGCTGGTGCCCGGCAGCGTGGGCTTCCGCAGCCTCAACTTCGTGATGGAACGCGACGTCTTCCTGGGCCTGGACACCGCCTTCGCCCTGCTCTCGGCCCTGATCGCGCTGGTGGCGGGGCTGCTGTTCGGCAACCTGCTTGTCCCGTCGCGGCGGAATATTTAGTTCTTGGCCACGGATTTGCACGGATGAACGCGGATAGGGCAGCAACAAAATAGGGGTGGGCGTTATAATTATGGCCCGGGGGGATTTGTTGTGTGGGGCCGTGTTTTTTTGGGGGTTTGGGGTTTGCGGGGGTTTGTTAG
>JAIBEO010000266.1 GCA_019459185.1 Rhizobium sp. | reverse complement strand
GTTCGATCAGACGCCGGTTGCATCGGTGTGCCTGCCCCGAACCCACCCCCGCCGCCGGGCGGCGAACCGGGTGGTTCTGGCCATCTTGCATGCTGGCGAAGCAGCCCCCCCTCGCGTCCGGAGGGACGCGCGCGACATGACGCGCCGTGGTTAGTGCCCGAACCGACTTAGCCCAGCCTGATCAGCAAGAAGAATGTCTGGCCCGGGCCCCGAGCGTGACGCGCAAGCATCGGAGCGGACAGCCACGGGCCTTTCGTCCAGCCAACCGGGTGCCCCGGTCCGGACGCGCCGTGAAGGCGAGGGTCGCTTCCTGGGTGATAAAGGCTTCACCGAGCAGGAAGCGACCCTCGCCCTCGCGGTGGGGCCGGCGCCAGCTCGGTGGATAGCAAAGAACCGACCAGGCCATCCCGGACTTGGGAGAAGAACCTTTTCTTTTGGCCACGAATCAACACGGATAGGGCAAAAGCACTCTACTCAGAAGTGCTTTATCAGTGTTCATCCGTGGCCAAGAAACAAACTCACCCCCCGCGACGACCCTCCCGCCAGTCTTTCCAGGCGTCGCGGGACTGGTACCACCAGTAGCTGAGCTGGGCGCCGACGAAACCGGCGGGCTTGAGGGCCGAGACCAGGCCGTAGTCGGCGAACTCGCGCCAGCGCGGATCGCCGTGGGCGATGCCCGAGGCCAGCACTTCGCCGGCGAAGGTGGTGGGCGCCACGCCGTGGCCGCCGAAGGCCTGGGCCAGCCACAAGCCTTCGTCCACCCGGCCGATCTGTGGCATCTGGTGCCGGGCGTAGCTCATCAGGCCGGACCAGGCGTGTTCGATGCGCACGTCGGCCAGCTGCGGGAAGACCCTGAGCAGGTCGCGGCGCAGCAGCCGCTGCACGGCCGCCGGCGAGCGGTCGAGCACCGAGATGCGGCCACCCCAGAGGATGCGGGTGTCGGGCAGCGGCCGGTAATAATCGAAGGCGAAGCGCGTGTCGTAGATGGCCGCGCGCGTGCGCAGCACTTCGCCGAGGCGCCGGCCCAGCGGTTCGGTCACCATGACGTAGGTGGCGATGGGCATCACGCCGGCGTCCACTTCCCGGCGCAGTCCGGCCAGGTAGCCGCCGCAGCCCAGCACCACGTGCCGAGCGTGCACTTCGCCTTCCGGCGTGCGCACGCGCCAGCCGTGGCCTTCGCGGTCGAGCGCCAGCGCCGGGCTGGCTTCGTGCAGGGACACGCCCTGATCCGCCGCCACCCGGGCCAGGCCGCGGGCGTAGGCCAACGGGTCGAAATGCAGGGCGTTGGCTTCGAACAGGCCTTCCGTGTAGCGCTCGGACTGGATGAGCTGCGCCATGCGGGCGCGGTCCAGCCACTCCCATTCCACGCCGAAATGCCGCCCCAGCAGTGCCTGCCGGGCCCTGAGCAGCGACGGGTCGCGGAACCAGTTCGCCCAGATGACGCCGGCGTCCGTGGCATCGCAGGTTATGCCGTGGCGGGCGATGCGCTGGCGGATCAGTTCGACGGCGTCCTGCGTGCCCTGGTAGAGCGCCTGGGCGCGCTGTTCGCCCAGCTCAGCCAGCAGCGCCTCCTCGCCGCGGGAAAAACCCCCGAACACGAAGCCGCCGTTTCGGCCCGAGGCACCGTGGCCCAGGGTCTTCGCCTCCAGCAGCACCACGTCGCGCACGCCACGCTCGGCCAGGCCCAGCGCGGTGTTGAGCCCGGCGAACCCACCGCCGACGATGCACACCTCGGCTTCGCGGCGACCGGACAGGGCCGGGCGCAGGATCGGCACGGGGGCGGAGTGGCGATAGAAGGTCGCGGCATCCATGCGGCGAGGGCCCCGGGCGTCAGCGCGCCAGCGCGGCGCGCATGTACTCGCGGGCCGGTTCGGCCAGGTCTTCGTGGTCGAGCGCGAACTCGATGGTCGCCTCGACCAGGCCGATGCGGCTGCCGCAGTCGAAGCGCCTGCCCTGGAATCGGTAGGCCAGCACGCGCTCTTCCGCCATCAGCGCGGCGATGCCGTCGGTGAGCTGGATCTCGCCGCCCGCGCCCGGCCTGGTGTGCTTGAGCAGCTCGAAGATGCGGCCGCTGAGCACGTAGCGGCCGACCACGGCCAGGTTGCTGGGCGCCACTTCGGGCCGGGGCTTTTCGACGATGGCGGTGATCTCGCCATGGCGGCCGGAAAAATCGCGGGTGGCGACGATGCCGTAGCTGCCGGTCTGCTCCCGCGGCACGTCCTGCACCGCGATCACGCTCGCCGATTCCTTCTCCGCCAGGTCGGCCATCTGCCGCAGCGCACCGGGGCCCTTGTTCCAGATCAGGTCGTCGGGCAGCAGCACAGCGAAGGGTTCGTCGCCGACCACCGGCTGCGCGCACAGCACGGCGTGGCCCAGGCCCAGGGCCTCGGCCTGGGTGACGAACACGGCGCGCACGTGCCGCGGCAGCACGTCGCGGATGACGGCCAGCAGCTCGGACTTGCCGGCCTTCTCCAGCTTCTGTTCGAGTTCGTAGGCCTTGTCGAAGTAGTCGGCCACCGAATGCTTGTAGCGGTTGGTGACGAAGACCAGGGTATCGCAGCCGGCCTCGATGGCCTCGTCCACCGCGTACTGGATCAGCGGCTTGTCCACCACCGGCAGCATTTCCTTGGGCACGGTCTTGGTGGCCGGCAGGAAACGCGTGCCCAGGCCGGCGACGGGGAAGACGGCTTTGCGGATGCGTTGGCTCATGGGGCTCTCGTCGAGGTCTCTCGTCAAATAGGATTGAGATCTTCGGGGTACGGGTCGTCGCCCTGCGGGGCGCCGGGCCGGTACTCCGGCACCGCCTCGCGCAGCAGGGCCGCCAACGCCGCCTCCGCGCCCGGGTCGTGCAACAGCGCGTCCATCCGGTCGAGCAGGCCACGCAGGGCGGAGGCGTCCGCCTCGCGCGGCTGCGCCTGCAGGATGCGCGGGTGGCGCGTGCGCTGGTAGCGCTCGTCAGGGTGGAACAGGATCTCGTGCAGCTTCTCGCCGGGTCGCAGGCCAGTGTAGCTGACCGCGATGTCGATCCCGGGACGCTTGCCGCTGAGCCGGATCATCTGTTCCGCCAGCTCGCGGATCGCCACCGGCCGGCCCATGTCGAGCGCATAGACCGCGCCACTTTCGTGGCCCAGGCTCACCGAGTGCAGGATCAGCTGGCAGGCCTCCGGGATGGTCATGAAATAACGCGTCACCTCGGGGTGCGTCACCGTCACCGGCCCGCCGGCGGCGATCTGCCGCCGGAACAGCGGCACCACGCTGCCGGCCGAATCGAGCACGTTGCCGAAGCGCACGATCGACAGCCGCACCGCGCTGCCGCACAGCTCCGCCTGGCAGGCCAATTCGGCGAAACGCTTGCTCGCGCCCAGCACGTTGACCGGGTAGATCGCCTTGTCGGTGGAGATCAGCACGAAGTGGCCGACGCCGGCCTCGCGGCAGGCCCGCGCCACCACGGTGGTGCCGCCGACGTTGTTGCGCAGGGCCTCGCGCACCTGCCCTTCCAGCATCGGCACCTGCTTGCAGGCGGCGGCGTGGAAGACGCAGTCGATGCCGCCGGCCAGGGCGATGCGGCAGGCGGTGGCGTCGCCGCAATCGGCCAGCATGGGCCGGATATCCACCTGCGGGAATTCGCGCTGGAGTTCGGTGGTGATTTCGTCGAGCGGAAGTTCGGCGCGTTCGAACAGCAGCACCGAGGCGGCGCCGGCCGCGGCGCACTGGCGGGCCAGTTCCGAGCCGATGGAACCACCGGCGCCGGTCACCATCACCCGGCGCCCGACCACAGTGCCGGCGCCCGACTGCGCGTCGAACTGCACCGGCTGGCGGCCGAGCAGGTCTTCGATGCGGACCTCGCTCAGTTCCAGCCGCTGCGGCTTGCCGGCCAGCATGTCGGACAGCCGCGGCACGGTGCGGAACGGCAGGCCGGTTTCGTCGCACAGGGCCACCACGCGCTGCATCTCGGCGGCGCTGGCCGAGGGCATGGCGATGACGATCAGGTTGGGCGCGGTTTCCTGCGCCAGGTAGGGAAGTTCGTCGAGCGTGCCCAGCACCGGCACGCTCTGCACCTTGGCGCCCTTGAGCGCAATGTTGTCGTCGAGCAGACCCACGGGCTGGTAGCGGCCGTCGCTGCGCAGGTCGCGCAGCAAGGTTTCTGCGGTGCGGCCGGCGCCCAGCACCAGCACGCGCTTGGCGTCGGCGCGGTGCGAGGCCTGGCGGTAGTCCTTCCACAGGCGGTACAGCAGGCGCGGCAGGCCGAGCATGAACACCAGCGCGATGGGGTACGGGAACAGCACGCGCCGCGGCACGTCCGGCAGCACGCCCAGCAGGAACAGCAGCGCCACGATCAGCAGCACGCCGGCGAGGGCGCCGCGCACCAGGTTGGCCAGGTCGGGCAGGCTCGCGAACCGCCACAGGCCCTGGTACAGGCCCACGGCGCGCAGCACCAGGCCCTGCGTGCCCACGGCCACCAGCAGCTCGATGCCCAGCGACGGCGCCGGCGGCGCGCCGGCCACGCCGGCCCGCCAGCGCAGGCCCATCCACACCAGCGCGACCATCACCAGGTCGTGCAGCACGATCAACAGGCGCGGCACCCGGCTCGACAGGGCACCCAGGTTCAACTTCATCCAGCGGACTCCAGGGGTTCGCCCGGGCGCGGCCAGCGGCGGCCCAGGGTGGCATGCAGGAACATTCCAGCGACGTAGGCGAGCGCGCACGCGGCCAGCGGCCACGGCGGCGCGTGGCCCGCGACCGCGAGCGCCAGCGCGCAGGCGGCCACCGTCCAGGCGGCGTAAAGCGCGCAGACGCCGACGTGGCTCCAGCCACGGGCGATGGCGCGCTGGTAAAGGTGTTCGCGATGCGCCTGCCAGAGCACCTGCCGGCGGCGCGCACGCGACACCAGCGTGAGGCCGGCATCCAGCAGCATCACCGACGGTGGCAACAGCAGAAGCCAGGCTTGCCCGGCTTCGAGCCGTGACGCAGCCACGAGGCCGAGCGCCGCCACGCCGTAACCCAGCGCATGGCTGCCCACGTCGCCCAGGAACAGCCGTGCGCGCGGGAAATTCAGCGGCAGGAAGCCCAGGCAGGCCGCCGCCAGCGCCACGGCCAGCCAGGCCAGGCCGGGCGCGGCGGGCGCCAACAGCGCCAGGCCCAGCGCCGAGAGCAGCGCCTGCGTGGCGGCCATGCCGTTGCTGCCGTCCAGAAAGTTCCAGACATTCACCAGGCCGACCACGAAGAGCGCGGAGGCGGCGACGCCCAGCGGTCGCCCCAGCAACTCCGGCAACAGCGGAAAGGCCCAGGCCAGGCACAGGCCGCCGGCCGCCTGCAGCAGCAGCTTCAGCGCCGGCGGCAGTGGCCGCAGGTCGTCGGCCAGGCCGGCGCCCGCGCACAGCGCCAGGCCCAGCGCGAACGCCGCCCTGCCCTCCTCCAGCCAGGCCGACGCCACCAGCAGCACCACGGCGATGCCGATGCCGCCGCCACGCGGCGTGGGCACCTGGTGCAGGCGGCGTTCGCCGGGCTGGTCGACATGGCCGCGGTGCAGCGCCCAGTCGCGCCAGCCCCAGGCCAGCAGGAAGGAGGCCGCCAGCGAGGCGATCGCCAGCATCCAAAGGGGCGGCATGGGACTCACTCGCTGACCGCGCCGTGCACCGGCTTGATGCTGCCCCAGGACTTGCAGCCCGGGCACTGCCAATGGTGCGCCCGCGCGCCGAAGCCGCAACGCTGGCAGCGGTAGCCGGGCGTGCGCACGACCAGTTGTTCGGTGATCTGCTTGAGCGTCTTGAGCGCGACGGCCGGGTCGGTGTCGGCGTCGCGCAGGCTCAGTTCGATGAAGGCCGCTTCGCCGCGCACCGAGGGCCGTTCCTTGAGCTGGCGGGACAGGAAGGCCAGTGCGGCGGTCTTGCCCTCCTCGCGCTCGATCATGCGCGAGATCGCCAGCACCGGCGACACGCCCGGGTAGTGTTCGATCATCTCCATCAGGAAGCCTCGGGCGCGCGCGCCGTCGCCGCGGCGCTCGTAGCAGCCCAGCAGCGGCTCGAGGATTTCGGGAAGGAATTCGATGTCGTGGCGCGCCACCCGCTCGAAGGCGCGGACGGCGGCGGCATCGTTGCCCGCGGCCAGCTCCAGCCGGCCCTCGACGAGGCCGGCGCGCACCGAGTGGCTGTCGGCGGCGTAGGCATCGGCCACGTGCTGGCGCGCCTGGTCGATGTCGCCGGCCAGCCGCGCCTTCTCGGCCAGCTCGCAGTGGAACTGGGCGACGAGCTTGCCCATCGGTTCGCCGCCGGCGTTTTCCAGCTGGCGCGCGTGTTCGATCGCCTTGCCCCAGTCGCGTTCGGCCTGGTAGATCGAAATCAGGTGGCGCAGCGCCTGCGGCGCCAGCACGCCCATGCGCACCAGGTCGGTGAAAAGGGTCTCGGCGCGGTCGAGCAGGCCGGCGCGCATGTAGTCCTCGCCCAGCGCCAGCACGGCGCGGGTCTTCTGCTCGTCGCTCAGACCAGGCCGCGCCACCAGGCTCTGGTGCAGGCGGATGGCGCGGTCCACTTCGCCGCGGCGGCGGAACAGGTGGCCAAGCGCGAACTGCGTCTCCACCGTGTCCTTGTCCACGGCGGCGATCTGCAGGAAGACTTCGATGGCCTTGTCCTGCTGCTCGTTGAGCAGGTAGTTCAGGCCGCGGAAATAGGTGTTCGACAGGCGCGAGACGCGGGCGCCGCCGCGGCGCTCGCCGCCACGACGGCCGGCCAGCCAGCCGCCACCCGCCGCGACCGGCAGCAGGAGCAGCAGCCAGGCCAGTTCAATCATGGGATTCCGTGCCGGCAGCCGGCGCGGCGGCCACGGGCTGGCCGCGCCGCAGGCGGTGGCGCAGCGGCCAGATGACGGTGGCGGTGAGCACGAAACCAGCCAGCAGGGCGCCGGCCAGCAGGGCCAGCAGCAGGCTGGTCCCGAGCGAAAGGGTGTCGACGCTGAGGAAACCCAGGTCGATGCGGACGGGGTCGCGGTTGAGCGCGCCGAACAGCACGCCGAAGGCAACGAAGAGCAGCGCGAGAATGGCCTTGATCAGTCGCATCCGCGGGAAGTCCGGTTCCGGGCACCGGCAAGCTTAGCCCATTGCGGGCCGGAAGCTCAGCCTTCGGAGGCCACCGGAGCGCCGTTGACCCGGTCGCGCAGTTCCTTGCCGGGCTTGAAATGCGGGACGTACTTTCCGGGCAGGGCCACGGAATCGCCGGTCTTGGGGTTGCGGCCCAGGCGCGGCGGACGGAAATGCAGGGAGAAACTGCCGAAGCCGCGGATCTCGATGCGCTCCCCCTGGGTCAGGGCACCGCTCATCATTTCGAGCAGCGTCTTGACGGCCAGGTCCACGTCGTCGGCCTTGAGGTGGGCCTGGCGACGCGACAGCACCTCGATCAGTTCGGACTTGGTCATCTCCGGGCGGTCCCTCGGTCGGTTCTGGGGTGGCGGGGGGGGGGGGGGGGGGGGGGGGGGGGGGGGGGGGGGGGGGGGGGGGGGGGGGGGGGGGGGGGGGGGGGGGGGGGGGGGGGGG
>JAIBEO010000265.1 GCA_019459185.1 Rhizobium sp. | reverse complement strand
TGTAGGAGCGGCTTCAGCCGCGAAGCCTTTCGCGAAAAGCTTCGCGGCTGAAGCCGCTCCTGCAGAAACCGACATTCAACCAAGCGATGCCGCCATGACCGACCAGCCCAGCCAGACGCCCGCCGCCGACGAGAACAGCCTGATCGCCGAGCGCCGCGCGAAACTCTCGGCCCTGCGCGGGCAGGGCGTCGCCTTCCCGAACGACTTCGTGCGCGCGGACTACGCCCGCGACCTGCAGGCCGAGTTCGCCGACAAGGAAACTTGGACCGCCGAGAAGCTCGAGGGCCTGGACCGCCGCGTGGCCCTGGCCGGCCGCCTGATGGCCAAGCGCGTGATGGGTAAG
Source organism: Rhizobium sp. (assembly GCA_019459185.1). Taxonomy (GTDB): domain Bacteria; phylum Pseudomonadota; class Gammaproteobacteria; order Xanthomonadales; family Xanthomonadaceae; genus Arenimonas. Next base: position 8,039 of record JAIBEO010000265.1, on the reverse strand, counting down.
GCCAGCTTCGCCCAGATCCAGGACATGAGCGGCCGCATCCAGCTCTACCTGCAGGGTGGCGACCTGGGCGAGGCCTACGAGGCCTTCAAGGGCTGGGACGTGGGCGACATCGTGGCGGTGCAGGGTGGACTGACCCGCACCCGCACCGGCGAGCTGTCGGTGAAGGCCACGTCGCTGCGCCTGCTGACCAAGTCGCTGCGCCCGCTCCCGGACAAGTTCCACGGCCTGGCCGACGTCGAGCAGCGCTACCGCATGCGTTACGTCGACCTGGTGATGAACCCGGAGGCGCGCGAAGTGTTCGTGCAGCGCTCGCGCATCGTCTCGGCCATGCGCGCCTGGCTCGACGCCCGCCGCTTCCTGGAAGTGGAGACGCCGATGATGCACTACATCCCCGGCGGCGCCACGGCCAAGCCCTTCACCACCCACCACAACGCGCTGGGCCTGGACCTCTACCTGCGCGTGGCGCCCGAGCTCTACCTCAAGCGCCTGGTTGTGGGCGGCATGGAGCGTGTCTACGAGATCAACCGCAACTTCCGCAACGAGGGCGTGTCCACCCGGCACAACCCCGAGTTCACCATGCTCGAGCTGTACGAGGCCTACGCCACCTACCATGAGGTGATGGACCTCACCGAGGGCCTGATTCGCGAGACGGCGCTGCGCGTGCGCGACACCACCCAGCTGCGGTGGGAAGACATGGCCATCGACCTGGGCCCGGCCTTCCGCCGCTGGTCCATGACCGAGGCGGTGCTGGAACTCAACCCGGAGATTTCCCGGGAAGAGCTGCGTGATGTGCAGGCCATGCGCGCCCACTGCGCCCGGCTGGGCATCAAGGTCAAGGATGGCTACGGCTGGGGCAAGCTGCTGCTCGAGGTCTTCGAGAAGACCGTCGAGCACACCCTGGTGCAGCCGACCTTCATCACCGACCACCCGGTGGAGGTCAGCCCGCTGGCCCGCGCCTCCGACCGCGACCCGCAGCTGACCGACCGCTTCGAGCTGTTCATCGGCGGCCGCGAGATCGCCAACGGCTTCTCCGAGCTCAACGACCCCGAGGACCAGAAGGCGCGCTTCCTGGCCCAGGTGGAGGCGAAGGAGGGCGGCGACGACGAGGCCATGCACTTCGACGCCGACTACATCCGGGCGCTCGAGTACGGCATGGCCCCGACCGGCGGCCTGGGCATCGGCATCGACCGCCTGGTCATGCTCATCACCGATTCGGCCTCGATCCGCGACGTGCTGCTGTTCCCCTACATGCGCCCCGAGGCCTGAGCCGGGTCCTGTTGCACTGCGCAAAGTAGCAGGGCTAACGCCTTGCCGCCGAAAGAATTCCGGGAGTAAGCTGGGCTCGTTGCCGCCCCACGCGGCGTGGCGCCCCGCGCCCGGAGCCTGATGTGAACGTCCTGATCGTCGATGACCAGCCCTCGCAGCGGACGATGTTCCGCCACCTGCTGGAGGACATCAGTCCCGAAGTGAAGGTCACCGACTTCGGCGACCCGGTCGAGGCCCTGCTCTGGTCCCAGCGCAGTTCGCCCGACCTGCTGCTGCTCGACTACCGCATGCCCAAGCTCGACGGCCTGGAGTTCGCGCGCCGCTTCCGCCGCCCGCTGTCGCACCGCGACGTGCCCATCATCCTGATCACCGTGGTCGGCGACGAACCCATCCGCAACGCCGCCCTCGAGGCCGGCGTCATCGATTTCCTGGTCAAGCCGGTGCGCCCGCGCGAACTGCGCTCGCGCTGCCGCAACCTGCTGGCCCTGCGCCAGCAGCAGCAGAACCTCAAGAGCCGGGCCCACGAGCTCGAGCGCCAGCTGCTGGCGCGCATGCACGAGCTCGACGAGCGCGAGCGCGAGATCCTGCACCGCCTCGCCAAGGCCACCGCCTTCCGCGATGCCACCTCGGTGGCCAGCTTCGAGCGCATGGGCCGCTACGCCGGCCTGATCGCCGAGGCCATGGGCCTGGGCGAAGACGAGGTGCGCATGATCGAACTTGCCGCGCCGCTGCACGACATCGGCAAGCTCGGCATTTCCGACGCCATCCTGCGCAAGCCGGGCAAGCTTGACGCCGCCGAGTTCGAGGAGGTCAAGCGGCATCCGCGCCTGGGCTACGAACTGCTCAGCGACAGCAGCAGCCGGTTCGTGCAAGTGGGCGCCACCATCGCCCTGGGCCACCAGGAGCGCTGGGACGGCAGCGGTTACCCGGCTGGCCTGGCCGGCGAGGACATCCCGCTGCCGGCGCGCATCGTCGCGGTGGCCGACGTGCTCGACGCCATGACCTCCGACCGTCCCTGGCGCAAGGCGCTGCCGCTGGCCGAGGCCTTCGAATTCGTGCGCGCGCAGTCGGGCGTGCTGTTCGACCCGGCCGTGGTGGATGCGCTGATGGCCCGCCGCGAGCGGGTGCAGGAAATCTTCGCCTTCCTCTCGCCGACGCGTTCGCTCGGCTAGCCCCAGCCCCGCGGCGGCCCCCGTGAACGCCTCCCTCCAGCGCCTCGCCGACCGGTTCCGCAACCGGCCCGACAGCGAGCATGGCCAGGCGATCACGCGCGTGGTGGTCACGGCGGTCATCCTGGTCTACCTGCTGGGCGTGACCTCGACCTCCGAGGTCGACAACGAGCCGCTGCGCCTGGTCTTCCTGTTCTTCGCCATCGAGTTCGTGGTGGGCCTGGGCATCCTGGCGTCCATCGCCATCCGGCCCGGCGTGTCGCACGGGCGGCGCGTGCTGGGCATGCTGCTCGACTACGGCATGATGGGCGCGGCCATGTACGTGCTCGGCGAATCGCTGTCGCCGGTGTACGTGGTGCTGATGTGGGTGACCATCGGCAATGGCCTGCGCTTCGGCGAACGTTACCTGGTGGCGGCCATCCTGATCGCCAGCGCCAGTTTCCTGGGCGTGCTGCTCACAACGCCCTACTGGCAGCAGAACCAGATGCTGGGCTGGGGACTGCTGCTGGGCCTGACCGCCATCCCGGCCTACCTGACCTCGCTGCTGCGCGCGCTGACCCGCGCCACCGAGGAGGCCAAGCGGGCGAACGAGGCCAAGAGCCGCTTCCTGGCCAACATGAGCCACGAGTTCCGCACGCCGCTCAACGGCATTGTCGGCATGTCGCAGCTGCTGAGTACCACGCGGCTGAGCAAGGAGCAGCGCGAGTGCACCGAAGTCATCCAGACCTCGGCGCGGGCGCTGCTGGCGCTGGTGGAGGACGTGCTGGACATCTCGGCCATCGAGGCCGGCAAGCTGCGCCTGAACGTCGAAGACTTCCAGGTGCGTGAGCTCACCCGAGGCGTGCAGGTGATGCTGCAGCCGGCGGCGGCGGCCAAGGGCCTGGCCTTCACGGTCAACGTGTCGGACCGGGTGCCCGACGGCCTGCGCGGCGACGTGGACCACCTGCGCCAGATCCTGGTCAACCTGCTCAACAACGCCATCAAGTTCACCGACGTCGGCAAGGTGACGCTGGACGTGGGCCTGGCGGCGCCGCGCAAGCGCGAGCTGGCGGAAGCCGGAAAGGCCACGGCGCCGGAAATCATGCTGCGCTTCTCGGTGCGCGACACCGGCATCGGCATCCCGCTGGAGGCGCAGAAGCGCCTGTTCGAGGCCTTCGAGCAGGTGGACACCGCCAAGACCCGCCGCCACGGCGGCACCGGCCTGGGCACCACCATCGCCAAGGGCCTGGCAGAAACCATGGGCGGCCGGCTGGGCTTCGAGAGCGAGGAGGGCGCCGGTTCGCACTTCTGGGTCGAGCTGCCGTATTCGCTGGTGGACGCCGGCGCGCAGGCGCTGGCCCCGGCGCCGGCCAACGTCATCGCCTTCGACGACCCGTTCGTGCGCCACCGCGCGCGCGTCAAGCCGCTGCACACGCTGATCGCCGACGACCACGCCGCCAACCGCATGGTGCTGCGCCGCCTGCTGGAAAAGGCCGGGCACCACGTCGAGGAAGTCGAATCCGGCGACGAAGTGCTGGCGCTGCTGACCGAGCGCGATTTCGACGCCGTGCTGGTGGACCTGCACATGCCCGGCGTCAGTGGCCTGGACGTGATGCGCGAAGTGCGGGTGATGGAAGCCGGCGGCAGCCGCCGCACGCCCTTCCTGGTGCTCACCGCCGACGTCACGCCGGAGGCCATCCAGGCCTGCGAACAGGCCGGTGCGCGCGCCTTCCTGCCCAAGCCCATCGTCGCCGGCCGCCTGCTCGAGGCGCTGGCCGACGTGGCCACCGGAGGGCACGAGGCCGCTCCCGCCGCCGAGGAAAAGGGCGCCGCGGCCGTCGACCTGGTGGTGCTGGACGACACGGTGCTGGGCGAGCTGGCCGAGCTCAACCTCGGCAAGGATTTCGTGGCGAACTTCGTGCAGCAGTGCGTGCGCGACGCGTTGCGCTGCCTGGGTTCACTGGAGCAGTGCGGCCAGTCGGCCGACTGGGACGGTTTTCGGGACCACTGCCACGCGCTCAAGGGCGTGGCCGGCAACCTGGGCATGTCCCGGGTGGCGACGCTGGGCTACGAGATCATGCAGCTGCCGAACTGGCAGCTTGCCAAGGACTGGCGCGCGCGCGAACGCGCGCTGCGCGAGCAGTTCGAACTGGCGCGCGAGGCCCTGTCCCGGCTGCCCCCCCGGTCGGGGGGGCAGCGCTCGGACGACGCCTCGGGCTGAGCCCCAGGCCGGGGCGCGTCAGAGGGCGGCGGCGAGCGAAGTGGCCGCGGCTGCTTCGTTCGAACGACGTTCCTGCGCCTTCACCAGGCGCTCCATCGTGCGCAGCGACTTCTCGCCCAGCTGCAGCGCGGTGTCCACCCATATCTCGGTGATGCGCATCAGTTCTTCCAGCGGCACCGGCGTGGCGTAGTCGCGCACGCGCTGCATGGCCAGGCGGGCATGCGGCGAACGGCGGTGGCTGCGCAGCAGGTCCTGCACCGCCTGCACGCCGTGGCCCTTGGGCACCAGCACGTCGACGATGCCCATCTCGTACATCTGTTCGCTGGTGTAGACGGTACCGTCGAGCATGAGCTTCTCGGCCTGCACCGGGCTGACCCGGCGGCAGAGGAAGGAATAGGCGCCCATGCCCGGGAACAGGTCGAACAGCACCTCCGGGAAGCCCATGCCGACGCCGGCCTCGGCGACGATGGTCTGGCAGGACAGCGCGAGCTCGAGGCCACCGCCCAGCGCGTCGCCCTGGACCAGGGCGACGGTGTCGACGCGACCGCCGAGCTGGGTGTGCAGGTGGTAGACGCCCTCGACGCACATGCGGGCGTAGGCGAGCAGGGAGCTTCGGTCGCGCTCTCGGATGAGACGGGCGAACAACTCGAGGTCGCCGCCCAGGTTGAAGGCGCTGGCATCGGAGGTGACCACCAGGTGGTCGAGGCCCGGCTCGCGGCCGTCGATGGCGGTCTGCTGGCTGCGCTGGCCGACGCCGGCCAGGTAGTCGCGCATGTCCTTCATCAGGTCGAGCGTGAAACAGGGGCGGCGGCGCTGGCCGTCATTGGCACGCTCGGCGTGCATGTACATCCAGCTGGTGCGGGTGCCCGGGTCTTCCTGGGTCCGCAGGGTACGGTAGGCGAAGGGGCGGGGATTGTGCAGTTCGACGACGGGGCTCATGGTCGTGTCCTCGGGGCTCATGGGGGCGGCAGGCCGCCCGCATGGCACGTGGGACCGGGCGGCGGTTAAGGAACCGTTAGGCTCCTTCGCCCGATTCTAGACCCTGTTCAGCCCCCGTTGTAAACCGCCCCCCGTTTGGTGTAGGCGGCGCCCGGGCGGGGCGCCCGGCTGGTTCAGGCCTTGGCCGCGGAGTCGCGCAGCTCCCGGCGCAGGATCTTGCCCACGTTCGACTTGGGCAATTCGGTGCGGAACTCGACGTAACGCGGGTGCTTGTAGCCGGTGAGCTGCTCGCGGCAGAAATCCTTCACCTGTTCGGCGGTCAGGGCCGGGTCCTTGCGCACGATGACCACCTTCACCGCCTCGCCGGACTTCTCGTCGGGCACGCCGACGGCGGCCACCTCGAGCACGCCCGGCATCAGCGCGATCACGTCCTCGACCTCGTTCGGGTACACGTTGAAGCCCGAGACCAGGATCATGTCCTTCTTGCGGTCGACGATGTAGAAGAAGCCCTGCGGGTCCATCTTCGCCATGTCGCCGGTGTGCAGCCAGCCGTCGGCGTCGATGACCTTGGCGGTTTCCTCCGGGCGCTGCCAGTAGCCGGCCATCACCTGTGGGCCCTTGATGCACAGTTCGCCCACTTCGCCCATGGGCAGCATGCGGCCCTCGTCGTCCTTGACGCAGGCGTCGGTGGACGGGATCGGCAGGCCGATGGCGCCGTTGTATTCGGGCAGGTCCATCGGGTTGATGCAGGCGGCGGGCGAGGTTTCCGTCAGGCCGTAGGCCTCGACCAGGGTGACGCCGGTGACCTTCTTCCAGCGCTCTGCCACCGCGCGCTGCACTGCCATGCCGCCGCCCAGGGTGAGGTGCAGGCGCGAGAAGTCCACCTGGTCGAAGCCCGGGGTGTTGAGCAGGCCGTTGAACAGCGTATTCACGCCGGTGATGGCGGTGAACGGGATCTTCCTGAGTTCGGCCACGAAACCCTTCATGTCGCGCGGGTTGGTGATCAGGTAGTTCAGGCCGCCGAACTTCATGAAGACCAGGCAGTTCGCCGTCAACGCGAAGATGTGGTAAAGCGGCAGGGCGGTGATGATCACCTCCTTGCCCATGGTGGCGTTGGTGCCGATCCACACCGACGACTGCTGCATGTTCGCCACCAGGTTGCGGTGGGTCAGCATGGCGCCCTTGGCGACGCCGGTGGTCCCGCCGGTGTACTGCAGGAAGGCGATGTCGGAGCCGCGGATGTCGATGGCCGGAAGCTGGTGGCGCGCGCCCAGGGCCAGGGTTTCGTTGAAGCGCACGTAGCCGGGCAGGTCGTAGTCGGGCACTTCCTTGCGCACGTGGCGCAGCACGAAGTTGATCAGCGGGCCCTTGGGGAAACCGAGCATGTCGCCCACGCCGGTGACGATGACCTGCTTGATCGAGGTGTCGGCCACCACGTCGGCCACCACGTGCGCGAAGTTCTCCAGCACGACGATGGCGCTGGCGCCCGAGTCGGTGAGCTGGTGCCTGAGCTCGCGGGCGGTGTACATCGGGTTGGTGTTGACCACCGTGAGCCCGGCGCGCAGCACGCCGAAGATGGCGATCGGGTACTGCAGGATGTTGGGCATCATCAGGGCGACGCGGTCGCCCTTCTTGAGCTTGAGCTCATGCAGCAGGTAATTGGCGAACTGGGTGCTGAGCCGGTCGATCTCGGCGTAGCTGAGCTTCTTGCCGAAATTGGCGAAGGCCGGGTTGTCGCGGTACTCGCGGCAGGTCTCCTCGAGCACGGATACGATCGACGGGTACTTCTCCAGGTCGACCTCCGGGGCGATACCCTTCGGATAATTGGCCAGCCAAGGACGTTCGAAACCCATGCATTTCCCCTCGATTCCCGATGCCTGCATTCCCCGCCGCGCTGCGCGCGATGGCGCCGCGAATTGGAGTATTCGCTCGATTGGAGCATACCCCTCGGGGTCAGGCAAGGCGCGCCACGCAGGGCTTCGCGCCGCCTTCACGGCGATCTTGTGCGTCCTGTTCGCCTTGGCCGCGGGCTGTCGCCGCGAGCCGCCCGAAGAGGCGCTGCGCGCGCGAATCGCCAGCCTGGAACAGGCCATCGAGGCGCGCGACGCGGACGCCCTGGCCGAAGGCCTGGCAGAAGACTTCGCCGGCCCGGACGGCATGGACCGCGACCGCCTGCGGCGCACCGCCGCCCTGGCCTGGCTGCGCAACCGGGAGGTCGGGGTGGCGCTGGGCCCGGTGGAGGTGGAGCTGATCGGCGACCGCGCGACCGCGAGCTTCACCGCGGCCACCCGCGGCGGCGAGGGCCTGCTGCCCGACCGGGCGCAGGTCTATCGCGTCGAGACCGGCTGGCGGCTCGACGATGGCGAATGGGTGCTGATTTTCGCGCGCTGGGAACCAGCGCTATAGCCAAGCTCGTGCAGGAGGGCCTTCAGGCCCGAAGCTCTTCGCCGAAAAGCTTCGGGCCT
>JAIBEO010000264.1 GCA_019459185.1 Rhizobium sp. | reverse complement strand
GAGTACTAATTCCGCTCGGCGGAATTAGTACTCTGACCCCTATTCTTCAGGCGTGATAGGCGGGGGCGGGTTCTTGCGGTTAAGGGGGTGACCCCCGCCGTCCGGCGGGATCGGACACGCCGCCATGACCACCCTCGAGAGCACCTCCACGGGTTCGCGCCCCCGCCCCTGGCGCGCCTTCGCCCGCCTGGCCAGCCAGCTGGCCTGCCTGGGCCTGCTCGGACTGGGGCTGGCCGCCCCGGCCGCCGCCCTGCCGAGGCTTTCGGTCGCCGACGCCTTCGTCGAAGAAGGAACCGGCGGCATCACGGAGCTCCGGCTCATCATCTACCTCGACGTGCCGGCGGGCCCGGGCGGCGTCAGCGTGGACGCAGGGCCGATCATGGGCACGGCGCTCGCCAACCTCGACTTCGTGCCTGGCAGCCACACGTACACGATCCCCGAAGGCGAGACCAGCACCCGGGCCGTGATCGAGCTCGTCACCGACGCGCTCGACGAGCCCGATGAAACCTTCACCGTGAACCTGGCCAACCCGGTCGGCGCCATCTACGCCGATTCGCAGGGCGTGGTGACCATCCTCGACGACGACGACCCGCCGGCCATCAGCATCAACTCGGTCACCGTGGTCGAACGCGACACCGGCGAACCGCTGGGCGCGACCCTGGTGGCCACGCTCGACGCGCCCAGCGGCCGCACGGTGCAGGTGGACTACACCTCGGTGGACGGCACGGCCAAGGCGTGGGACGACTACGAGCCCGCCGCGGGCACGCTCACTTTCAGCCCCGGCCAGACCCAGCGCATCCTGGGCACCAACATCATCGGCGACCTCGAACCCGAGCACACCGAGCAGTTCACCTTCGAACTCTCGAACCCGGTGAACGCCACCCTGGCCAACAGCACCGGCACCGTCACCATCCAGGACGACGAAGTCTTCCCGGTGTTCTCGGTGGACGACCCGACGGTGGTCGAGGGTGACGACGGCAACGTCGAGATGGTCTACACCATCCGCCTAGACCAGCCCGGCACCGCCGAAGCCATCGCCGTCTACGCCACCGTCGCCGGCGGCACCGCCACCTTCCAGACCGATTACGCCGACACCCGCGGCTCGCTCAGCATCCCCGCCGGCCAGACCGAAGTGCAGATATCGGTGCCGGTGCTGCCCGACGTGCTGGTGGAAGGCCCCGAGACGATCCGCTTCGACCTGGGCTACCCGATCAACGCGCTGATCGGCAAGGGCACCGGCATGGGCACCATCATCGACAACGACGTGCCGCTGGCGATCACGCCCGACAGCCTGCCCGCCGCCAGCATCGGCAATGCCGTGTCGGCGGCCCTGTCGGCCACCGGCGGCAGCGCGCCCTACCGCTTCATGCTGGCCAGCGGCAGCCTGCCTTCCGGCGTCACGCTCTCGGAAGACGGCAGCCTCTCCGGCGTGCCCACCGACGGCGGCGACTTCGGTTTCAGCGTGGCCGTGCAGGACAGCTTCGCCGGCGGCCCGCGCACCGGCAGCCGCAACTACGTGCTCACCGTGGCCGCGCCCGACGTGCTGGCGCCGGCCAACCTGCCCGGCGGCCGGTTCGGCGCCGCCTACGACGCCGCGCTGCCGCTTTCCGGCACCGCGCCCTTCCAGGTGACGCTGTCCGCGGGCCAGCTGCCGCTCGGCCTGCAACTGGGCGCCGACGGCCGCATCACCGGCACGCCGGTGCAGACGGGCAGCTTCGACTTCACCGTCGCCGCCACCGATTCCAGCGGCGGCACCGGGCCGTACAGCGACACCCAGCCCTATCGCATCGTCGTGTCGAACATCGCGCCGGTCGCCGAGGACTTCAGTACCTCGGTGCCCTACAACGCCGGCCCCACCACCGTGCCGGCGCTGAGCTCGGGCGGCATCGCCACCGACTACATCGTCGCCAGCCAGCCCGCCAACGGCGTTGCCACCGGCGGCGCCGGCGGGCTGAAGTACACGCCGGCGCGCGGCTTCTCCGGCGTCGACAGCTTCGAGTACCAGCTGGCCAACGACGCCGGCACCTCGGCGCCCGCCACCCTCACCATCACCGTCGGCGAACCGGGCATCAGCGCCCGCGACAGCGGCCCCGCCGCGGCCACCGTCGGCCAGCCCTACACCCGCACCGTGACCTGGTCGGGCGGCAACGCGCCCTACCGCGCGCAGGCGGTCAGCGGCCTGCCGGCCGGCCTGCAGGTCAGCGCCACCAGCGACACCACGCTGACCATCAGCGGCGTCCCGGAAGAAGCCGGCCGTTTCCAGCTGCAGGCCAGCGCGCAGGACAGCAGCACCGGCCGCGGCCCGTTCAGCGGCAGCGCCACGCTCGAGCTTGAAGTCGCGGTGCCGGTGCTGGCGCTGTCGCCGACCGATGGCAGCGTGTTCGACGCGCCCTATGATGCGGCTTTCAGCCAGCGCTTCGTCGCCAGCGGTGGCGTCGGCGGCTACACCTATGCGCTCAGCGGCGCGCTGCCGCCGGGCCTGGCCTTCGCCGGCGACACGCTGGCGGGCACGCCGCGCGCTTCGGGCCGCTTCCCGGTCACGGTGACCGCCACCGACACCGGCAGCACCGGTGCCGGCGCGCCCTTCACCGTCAGCGCCGACTACGTGCTGGAAGTGGAGGCGCCGGCGATCAGCGTGTCGCCCGGCAGCCTGCCCGCCGCCACCGCCGGCCAGGCCTACGCCGTGGCGCTGTCGGCCGCGGGGGGCGTGGCGCCCTACCGCTTCGCCCTGCAGTCCGGTGCGTTGCCGGAAGGCCTGGCGCTGGGCGCCGACGGCCAGCTTTCGGGCACGCCCACCCAGCTCGGCGAACACCGCTTCACCGTGCAGGCCGAAGACACCAACGGCGAACGCGGCACGCGCGAACTGCAGCTCGTGGTGGACGCGACGCCGGTGACCGCGGTCTCGCGCACCGTGCCGGTGCTGGCGGCCGTGGCAACCGAAGTCGACCTCGCCGCCGGTGCCACCGGTGGCCCGATCACCGGCGCCACCCTGGTGTCGCTGTCGCCCGCGAACGCCGGCGGCGCCGTGGTCGAGGCGCGCGACGGCGGCTGGGTCCTGCGCTTCACCGCCGATGCCGGCTTCAGCGGCGACGCGGTGGCCACCTTCACCCTGCACAGCACCTACGCCACCTCGGCGCCGGCCACGATCACCTTCCAGGTGGGCGCGCGCCCGGATCCGTCGACGGACCCGGAAGTGGGCGCGCTGCTCGATGCGCAGGTCTCGGCCAGCCGCCGCTTCGGCGAGGCGCAGATCGGCAACTTCCAGCAGCGCCTGGCGCGCCTGCACCGCGGCGACGCGGGCGGCTTCGAAAGCCGCGTTGGCGTGTCGGCCGGTGGCGGCGAAGGCTGCCCGGGTCCGGTGTTGCCTTCCTACTCGGCGGCGATCGAATGCGCCATGGGCCTGGGCCGCGAGGCCGCGGCGGGCGGTGGCAGCGGCAAGGCCGGTGCCTCGTCGAACGCCGGCTGGGGCGCCTGGGCCGCGGGCAGCGTGCGCTCGGGCCGACAGGACGGCCGCGCCGGCGACGTGGACTTCGAAAGCGACGGCCTGAGCCTGGGCCTGGACCGCCGCCTGCGCGAGGACCTGGTGCTGGGCTTCGGCCTGGGCTGGGGCCGCGACGACAACGCGGTGGGCGACCAGGGCAGCCGCCTCGATGCCAGGGCGCGCACGCTGGCCGTGTACGCCAGCTGGCACCCGGGTTCGCGCGGTTTCCTGGACATGGTGCTGGGCCTGCAGTCGCTGGACTACCAGCTGCAGCGCCACGTCGGCCCCAGTGACGCCCTGGTGGACGGCCAGCGCGACGGCGAGCAGTGGTTCGCCTCGTTCTCCGCCGGCGCCGATTTCAGCTTCGAGCGGATGCGCGCCACGCCCTATGCGCGCCTGGACCTGATGCGCACCAGGCTCGACGCCTACACCGAAACCGGCGATCCGGTCTGGGCCCTGGCCTACGGCTCGATGGACCTCGACCACAGCCTGCTCAGCGGCGGCCTGCGCCTGGACACCACCCGTGAACTGGCCTGGGGCGCGCTGACGCCGCAGCTGCGGGTGGAATACCAGCACGTGCTCGAAGGCCGCGGCGAAACCTGGGTGCGCTACGCCGACCTGCCCGGCGGCACCGCCTTCAACGCCGTGGGCCTGGACACCAACCACAACCGCCTGGTGCTGGGCCTGGGCGCCAGCCTGGCCACCGCCAGCGGCTGGACCTGGATGCTGGAAGTCGGCGGCGAACTCACCGGCGACGGCGAGTCCACCACCGGCGTGCAGCTGGGCGCGCAGAAACAGTTCTGACCATGCCACTGGCCGGGCCGCCCCGCGGCGGCCCCGCCAGCCAATGCCAAGAATAGGGGTCAGAGTACTATTTCCGGTTTCCGGAAATAGTAATCTGCCCCCTATTATTGGCAATGGCTGGCGGGGCCGCCGCGGGGCGGACCGGCCAGGGGCATGGTCAGAACTGTTTAGGCACGCCCAGAGGCCGGCCGGGGGGGGAGAGA
>JAIBEO010000058.1 GCA_019459185.1 Rhizobium sp. | reverse complement strand
CCCCCCCCCCCCCCCCCCCCCCCCCCCCCCCCCCCCCCCCCCCCCCCCCCCCCCCCCCCCCCCCCCCCCCCCCCCCCCCCCCCCCCCCCCCCCCCCCCCCCCCCCCCCCCCCCCCCCCCCCCCCCCCCCCGCTCCTACAAGAAGCATTTCCAGTACAAGAAGCATTTCCAGAGGCATTTCGAGGCGGCCGCCGGCAAACGCGACCACCCCGGCGGTACTCAGTCCTCGAACTTCTCGTCGAAGAACGACGCCATCGCCGCGTAGGCGCGCTTCGCCGCGCGCGGCTCGTACAGGCAGCCCGGGCTGTTGGCGTCGGCTTCGGCGAAGCAGTGCACCGCGCCGGAGTAGTTCACGAACTGCCAGTCGGCCTTGGCTGCCGTCATTTCCTGCTGGAAGCTGGCGATCTGCCCGGCCGGCACGTAGGTGTCGTCGGCGCCGTTGAGCACCAGCAGGCTGGCCTTCACCGCGCCCGCCTCGGCCGGGATCGTGGTCGACAGGTTGCCATGGAAGCTGACCACGCCCGCCACGTCCGCGCCCGTGCGCGCCAGTTCCAGCATCACCGCGCCGCCGAAGCAGAAGCCGATGCCGCCCAGCTGGGCCGCGTCCACCGGCGCCTTGCCGGCCGAATCGCGCAGCACGCCCAGGGCCGTGTTGATGCGGCCGCGCAGCGCCGCGCGGTCGGCGTACACCGCCGTGGCCGCCTTGCCCGCCTCGTCGGCGTTGGCCGGGCGCACGCCGCGGCCGTACATGTCCACCAGCAGGATGACGTAGTCGTCGCCGGCGATGGTCTTGGCCCTTTCCAGGGCCGAATCGGTCACGCCCATCCAGTTCGGCACCATCACCAGGCCCGGGCGCTTGTCGCCCTCGGCGTCGTCGTACACCAGGTAACCGTCGAAGTTCGTGCCGCCGTGGGTCCAGCTCACCGGCTCGGCGACCGGCTTGGCCGCGGCGGTGAGGCTCAGGGACGCGAGGGCAAGGGCAAGCAGGCAACGGCGCATGGGGCGGTCCTCCGGTGGAAAGTCCGTGATTCTATGCCCCGCCCCGCCGCCCGGCGTAAGTGTGGCGTGAGCGGGCTCAGGCCACGCCCAGGCCGGGAATGGTGCTGATCAGGTCCGGGTCGAAGCCCGCCGCCTGGGCGAAGTGGCGGCCGCGTTCGACGTAATCGCGGTAGCGCGGGAAACTCGGCGCGCCCGGCGACAGCAGCAGTACGCCGTCGTGGCCCAGCACCTGCAGGCCCAGCTTCACCGCCTCGTCCATGTCGCCGGCCTCGGCCAGCACGAAGCGGTCGCCCAGCGCCAGCGGCTTGAGTTTTTCGAATACGCGCGGGCCGTTCTGGCCCATGGTGATCACCGCCGCCACCGGCTCGGCGGCGATGCGTTCGGCGAACACGCCCCAGTCCAGGCCGCGGTCGTAGCCGCCCACCAGGATGGCCACGCGGCGGCCGCGGTAGCAGTCGAGCGCCGCGATGGAAGCGTGCGGCGTGGTCGAGATCGAATCGTTCACCGATTCGATGCCATGGCGAAGGCCCAGTGACTGCAGCCGGTGCGGCAGCGGCCGGAAGCTGGCCGCGGCCGGCGCCAGCGCGACTGCGTCCAGGCCCAGGGCCTCGAGCGTGGCCAGCGCGGCGCACAGGTTCAGGCGGTTGTGGCGGCCCGGCAGCGGCACGTGGCGGGCGTCGAACACCGGCTGTTCGCCGCGGTAGACCAGGCTTTCGCGCAAGTGCCAGCCGTCGGCGTGGTTGAACCAGAGCACGCGCGTGGTGGGCGGCACGTCGAGTTCCACCAGGCGCGGGTCGGCGGCGTTGAGCACGGCGATGCGCGGCGCGGCTTTCGTCACCAGCGCCAGCTTGTCGGCGTAATAACGCGCCTCGCTGCCGTGCCAGTCCAGGTGCTCGGGGAAGAGGTTGAGCACCACCGCCACGTCGACGTCGCGGGCTTCGCCGGTCTGGTAGCTCGAGAGTTCGATGGCCCAGACCTCGGGCGGCGGCTGCACGTCCAGCAGTTCCAGCAGCGGCAGGCCGATGTTGCCCGCCAGTGCGGTGCGTTTGCCGGCGGCGCGCAGCAGGTGCGCCACCAGGGCGGTGGTGGTGGACTTGCCCTTGGTGCCGGTGATGCAGACGCGGCGGCCGGCCGGCGGTTCGGCGAACCACAGGCCGCTGGCGCCGGTGAAGCGCACGCCCCCGAGCGCGGCGTCGGCGGCCGGCGAGGTGTAGGGGCTGATGCCCGGCGACTTCACCACCACCTCGTGTTCGGCCAGCAGGGCGGCGTTGACGCTGGTTTCGATGCGCAGGGCCGGGTCCTGCATCTCGCGCAGGGGTTCGGCTTCGTCGTGCGAGCAGAACACCGTCACCGGCTGGCTGGGCAGGCGCCAGCGCAGCGCGGCCAGGGCCGAACGGCCTTCACGGCCGTAGCCCCAGATCGCGACCTTCTTGCCTTCAAGCTCCGAAATGCGCACGCAGCCGCTCCCACAGCCCCTCGGGGATGCCGTGATCATCCGAGGGTTCGAGCAGCGGCGCCAGCCCCCGCTCCGAGGCTTCGAGCTGCGGCCGGATTTCGCGGGCGTAACGCCGCACCAGCGCGTCCTCGCGCCAGGCCGGGCTGTCGGCCAGCACGTCCATGGCGGCGCGCGATTCGCGGCCCTCGCCCACGCATTCGAAGGGCTTGTGGTCGCGGTATTCCATCAAGGCGTCGAAGCCCGGCGCCTGCTCCGGTTCGTCGAGCAGGTTGCGGCCGAAGATGGCCACCAGCCGCGGCTTGGGCATGAACGGCGCAAGCGCCAGGAACACGAAGTGGCATTTGGGGCAGACGCCGCACCAGCGCTGCGCCGGGCGTTCGCCCAGCAGGTGGAAGTTGCGGTTGCAGCTGGAGAAGAACTGGTCGTAGTGGTCCAGGCGTGCGAACTGCCGCGCCACCGCCAGCTCGGAAAACGGCCGCAGCAGCGAGTAGTAGCGCAGGTCGGCGGCGACGTTGCGGCGCACGTGGCGCGCGAACGCCCGCTCGAAGTCCCAGCCCTTGGACCACTGGTGGTTCACTTCGCCGGTGCCGGGAATGAGACTGCCGTAACTGGCCGAGCGCTCGTTCGAGAACACCACCTGGTCGTGCCCGTGCAGCAGCGCGGCAAGCACCAGGATGGCCGAATTCACCGCGGTGACCGGGATGTGGCCGTTGAGCGCGCCGCGGCGGTTGAGGTCGAACAGCAGCGGCGACAGCGCGCGCGTGATGTTCATCGTGGGCAGGCCGGTGCGCGCGGCGCAGGCGGCGATGAGCGGCGAACCGCCAACCCAGGCCACCGTCTGGGCCACGCCGACGGCGCGCAGCGCTTCGATCGACACCAGCGAATCCTTGCCGCCGCCGATGGCGACCAGGGCGCGGGACGCAGAGGTGGTCGGGCCTGAAGGCCCTCCTACAGGGGCCAGGGCTTCTTGTGGGAGGGCCTTCAGGCCCGACGCCCGCACCGGAAACCGGATCTTCCCGCGCAGCGAAATGCCGTTGCGGTAGGCGAATTCGCCCAACCCGTTCTCGTACACGGACGCCAGCAGCTCCGCCGTTTCGGCATCGATGTCGTAGGCCTCGATGCGGATTTCCGGCGGCACCGCGGCCTTGTAGTAGCTGACGCCGGCGATGAGGTGCAGCAGGCGCAGCGCGCGTTCCACCGCCGTGGCGCGGGCACCGCCGAGGGCGAAGGGCGCGCCGGGGAAGCGGATCACTTCCACCAATTCCGGGCCGTCGTCGAAGGCGTAGCCCAGGCGCGCCTCGCCGGTGGCGGGGTCGAGGCCGCAGGTCAGGAAGCGAAAGGCGCGCACGGCGCCCGGGTCGAACTCAGTCATCGAGCACATCCTCCTGCGGCAGCTCGCGCAGGTTGTAGCGGTTGGCCATCACCGCGCCGTAGGCGCCGGCGTGGCCGATGAGGATCACGTCGCCTTCGGCGGTGGCGTCGGGCAACCGGCGCTGGCGGCCCAGCACGTCGCTGGATTCGCAGACCGGGCCCACCACTTCGCAGGGCTCGCCCGGCGGGTCGCCGGCGCGCGTGAGGTTGGTGATTTCGTGCCAGGCGCCGTACAGCGCCGGGCGCATCAGGGCGTTCATGCCGCCGTCGGCGCCGACGCGGCGCTGGCCCTGCTTGCGCACCACCTGGGTGACGTGCAGCAGCAGCGCGCCGGCTTCGGCCACCAGGTAGCGGCCCGGCTCCACCCACAGCGCGTACTGCGGGTAGGCCGACTTCACTTCGGCCAGGGCGGCGGCATAGGCTTCGAGGTCGAAGGGCTCGGCTTCGGGGTCGTAGGCCACGCCCAGGCCGCCGCCGACGTCGATGAAGCCCACGGTGCCGATGCCCTCGGCCACCGCCGCCAGGCTGGCGTACACCGTGTGCCAGTGCTGCGCGTCGTGGATGCCGCTGCCGATGTGCGCGTGCAGTCCGGCGACGCGGGCGCCGGCGGCGCGCGCGGCGGCGGTGAATTCGCCCACCGATTCCAGCGCCAGGCCGAACTTTGCGTCCTTGCCGCCGGTGCGCACCTTCTCGTGGTGGCCCTGGCCGAAGCCCGGGTCCACGCGCAGCACGATCTCGCGGCCGGCGAACAGCTCCGGCCACTGATCGAGCGGCGCCAGGCTGT
Source organism: Rhizobium sp. (assembly GCA_019459185.1). Classification (GTDB taxonomy): domain Bacteria; phylum Pseudomonadota; class Gammaproteobacteria; order Xanthomonadales; family Xanthomonadaceae; genus Arenimonas. The sequence continues at coordinate 2,914 of JAIBEO010000058.1, read as the reverse complement.
CGAGCGTGACGTGCACGCCGCGCGCCAGCGCCGCCTCGAATTCCCGCCGCGGCGCGAAGCTGGGCGTGAACAGCACGCGGTCGGGCGCCAGCGTCGGCAGCACGCCGAAAAGGTGCTCGATTTCGCCCAGCGACACGCATTCGAAGCCGAAACCTTCGGCCTCGAGCGTGCGCAGCACGGCCGGGTGCGGGTTGGCCTTGAGCGCGAAGAAGCGGCGGTCGATGGCCGGCACTTCGGCCAGCTCGCGGGCGCGTTCGCGCACCGTGGGCAGGTGGTAGAGGTAACGCGGCGTGCCGGTGGCGGCGACCTGCAGCACGCGCTCGCGCTGCTGCAGCCACCAGGGCGCGGGGCGTTCGGAGGCCGGGTGGTCGATGTGGCGCCAGCTGGGGCCGAACACGGCCGTTTCGGTCACCGGCATTGCGCCCGACTGCGCCAGCAGCGCGTGCAGGCGCGGCAGCATGCCTTCGGCCAGGCCCTCGTCCACCACGAAGGTGAGGTTGAGGTCGTTCGACGACTGCGAAATCAGGTGCACGCGCTCGCGGCCGAACTCGGCCCAGACGTCGCTGAGCTTGTGCAGCAGCGAACGCATGCCGCGGCCCACCAGCGTGATCGCCGCGCAGGGCGCGATGACCTTCACCCGGCACACCTGGGCCAGGTCGGCGCAGAGCGCGTCGAGCACGTTGGTGCTCACCAGGTTGTCGCTGGGGTCGAGCGAAACGGTGACGTTGGCCTCGGAGGAACCGATCAGGTCCACCGACAGCCCGTGCGCCTTGAAGCGTTCGAACACATCCGACAGGAAGCCCACCTGCTGCCACATGCCGATGGTTTCCATGGACACCAGCACGATGCCGCGGCGCGAGCTGATGGCCTTGACGCCGGGAATGGTGGTCGCCGAGGAATCGATGACGGTGCCGGGCATGTCGGGGCGCGTGGTGTCGCGGATCCACAGCGGCACGCGTGCCTCGCGGCAGGGGTGGATGCAGCGCGGGTGCAGCACCTTGGCGCCGGTGGTGGCGATTTCCTGGGCCTCGGCGTAGTCGAGGCGCGAGAGCAGGCGCGCGTCGGGCACCTGGCGCGGGTTGGCGCTGAACATGCCGGGCACGTCGGTCCAGATCTCGACGCGGCGGGCGCCGAGCAGCGCGCCGAAATACGCCGCGCTGGTGTCGGAACCGCCGCGGCCGAGGATGGCGGTGCCGCCGTCTTCGGCGCGGGCGATGAAGCCCTGGGCGACGCGCAGCGCCGGGCCGGCGGCGGCGAAGCGGGCGCGCAGCGCGGCGTCGCCTTCGTAATCGCAGGAGGCCGAGAGGTGACGGCTCCAGGCGTTCTGGTTGGGCAGGCCGCGGGCCTGCAGCCAGTCGCGCGAATCGGTCCAGCCCACGTCCAGGCCCTGCGAGCGCAGGTAGGCCACGCCGAGCGTGGACGAGAGCAGTTCGCCCTGGGCCAGCACTTCGGCCTGCCAGGCCAGTTCGCCGGCGGCGCGGCGCGGGTCGTCGGCCAGGGCACGCAGGGCGGCCAGGCGTTCGCCGAGCACGGTGTCGGGCTCGAGCCCGAGTTCGTCGGCGCAGAAGGTGCGGTGGCGCTCGGCCAGGGCCTCCAGGCGCGCGCGGGTGGCCGCCGCATCGGCGTGGCCGTCGCAGACCGCCTGCAGTTCGTTGGTGACGCCCGACACTGCCGACACGACCACCAGCACCTTCGCGCCCTCTTCGGACGCGCGCCGTTTCATCAGCGCGCCGATCGTGTCCCAACGGGAGCGTCGGGACACGCTGGTGCCTCCGAACTTGAGGACGATCCAGTCCGGTGCGACGGCACCGGCGGCGGGTGCGGCTGGGGTCATGGTCAGGGTTCTGTCTGGGGGGCGCCGGCGCGGCGGGCGCGCAAGCCCGGTGAGTGTAAACGAAGGTCGCCGAGACCGAGTTCAGGGGCGGGCTGATACGCTTTTGGCTCCCTTGGGCAGGAAGCCCCCGCCATGCCACGCGCTTTCGTACAACTCGACGTCTTCGCCGCCCGCCCGGGCGACGGCAACCCGCTGGCCGTGGTGCTCGATGCCGCCGGCCTCGACGAGGCCACCATGCAGGCCATCGCCCGCTGGACGCGCCTGCCGGAAACCACCTTCGTGCTGCCGCCGACCACGCCGGAGGCCAGCTACCGGCTGCGCATCTTCAGCCCGCGCCGCGAGGTGCCCTTCGCCGGCCACCCCAGCATCGGCAGCGCGCACGCGGTGCTGGAAGCCGGCCTGGCCGCGCCGCGCGACGGCCGGCTGGTGCAGGAATGCGCCGTGGGCTTGCTGCCCATCCAGGTGCAGGGCGAGGGCCACGCGCGCCGGCTCAGCGTGCGTGCGCCGCGCGCCCGGGTACTGGAAGCCGTCAGCCCGGCCGACCCGCGCCTGGCGCCGGCGCTGGCCGGCATTGCACTGGGCGCCCTGCCCCCGGTGCTGATGGACGGCGGCCGCCGCTGGTGGATCGCCGAACTGCGCGACGAAGCCACGCTGCGCGCGCTGTCGCCGCCCTGGGACGCGATCTCGGCGCTGGCGAAGGATTCCGAGGCCATGGGGCTGTGCGTGTTCGCGCGCTGCACCGGCCGCGACCACGACCTGGCCGTGCGCGCCTTCGTCGGCCAGCCGGCCCAGGTGGAAGACGCCGCGTCCGGCGCCGCCAACGCCACGCTGGCCGCCTGGCTCAGCCATTCCGGCGCGCTACCGAACGCCGACGGCCGCTACGTCGTCAGCCAGGGCCGCGAAGTCGGCCACGACGCCCGCCTGGAACTGCAGGTCGACGCCGACGGCGAAGTCTGGTCCGGCGGCCAGGTCCAGACCGTCGTCCAAGGCACCCTCACCTGGTAGAAAAAATGGGGTCAGAGAACATATTTTTTTTAAAAAAATATTTTGTGTGTCAGATGGGAAGAGAGTGGTGGTTGG
>JAIBEO010000260.1 GCA_019459185.1 Rhizobium sp. | reverse complement strand
GTCAGAGAACATATTTGTTTTAAACAAATATGTTCTCTGACCCCATTTTTGTTGTGGGAGAATGGCGGGCATGACGTCCCCCGAATCGAGCCTGCTGGGCAAGCCGGTCAGCTACAACGCCGACTACGACCCGAACCTGCTGTTCCCCATCCCGCGAGCCGGCCAGCGTGAAGCACTGGGCATCGGCGAGGAACTGCCCTTCGTGGGCGTGGATTTCTGGAATGCCTACGAGCTGAGCTGGCTCGACGGCCGCGGCAAGCCGCGCGTCGCGCTGGCCGAACTGCGCGTTCCGGCGGCATCGCCGAACCTGATCGAATCCAAGAGCCTCAAGCTCTACCTCGGCAGCTGCGCCATGGCGCGTTTCGCCGACGCCGACAGCCTGCGCGCCCAGCTGGTGTCCGACCTGTCGGCCGCCGCCGGCGCGCCGGTGAGCGTGGTGCTCACGCCGGCCGGTTCCAGCAACGCCGCGCTGATCGAAAACCTCGAGGGTGATTCGATCGACGACCTGCCGGTGGAAATCAGCCACTACGGCCCGCCGAAGCCGGAATTCCTGTCCTCCGACCCCGAGCTCAAGGCCGACGAGGTGCTGGTGTCGCACCTGCTCAAGTCGAACTGCCCGGTCACCGGCCAGCCCGACTGGGCCAGCGTGCAGATCCGCTACGCCGGCCCGCGCATCGCCCGCGACGGCCTGCTGCGCTACCTGGTGAGCTACCGCCAGCACAGCGATTTCCACGAAAGCTGCGTCGAGCGCATCTTCATGGACATCCTGCGCCAGTGCTCGCCCACCCGCCTGGCGGTGTACGCTCGCTACACCCGCCGCGGCGGCCTGGACATCAACCCGTTCCGTGCCACCCCGGGCCTGCCCCTGCCGGGCAACCCGCGCACCAACCGCCAGTAACCGGAACCGCCCATGCGCCCGACCCTGCCGACCGCCCTGCTGACGATGCTCCTGCTCGCCGCTTGCGGCGGCGAGGCCGAGCCGCCCGCCACGGCCTCGGCACCGCCTGCCGCGGAAACGGCCGCCACCACCGAAGACGCGGCGCCCGAAGCCGCGCCGCTGCCCACCGGCGATTTCCGCGTGGTGGCCGTGGAGCTGGGCACGGCTTTCGACGAAGAAGGCCGCGTGCCGGCGCCGAAGGACCTGTTCAAGGCCACCGACACCCTGCACCTGGCGGTGGTGGGCGTGGGCAGCAGCCCGGGCCTGGTGCTGTCGGCGCGCTGGCTGGCCGCCGACGGCAGCGAAGTGGCCCAGGCCCGCCAGGACCTGGCCCCGCAGGCGCCCACGGTGGCCAGTTTCCGCCTGTCGCAGCCGGAGCCCTGGCCGGCCGGCGACTACCGCGTCGAGATCGCGGTGAACGACCGCCCGGTCGAGACCCGCAACTTCCGCATCGAATGAGCCATCCCTGCGTCCGCTGCGGCGCCTGCTGCGCCACCTTCCGCGTCTCCTTCCACTGGTCGGAGGCCCAACCCGACAACCCCGACGGCCCGCCCGCCGACCTGGTGGTGCCGCTGCGCCGGCACGAGCTGGCCATGCGCGGCACCGACGGCGCCAATCCGCGCTGCGTGGCGCTGCGCGGCACCATCGGCGTGGACGGGCACTGCGGCATCTACCCGCAGCGTCCCTCGGTGTGCCGCATCGTCGAACCGTCCTGGGAATTCGGCCGGCACAGCCCGCAGTGCGACAAGGGCCGCCTGGCCCACGGCCTGGCGCCGCTGACGCCGGCCGACTGGCCGGCCGCGCCAACGCCCGCCGACCCTACGGCCGCGCACTGATCCATCCCCCGGGCGTGTTTTGCCCGGGGGCGGCGGAAACGCGACAATGGCCGGTGTTTTTCACGAGACGACGTCCATGTCCGATACGCCCAAGATCATCTACACGCTCACCGACGAAGCGCCCTTCCTCGCCACGCAGTCGCTGCTGCCGATCGTGCAGGCCTTCGCCGGCGCCGCCGGCATCGCCGTCGAGACGCGCGACATTTCGCTGGCCGGGCGCATCCTGGCGCAGTTCCCGGACCGCCTGCGCGAGGACCAGCGCATCGGCGACCACCTGGCCGAGCTGGGCGAGCTGGCCAAGCAGCCGGAAGCCAACATCATCAAGCTGCCCAACATCAGCGCTTCGGTGCCGCAGATGAAGGCGGCCATCCAGGAGCTGCAGGCCCAGGGCTACCCACTGCCGGACTACCCCGACGAACCGAAGGACGCCGCCGAAGCCGACACCAGGGCCCGCTACGGCAAGGCCATGGGCAGCGCCGTGAACCCTGTGCTGCGCGAGGGCAATTCCGACCGCCGCGCGCCCAAGTCGGTGAAGGCCTACGCCCGCAAGCACCCGCACAAGATGGGCAAGTGGTCGGCCGCGTCGAAGTCGCACGTGGCGCACATGGACGACGGTGACTTCTACGGCAGCGAGCGTTCGGCCACCCTGGCCGAGGCCGGCAGCCTGCGCATCGAGCTGGTGGGCAAGGACGGCGAAACCCGCGTGCTGAAGGAATCGGTGAAGGTGAAGGCCGGCGAGATCGTCGACGCCTCGGTCCTGCGCCGCCGCGCGCTGGCCTCCTTCATCGCCGCGCAGATCGCCGATGCCCGCGAGAAGGGCGTGCTGTTCTCGCTGCACCTGAAAGCCACCATGATGAAGGTCTCCGACCCGATCATGTTCGGCGTGGCGGTGGGCGAGTTCTACCGCGAGGTGCTGGAAAAGCACGCCGCGGCGCTGGAGCAGGTGGGCTTCGACGCCAACAACGGCATCGGCGACCTCTACGCCCGCATCGGCACGCTGCCCGATGCCACGCGGGCTGCCATCCGGGCCGACATCGAGGCGCTGTACGCCACGCGCCCGGCGCTGGCGATGGTGAACTCCGACAAGGGCATCACCAACCTGCACGTGCCCAGCGACGTGATCGTGGACGCCTCGATGCCGGCCATGATCCGCGACTCCGGCGGCATGTGGAATGCGAAGGGCGAGCTGCAGGACGCCAAGGCCGTCATCCCCGACCGTTGCTATGCCGGCATCTACCAGGTGGTGATCGACGACTGCAAGGCCAACGGCGCCTTCGACCCGGCCACCATGGGCAGCGTGCCCAACGTCGGCCTGATGGCGCAGAAGGCCGAGGAATACGGCTCGCACGACAAGACCTTCCAGGCGCCGGTGGACGGCAGCATCCGCGTGGTGGCCGCCGACGGCGCCGTGGTGTTCGAACACGCGGTGGAAGCCGGCGACATCTGGCGCATGTGCCAGGCCAAGGACGCGCCGGTGCAGGACTGGGTGAAGCTCGCCGTCACCCGTGCGCGCCTGAGCGCCACGCCGGCGGTGTTCTGGCTCGACCCGGCCCGCGCCCACGACGCGCAGGTGATCGCCAAGGTCGAGCGTTACCTCAAGGACTACGACACCTCGGGCCTGGACATCCGCATTCTGCCGCCGGTGGAGGCCATGAAGCTGTCGCTGCAGCGCATCCGCGCCGGCCTCGACACCATCTCGGTCACCGGCAACGTGCTGCGCGACTACCTCACCGACCTGTTCCCGATCATGGAGCTGGGCACCAGCGCCAAGATGCTGTCGATCGTGCCGCTGATGGCCGGCGGCGGCCTGTTCGAAACCGGCGCGGGCGGTTCGGCGCCCAAACACGTGCAGCAGTTCGTGGCCGAGAACTACCTGCGCTGGGATTCGCTGGGTGAATTCCTGGCGCTGGCGGCTTCGCTGGAGCACGTGAGCGAACGCTGGCTCAACTCCGCCGCGCCGGCGCTGGCCAAGGCGCTGGACCTGGCCAACGGCCGCATCCTGGACGAAGACCGCGGCCCCTCGCGCAAGGTCGGCGGCCCGGACAACCGCGGCAGCCACTTCTACCTGGCGCTGTACTGGGCCCAGGCCCTGGCGGCGCAGGACGAAGACGCGGCCCTGAAGGCGAAGTTCGCGCCGCTGTCGAAGGCGCTGGCGGAAAACGAGCAGAAGATCGTAGCCGAACTGCTGGCCGTGCAGGGCCAGCCGGTGGACATCGGCGGCTACTACCGCCCGGACCCGGCCAAGGTCGCCGCCGCCATGCGCCCCAGCCCCACCTTCAACGCGCTGCTCGCGGCTTTGTAAGCACGGCTTTTGCCACGGATCTGCGCGGATAAACGCGGATAAGCTAAATGCAAACCGAAAATGGGGT
>JAIBEO010000259.1 GCA_019459185.1 Rhizobium sp. | reverse complement strand
AACTTGATCAAGGGCCGTGGCACCTCGCCGCTCACCGGCCGGCTCTCCCCAGCCCGGCGCAGCACCCCCCCCCCCCGGGCCAGCACCCAGGCCTCGCGGTCGGTCACGCGAACGCGCATGCCGGCGGGCGCCAGCGCGGCCAGCACGGGTTCGAGCGCGCCGACGTAGCCATGGGTCGGCGGGGCCAGCAGCGTGCCGTCGGTGGCCACGGTGCCGGCGATGCGACGCATGCCGCTGGCGTCGAGGTCGCGGGCTTCGAGTCCGATCGCACGCACGGCGAAGGCCTGAGGCAGCGCCAGCTCGACGTCGTAACCCCCCTCGCGTTCGCGCCAGAAACCCTCGACGCGGATCGAGGGCGGCAGGCCGTCTTCGCCCGCCACCCGCAGCGCGCCGGAGCCGCTGTTCGCCAGGCGCAGGCGCAGGTCGCCGGCAGGGCCGACCAGGCGCAGGCGCAGCCGGTCGAATTCAAGGTCGGCGGGCCAGTGTGCCTCGCCGCGCTGCGGGCTGGCGTCGTCCACCGAGACCCACAGGTGCAGGCGGTCGTTCGTCTGCGCCAGCGCGGCGCGCAGCCAGGGTCGCGAGCCGCCGAAGGCCACCGGCGCTTCGGCCGCGCCCTGCCAGTCGCCCGCTTCGCCGTCGAGCCGCGGCGCGTAGTCCAGGCGGTGCACGAACCAGCCCGGGCCGCTGGCCGGCAGCCCCGCCGGGCGCACCGCGATGCCGCGCGCCAGCGCTTCGGCCGAAGCCAGCAGCGCCTGCTCCTGGCCCTGGCGCAGCAGCGTTTCCATCTGCCGCACGAACTGCCAGCCGGCCCACGGCAAAGCCAGGATCGACAGCGCCACCAGCAGCAGTTTCGTGCGCAGCGACATGCGGCTCAGGCCCGCCAGCGGTAGCCGGCGCCGTGCACGGTGTCGATCTCGTCGAAGGCGGCGTCGAGCGCCTGGAATTTCCGGCGGATGCGCTTGACGTGCGAAGTGATGGTGGCGTCGTCCACCACCACCTGGGCCTCGCGCATCAGCTGCTCGCGCGTCTTCACGTGGCCGGGGTAACGCACCAGGGCGTGCACCATCCAGAACTCGGTGACGGTGAGACCGACGTCGCGGCCGTCCCAGGTCACGCGCATGCGCTCGAGTTCCAGCGTGAGCCCGCGCAGCCGGAACACCTGCTCGCGCGCCTGCGGCGCCGCCAGCGAATCGAGCCGCCGGAACAGCGCGTGGATGCGCGCCGTGAGCTGCGGCAGGCTGGTGTCCTTGCTCAGGTAGTCGTCGGCGCCCAGGCGCAGGCCGGAGATCACGTCGAAGTCGGAATCGCGCGCGGTCAGGAACAGGATGGGCAGCGTGGCCGAACGCGCGCGCAGTTCGCGGCACAGGTCGAAGCCACCCTCGGGTTCGTCGCCCAGGCCCACGTCGATGATCACCAGGTCCGGCAGCTTCAGCGCGAAGGCCGCCTGCGCCTCGGCGCGGCTGGCGTGCGGCTGCACGCCGTAGCCGTGGCGGCGCAGCGCCTCGGCGTAGTTGGCGCGGATGGCGGGTTCGTCTTCGACGATGGCGACGGTGCGTGACATGGCGGCCAGCCTAGGCCAGCGGCGCGGGGGCGGCAACGTGTTGCCCGCGAATTGCCACATTTCGCCATCGCCCTGCCCCGGACCCGCCCCGGCCGGCGCCGGCGCGCCCGCTGGAATGGCCCTGCCACCCAGGAGAACCGCCATGGACCACCGCGAAACCCGCAAGCCCCGCCTGTTCCGATTCCTGCGCCTGCCGCCGCCCGCGGTGCTGCGCGTGGTGCTGCTGCTGGCGGCGCTGTCGCCAGCCCTGGCCGCGGCCGCGCGCGAGCCCGAAGGCCTGATGCTCAAACGCGACGGCGAATGGGTGGCCACCCTGGCCATGGACACCACCGTGGACATGCAGGTGCGCGGCCTGCTGGCCGAAGTGAGCGTGCGCCAGACCTACCGCAACGATTCCAGCCAGTGGCGCGAGGGCCGCTACCTGCTGCCGCTGCCGGAGAACGCCGCCGTCGGTGCGCTCACCCTGCGCATCGGCGAGCGTCTGATCGAAGGCGAGATCCGCGAGAAGGAAGAAGCCCGCGCCGTGTACGAGGCCGCGGCCGCCGCCGGCCAGCGCGCCAGCCTGGTGTCGCAGAACCGCCCCAACCTGTTCCAGACCGCGGTGGCCAACATCGGCCCGGGCGAAGAAGTGGAGATCGAGGTGCGCTACTGGCAGCCGGTGGCCTTCAGGGACGGCGTGTTTTCGCTGCACCTGCCGCTGACGCTGACGCCGCGCTACCTGCCCGCGCCTTCGCCGGAAACCGCCTTCGCCGCCTGGAACGCGAGCGGCGCCGAGACGGTGCCGGAGGCGCTGCCCGCCGTGATGGCCGGCGAAGACGCCGGCGCCGCGCTGCCGCCGACGGTGGCGCTGACCGCCGAGATCGAACCGGGGCTGCCGCTGCAGCGGCTCGACAGCCCCACCCACGCGGTGACGGTGTCGGCCGACGGCCCCACCTACCGGGTCGTGCTGGCCCACCTCGTCGAGGCCGGCGACCGCGATTTCGAACTGCGCTGGGAACCCGTGCCCAGCAAGGCGCCGCGCAGCGCCGTGTTCACCGACCGCGTCGGCGGCGAGGACTTCGCCCTGCTGATGCTGGTGCCGCCGACCCTGCCGGTGGCGCCGCTGCCGCGCGAGCTGGTGCTGGTGATCGACAACTCCGGCTCCATGTCGGGCGCGTCCATGCAGCAGGCCATCGAAGCCGCCGACCAGGCGCTGGCGCGGCTGCGCCCGGGCGACCGCTTCAACGTGGTGCGCTTCGACGACACCTTCGAACTGCTGTTCGAGGCGCCGGTAGCGGCGGAGCCGGGCAACGTGGCCCGCGCCCGCGCCTTCGTGCGCTCGCTGCAGGCCGAGGGCGGCACCGAGATGCTGCCGGCGTTGCGCGCAGCCTTCGCGGGTGAACCGGCGCCGGGTTTCCTGCGCCAGGTGGTGCTGGCCACCGACGCCGCCGTGGGCAACGAAGACGAACTGCTGGCAGTGATCGAAAGCGAACGCGGCGACGCCCGGCTGTTCCCGGTGGGCATCGGCAGCGCGCCCAACAGCCACTTCCTGCGCAAGGCCGCCGAAGCCGGCCGCGGCACGCAGACGCTGGTGCGCGACGTCAACGAGGTGGCGGCGAAGATGGACGCACTGCTGGCCAAACTCGACCACCCGGCCATGCGCGACATCCAGGTGGACTGGCCCGGTGCCGCCGACGCCTACCCGGCGCGCGTGCCCGACCTGTACCAGGGCGAGGCGCTGCAGGTGGTGGCGCGCATCGACCGCCTCGCCGGCGTCGCCACCGTGCGCGGCCTGACGCCGCAGCCTTGGGTGCGCCGCGTGCCGCTGGGCACCGAATCGGCCACGCCGGCGCCGGGCATCGGCCGGCTGTGGGCGCGGGCGCGCATCGACGGGCTGGAGGACGAGATCCGCCGCGGCGGCGACCTCGAGCGCCTGCGCCCGGCCGTGGTGGACGTGGCGCTGCGGCACGGCCTGGTGAGCACCTACACCAGCCTGGTGGCGGTGGACCGCACGCCGGCGCGGCCGAAGGACGAAAGCCTGGGCAGCACGCGCATGCTCAACGCCACGCCGGACGGCAGCCTGGCCTTCGCCCAGGGCAGCACCGGCTGGACCCGCGAACTGATGCTGGCCCTGGCGCTCGCGCTGGGCGGCGCGCTGCTGCTGCGCACGCGGGGCTGAGCCATGGCCACCCGCGTCCTTGCCTCGCTGCTGTGCCTCGCCTTGCTCTGCCTGCTGCGCCCCCACGCCGCGTAGCACTCCCCCCCCCTTTGTAGGAGCGGCTTCACCCGCGAAGCCCTTCGCGAAAAGCTTCGCGACTGAAGTCGCTCCTGCCAAGGCAAGCACCCCCGTCCCCACCGGAGACACCGCCATGGTCCTGATCATCGAACCCCGCGACACCTTCCCGCCGCCGGCGCCGGAGCCGGGCGCGCGCTCGACCGAACGGGCGCTGGCGCACATGCACTGGCACTTCGTGCCCGCCGATGCGAGCGCGCTGCTGCGCCGCCGGCCCTTCCCCCTGGTTTCCCCGCCGACGGCGCAGGAGGCGCCGTGAATTCCACCGTGTTCGCCATCGCATCAGGGATGCACCCTCGGGGCAAGGAAGCCCCACCATCGGACTGCCCCGGACGCTGTCGGGGCAAGGAAGCCCCACCACTGCCTCGCCACCTGCGCGGGACTGTCGCCAGCGCGCGGCGCTGGCTGGCGAACGGTCTGCTACTGGCGGCGCTGCTGCTGGCCGCGAACGCCGCCTGGCTTCCGGCGAAGGCGGCGCTGGCGCAGGTGCTGCTGCACGATTCGTGGCAACAGACGCTGGCAAACGGCGGCACGCACCGACCCTGGCCCTGGGCCGACACGCATGCGGTGGCGCGCTTGCACCAGCCGCGGCTGGGCATATCGCAGGTGGTGCTGGCTGGCGACAGTGGCCGCCCGCTGGCCTTCGGCCCCGGCTGGGCGGAATCTAGCGCGCGCCCGGGCGAACCCGGCACGACGGTGATCAGCGGCCACCGCGACACCCACTTCCGCTGGCTGCAGCACCTGCGCGACGGCGACCATGTTCGCCTTGAAACCACGAACGGTCCGCGCGACTACGTGGTCACCGGCCACCGCGTGGCCGATTCCCGACGCGAACGCCTGTCCACCGCGCCCGGCCACGACCAGCTCCTGCTCGTCACCTGCTGGCCCTTCGACGCCACCGCCCCGCGCGGCCCCCTGCGCTACGTCGTCACCTTGCGACCCGTCTTGGAAGGCATTCCGGATTTAACACGGATCAAGGCGGATGGACGCAGACAAGAACGAATAGATCAAAGAAAATGGGGTCAGAGAACATTTGTGATTGAAGCGCCTGATTCAATCACAAATGTTCTCTGAC
>JAIBEO010000258.1 GCA_019459185.1 Rhizobium sp. | reverse complement strand
CCCCCCCCCACCCCCCCCCCCCCCCCCCCCGGGGGCCCCCCCGGGGCTTCTTCACAAGTCAGGCCCCAGTAAAAGAGCGCCGCGAATGCAAACCGCTTCCGCCCCGCCCGCCGCCGAACGATCGCATCGCCTCGATGCCTTCGGCGACTGGGCCTTCCGCAACCTGGTCACCCTGGCCGGCTGGTTCGTCCTGATCGCGCTGGGCCTGGCGGCCCTGTCGATGTTCTGGGGCGGCCGCGAGGCCTTCGCAGAATTCGGCCTGGGCTTCCTCACCTCCACCGAATGGAACCCGGTCACCGAGGAATACGGCGCCCTGGTGGCCATTTATGGCACCGTGGTGAGCACCATCATCGCCATGATCATCGCCGTGCCGGTGAGTTTCGGCATCGCCTTGTTCCTCACCGAGGTCGCCCCGGCCTGGATCCGCCAGCCGCTGGGCATGGCCATCGAGCTGCTGGCCGGCATCCCTTCCATCATTTACGGCATGTGGGGCCTGTTCGTGCTGGCGCCCTTCCTGGCCGACAACGTCTATCCGTGGGTCGACGAGAAGCTGGGCACCCTGCCCTTCGTCGGCCTGCTGTTCGCCGGTCCGCCGCTGGGCATCGGCATGCTGACCGCCGGCATCGTGCTGGCGATCATGGTCATCCCCTTCATTTCCTCGGTCATGCGCGACGTGTTCATGACCGTGCCCCACCGCCTGAAGGAATCGGCCTACGCGCTCGGCTCCACCACCACCGAGGTGGTCTGGGACATCGTGCTGCCCTACACCCGCTCGGCGGTGATCGGCGGCATCTTCCTGGGCATGGGCCGCGCGCTGGGCGAAACCATGGCCGTGACCTTCGTGCTGGGCAATTCGCACCAGATCAATGCCTCGCTGCTGATGCCCGGCAACTCGATCGCCGCCTCCATCGCCAACGAATTCGCCGAGGCGACCACGCCGATGTACCAGTCGGCGCTGCTGGCGCTGGGCTTCGTGCTGTTCATCGTCACCTTCGTGGTGCTGGCCATCGCCAAGCTCATGCTGATGCGCCTGGCCAGGCGGGAGGGCAACTGATGGCCTCCGTCGCCGACCGCCTGTATCTCCGCCGCCGCCTCGTCAACGCGGCTTCCCTGGTCCTGTCCGGCGCGGCCACGCTGTTCGGCCTGTTCTGGCTGGTGTGGATCCTCTGGGTCACCATCAGCAAGGGCGTGGACGCGATGAGCCTGTCGCTGTTCACCGAAATGACCCCGCCGCCGGGCCAGGACACCGGCGGCCTGAAGAACGCCATCGTCGGCTCGCTGATGCTGAGCACGCTGGCTATCTGCCTGGGCGCGCCCGTGGGCATCGCCGCCGGCACCTTCCTGGCCGAGTACGCCCGGTCGCGCAAGATCGGCGAGGTGATCCGCTTCGTCAACGACATCCTGCTCTCGGCGCCGTCGATCGTGCTGGGCCTGTTCGTGTACACCCTGGTGGTGCGCCCGACCGGCTCGTTCTCCGGTTATGCCGGCGCCGTCGCCATGGCCTTCATCGTGCTGCCGGTGGTGGTGCGCACCACCGACGAGATGCTGCGCCTGGTGCCGTCGCAGATGCGCGAGGCCGCCCTGTCGCTGGGCATCCCGCAGTGGAAGGTGACCACGCAGATCCTCTACCGCGCTGCCCTGCCGGGCATCGTCACCGGCGTGCTGCTGGCGCTGGCGCGCATCAGCGGCGAGACCGCGCCGCTGCTGTTCACCGCCTTCAACAACCAGTACTGGAACACCGACATGTCCGGCGCCATGCCGAACCTGCCGGTCACCATCTTCCAGTTCGCCATGAGCCCCTTCGAGTACTGGAACCAGCTGGCCTGGGCCGGCGCCTTCCTGATCACCCTGTTCGTGCTGGCCGTCAGCCTGGTCGCACGCACCCTCCTGCTGCGCAAGAAGACCCACCATGACTGACGCCCCGATCACCTTCGCCACCGCCGTCCCGCAGGCCGCCGCCGGCGCCGCCGAGCCGTCGCGGGTCAAGCTCGCCGCGCGCAACCTGGCCTTCCACTACGGCGACTTCACCGCGCTCAAGGACATCAGCTTCGACGTGCCCGAGAGCAAGGTGACCGCGCTGATCGGCCCCTCGGGCTGCGGCAAGTCCACCCTGCTGCGCATCTTCAACCGCATCTACTCGATCTACCCGGGCCAGCGCGCCACCGGCGAGGTGCTGCTCGACGGCGAGAACGTGCTCGACCCGAAGTACCCGCTCAACCGCCTGCGCTCGAAGATCGGCATGGTGTTCCAGAAGCCGGTGCCGTTCCCGATGTCGATCTTCGACAACATCGCCTACGGCATCGGCCACTACGAGAAGCTGTCGAAGGCCGACATGGCCGACCGCGTCGAGGAAGCCCTGCGCCAATCGGCGCTTTGGGACGAGGTCAAGGACAAGCTCAAGCAGAGCGCGCTGGGCCTGTCCGGCGGCCAGCAGCAGCGCCTGTGCATCGCCCGCGCGGTGGCCCTGAAGCCGCAGGTGATCCTGTTCGACGAGCCCACCTCGGCGCTCGACCCGATCGCCACCGGCAAGATCGAGCAGCTCTTCGCCGAGCTCAAGCAGCAGTTCACGATCCTGATCGTGACCCACAACATGCAGCAGGCGGCGCGCTGCTCCGACTTCACCGCCTTCATGTACCTGGGCGAGCTGATCGAGCACGGCCCGACCACCACCATCTTCACCAAGCCCACCAAGCAGCAGACCGAAGACTACATCACCGGTCGCTTCGGCTAAGCACAGGACACCGCGATGACCGACCATATCGTCAAGAGCTACGACAGCGAGCTCAAGCGCCTCGACGGCGAGATCCAGCGCATGGGCCAGATCGCCGTGGCCCAGCTCGACGCCGCCATCGACGTGCTGCAGCGCCGCGACAGCCAGGCCGCCATGCGCGTGGTCGCCAACGACGACGCCATCGATGCGCTCGAGCACGAAGTCAGCCACGACGTGCTGCGCTTGCTGGCCCTGCGCCAGCCGATGGCGCGCGACCTGCGCGAGGTCTACGCCGCGCTGCGCATCTCGGCCGACATCGAGCGCATCGGCGACTACGCCGCCAACGTGGCCAAGCGCAGCATGGTGCTCAACCAGTCGGCGCCGGTTTCGGCCGCCCGCGGCCTGCCGGCCCTGGCCAAGCTGGCCAACGGCCTGGTCGCCGAGGCGCTCGAGGCCTACCGCCTGCGCGACGCCGACAAGGCCATGGCCGTGCGCGGCCGCGACGTGGAGCTGGACGCCGAGTACACGGGCCTGTTCCGCGAGCTGCTGACCTACATGGCCGAGGACCCGCGCCAGATCACCGCCTGCACCCACCTGCTGTTCGCGGCCAAGAACATCGAGCGCATCGGCGACCACGCCACCAACATCGCCGAAAACACCTGGTTCCTGGTCCACGGCGAACCGCCGGCGGACGAGCGCCAGAAGGCCGACCTGACCAGCCAGTAAGGGCTTCACGCCCCTCCCCCCTGGGCTTCGGGTAGAATGGGGGAGCTCGATGCGTGGTGCGGGAGAGGCTGGCCAAGGCCAGCGCCGAAGGCGTAACGCCCGTAATCGCTCAGGACCCGGAACCGCATCACGCGAGCGACTCTGGAGAGACCGGAACCAGCCGGCGCCGAAGGGGCATGGGCCACACGCCCAAAACTCTCAGGCAAAAGGACAGAGGGGCGCCCCGTGCGGCTTGCACGGTCCCTTCCCATGTCCGGATCCGCCATGAATCGCGACAGCCTGCGCCAGCTCGAGCACCACGACGCCTTCCTCGAACGCCACATCGGCCCCAACGACGCCGAAATCTCCCACATGCTGCGCGTGGTCGGCCACGACTCGCTGGAGTCGATGACCGACGCCATCGTGCCGGCCAGCATCAAGTCGGCCGCCCCGCTGGCCCTGCCCGCCCCGGTCACCGAGGTCGAGGCCATCGCCAAGATCCGCGCCATCGCCGGCAAGAACCAGGTCTTCCGCAGCTTCATCGGCCAGGGCTACTACGGCACCCACACGCCGAACGTCATCCTGCGCAACATCCTGGAGAACCCGGCCTGGTACACGGCCTACACGCCCTACCAGGCGGAAATCTCCCAGGGCCGCATGGAAGCGCTGATCAACTTCCAGACCCTGTGCGCCGACCTCACCGGCATGGAGATCGCCAACGCCTCCCTGCTCGACGAGGGCACCGCGGCGGCCGAGGCCATGACCCTGGCCAAGCGTTCGGCCAAGTCGAAGTCCAACACCTTCCTGGTCGCCGGCGACACCCACCCGCAGACCATCGAGGTGCTGCGCACCCGCGCCGAGCCGCTGGGCATCGCCCTGGACATCGTGCGCTCCACCGACGCCTTCCACGCCGCGCTCGCCAAGGGCGACTATTTCGGCGTGCTGGTGCAGTACCCGGCCTCCAGCGGCTGGATCGAGGACTGGAGCCGCGACGCCGAGGTCATCCACTCGCACAACGCCCTGTTCGTGGTCGCCGCCGACCTGCTGGCCCTGACCCTGCTCAAGCCGCCGGGCGAAATGGGCGCCGACATCGTGGTCGGCAACACCCAGCGCTTCGGCGTGCCCTTCGGCTTCGGCGGCCCGCATGCCGCCTTCATGGCCTGCAAGGACGCCTTCAAGCGCTCGATGCCGGGCCGCCTGATCGGCGTCTCCATCGACGCCGAGGGCAAGCCGGCCTACCGCCTCACGCTGCAGACCCGCGAGCAGCACATCCGCCGCGAGAAGGCCACCTCCAACATCTGCACCGCGCAGGTGCTGCTGGCGGTGATGGCCTCGATGTACGCCGTCTACCACGGCCCCGAGGGCCTGGCGCGCATCGCCCGCCGCGTCACCCGCCTCACCGCCATCCTGGCGGCCGGCCTGCGCGAGTTGGGCCATTCGGTGGTGCACGCCACCGCCTTCGACACCCTGTGCATCGAGGCCGGCGACGCCAGCGCGCGCATCCTTGCCCGCGCCCAGGCCCACCGCGCCAACCTGCGCGTGCGCAGCAACGGTTCGATCTGCATCTCGCTCGACGAAACCACCACCCGCGAGGACGTCGCCCTGCTCTGGCGCATCTTCGCCCCGTCCGACGAGGCCGCGCTGCCGTCCGTGGACACGCTCGACGCCACCGCGCCGGAGCTCATCCCGGAATCGCTGCGCCGCACCTCGAAGTTCATGCAGCACCCGGTGTTCAACACCCACCACAGCGAGCACGAGCTGCTGCGCTACATGCGTTCGCTGGCCGACAAGGACCTGGCGATGGATCGCACCATGATCCCGCTGGGCAGCTGCACCATGAAGCTCAACGCCACCGCCGAGATGATTCCGGTGACCTGGCCCGAGTTCGCCAACATCCACCCGCTGGCGCCGCCGGAACAGGCCGCCGGCTACCGCGAGCTGGTGGAATCGCTCGAGGCCATGCTGGTCGAGTGCACCGGCTACGACGCCGTCAGCCTGCAGCCGAACTCCGGCGCCCAGGGTGAATACGCCGGCCTGCTGGCCATCCGTGCCTACCACCGCAGCCGCGGCGAGGCGCACCGCGACATCTGCCTGATCCCGGATTCGGCGCACGGCACCAACCCGGCTTCGGCGCAGATGTGCGGCATGACCGTGGTGGTCACCAAGACTGACGCCAACGGCAACGTCGACGTCGAGGACATCCGCCGCAACGCCGAGAAGTACTCCGACCGCCTCGCCGCGCTGATGGTCACCTACCCGTCCACGCACGGCGTGTTCGAGGAAGACATCGTCGAGATCTGCGACATCGTGCACGCGCACGGCGGCCAGGTGTACACCGACGGCGCCAACATGAACGCGCTGGTGGGCGTGGCCAAGCCCGGCAAGTGGGGCTCGGACGTCAGCCACCTGAATCTGCACAAGACCTTCTGCATCCCGCACGGCGGCGGCGGCCCCGGCGTGGGCCCCTGCGCGGTGAAGTCGCACCTGGCGCCGTTCCTGCCCAAGGCCTTCGGCACCGAGGGTGGCGCGGGCATGGTGTCGGCGGCCACCTTCGGCTCGGCCTCGATCCTGCCGATCAGCTGGATGTACATCGTGATGATGGGCGCCGAAGGCCTGCGCCGCGCCACCCAGGTGGCCCTGCTCAACGCCAACTACATCGCCAAGCGCCTGGCGCCGCACTACAGGACGCTCTACACCGGCCGCAACGGCCTGGTGGCGCACGAGTGCATTCTCGACCTGCGCCCGCTCAAGGACGCCACCGGCATCGGCGCCGAGGACGTGGCCAAGCGCCTGATCGACTTCGGCTTCCACGCCCCCACGCTCAGCTTCCCGGTCTCGGGCACGCTGATGGTGGAGCCGACGGAAAGCGAATCGCAGCACGAGCTGGATCGTTTCATCGACGCCATGATCCAGATCCGCGACGAGATCCGCGCCGTCGAGGAAGGCAAGCTCGACCGCGAGGACAACCCGCTCAAGAACGCCCCGCACACCGCCACCAAGGTGTCGGCCAGCGAGTGGACCCACGCCTACCCGCGCGAGCTGGCCGCGTTCCCGCTCGCCAGCCTGCGCCAGGCCAAGTACTGGCCGCCGGTGGCGCGCGTGGACAACGTCTACGGCGACAAGAACGTGATGTGCGCCTGCATCCCGGTCGACGCCTACAGGGAAGAAGCCGGGGCCTGACGGTCCCGGTTCCCGCGCGGCACGAAGAAGCCCGGCCAAGCGCCGGGCTTTTCCGTCCGGGCAGGGTGTAACCTGTCCCGAGGGGCACCGGTCGGGTGCAGGGATCGGGACATGGCAGGCGCCGGAAGGGGCAGGAAGAAGCAGATTTCGTCCGGCGCGGACGCCGCCGGCCAGAGCGCCCCGCCCGACGGCGGCCAGGCCGCCGCGCTCCATGCCGGCTTCCCCGTGGTGGGCATCGGCGCTTCGGCCGGCGGGCTGGCCGCGTTCGAGGCGTTTTTCTCCGGCATGCCGGCGGACGCGCCGCCGGGCATGGCCTTCGTGCTGGTCCAGCACCTGGCGCCCGACCACAAGAGCATGCTCAGCGACCTGATCCGGCGCTGCACCCGCATGCCGGTGTTCGAAGTCGACGACGGCATGGTGGTGCAGCCCGACTGCGTCTACATCATCCCGCCCAACCACGACATGGCCTTCCTGGACGGGACGCTGCAGCTGCTCGAGCCTTCCGCGCCGCGCGGCCAGCGGCTGCCGATCGACTTCTTCTTCCGCTCGCTGGCCGAGGACCAGGGCCAGCGCGCCATCGGCATCGTGCTCTCGGGCACCGGCAGCGACGGCACCCAGGGCGTGCGCGCCATCAAGGGCGCCGGCGGCATGGTGATGGCGCAGGATCCCGACACCACCGAGTTCAGCGGCATGCCGCTCAGCGCCATCGCCACCGGCATGGTGGACTACCCGCTGCCGCCGGCCGAAATGCCAGCGCGCCTGGTCGCCTACGCCAGGCATGCCTTCGGCAAGATCCGGGTCCCGGTCGCGGTCGACACGCCCCAGGCCGAGGGTGCGCTGAAGAAGATCTTCGTGTTGCTGCGGGCCCAGACCGGCCACGACTTCTCGCAGTACAAGCCCAGCACCATCAACCGCCGCGTCGAGCGGCGCATGGCCGTACACCAGATCGATGCGCTGGAGGCCTACGTCCGCTTCCTGCAGCAGACGCCCGCCGAGGTGGAGGCGCTATTCCGCGACCTGCTGATCGGCGTGACCAGCTTCTTCCGCGACCCCGACGCCTTCAAGGTGCTGGAGGAACAGGTCATCCCGAAGCTGTTCGAGGACAAGCCCGCGGGTTCGACCATCCGCGCCTGGTGCGCCGGTTGCTCCACCGGCGAAGAAGCCTACTCCGTGGCCATCCTGCTGCAGGAGTACATGGAGAAGACCCACCAGCACCAGGCGGTGCAGCTTTTCGCCACCGACATCGACAGCCGCGCCATAGCCACCGCCCGCGCCGGCCTGTACCCGGCCAGCGTCGCCGCCGACCTGTCCGCCGAGCGCCTGGCGCGTTTCTTCAGCCCCGAATCCGACGGCAGCGCCTATCGCGTGCACAAGGGCCTGCGCGACATGCTGGTGTTCTCCGAGCACGACCTCATCAAGGACCCGCCGTTCTCGCGGCTCGACCTGGTCACCTGCCGCAACGTGCTGATCTACATGAACGCAGCGCTGCAGCGGAAGGTCATCCCGCTGTTCCACTACGCGCTCAGGCCGGGCGGCGTGCTGTTCCTGGGCTCGTCGGAAGGCGTGGGCGAACTCGGCGACGCCTTCGCCGTGATCGACCGCAAGGCGAAACTGTTCCAGCGCAAGGAAACCGTTCCCGCGAGGGACCGCGGCCCACTGACCCACCTGATGCCGCCCATGGCCACGAACGACGCGGGTCCCGCCCCGAAAATCGGCGCCCACCGGGCGACCTCCGCGGCCAAGCTGCCGCTGCGCGAACTGACCGAGCAGGCGCTGCTGCGCCAGCTTGCGCCCACCGCCGCGCTGGTCAACGAGCAGGGCGACATCCTCTACCTGTACGGCCGCACCGGCATGTACCTGGAGCCGGCGCCGGGCGAACCGGGCATCAGCAACCTCCTGAAGATGGCCCGCGAAGGCCTGCGGCGCGAGCTCGCCAGCGCGCTCAAACAGGCCGCCGCCAAGCGCGAAACCGTGCGCTGCCCCGGCCTGCGGGTGAAAACCAACGGCCACTTCACCCTGGTCGACCTGACGGTCTGCCCGGTGCCAGCCACGGGCGCCGCGCAGGCGGGAAGCTTCCTCTACCTCGCCATCCTCGAGGACGTCCCGGAGCCGCAAGCCCGCCCGCTGGCCGGTGCCCCGGCCGGCGCCGAGGGTGTGGCCGCCATCCCGGGTTCCGAAACCGAGGCGGCGCAGCGCATCTCGGAGCTGCTGCACGAACTGCGGACCAAGGACGAATACCTGCGCAGCACCCACGAGGAGCTGGAGATCTCCAACCAGGAGCTCAAGTCCTCGATCGAGGAAATGCAGTCGGTGAACGAGGAGCTGCAGTCGACCAACGAGGAGATGGAAACCTCGAAGGAAGAGCTGCAGTCGGTCAACGAAGAGCTCAACACCGTCAACATGGAGCTGCAGACCAAGGTCGCCGACCTGTCGCGGGTCAACAACGACATGAACAACCTGCTGGCCGGCACCGGCATCGGTACGGTGTTCGTGGACCATGAGCTGCGCATCCTGCGCTTCACGCCGGCCGCCAGCGCCATCATCAACCTGATCCCCAGCGACGTCGGCAGGCCGGTGAGCCACGTCGTCTCCAACATGGTCGGCTACGACAGTCTGGCGGCGGACGTGCGCGAGGTGCTGGACTCGCTGGCACCCAAGGCCGTGGACGTGCGCACGACGAACGGCAAGTGGCACACCATGCGCATCCTTCCCTACCGCACCCTGGACAACGTGATCGAAGGCGCGGTGATCTCGTTCATCGACATCACCGAGGCGATGCAGACCCGGGAGCAGCTGCTCAAGGCCCGGGAACACCTGCGCCTGGCCGTGGTGGTCCGTGATTCGCACGACGCCATCACGGTGCAGGACCTGGCCGGCCGCATCCTCACCTGGAACCCCGGCGCCGAGCGGATGTACGGCTGGACCGAAGCCGAGGCGCTGCAGATGAACGTGCGGCAGCGGATCCCCGAGCCCCTGCGCGAGGAGGCCCTCGCCACGCTGCGCCGGCTGAGCGAAGCCGAGGTGCTCGAGCCCTACCTCACCCAGCGCCTCGACAAGCACGGCGCCGTGCTGACGGTGTCGATCGTGTCCACTGCCCTGTTCGACGAGTCCGGCGGCATGTACGCGATCGCCACCACCGAACGGACGACGGGCGGGCCGCCGTAATGGCCGAAAAGCGCAAGCGTGCCGGGGCACCGCGGGCGCCACCCCCGAAGGACGAGGCCGCGCCCGCGGCCGCGCACCGGCCGCTGCGCCGGCAGGCCGAGGAACGCCTGCGGACGAGGGCCGGCCCGGCGCCGGCCGACATCGACAACCTCGCCCCGGGCGAAGCCCGCAGGCTGCTGCACGAACTGCAGGTACACCAGGTCGAACTGGAAATGCAGAACGAGGAACTGCGCGACGCGCAGCTGGCCCTCGACCTCGAACGCGCACGCTACTTCGACCTCTACGACCTGGCGCCGGTCGGTTACTGCACCCTCTCCCGGCAAGGGCAGATCACCCAGGCCAACCTCACCGCCGCCACCCTGCTGGGCACGACCCGCCGGGAGCTGATCGGCCAGCGCTGGGCCCGCTACCTCGACAAGCGCGACGCCGACGCCTTCCACCTGGGCCTGCAGAAACTCATCGAAAGCGGCGAACCGCAATCCTGCGAGTTCCGGCTGGCCAGGGCCGACGGCGCGCCGCGGTGGGTGCAGTGGTCGGCCACCGCCTCGCCCGCCGCCGACGGCAGCCCCGAACTGCGCGCCGTCTTCAGCGACAGCACCGAACGCGTGCGCGACCAGGCCAGGCTGCGCGAGGCGAAGGAAGCCGCGGACAGGGCCAACCGCGCCAAGTCGGAATTCCTTTCGAGCATGAGCCACGAGCTGCGCACGCCGCTCAACGCGGTGCTCGGCTTCGCCCAGCTCCTGAAGTCGGGCCCGCCGCCGCCGACGCCCGTGCAGGAAGGCAACCTCGACTACATCCTCAAGGCCGGGTGGTACCTGCTGGCCCTGGTCGACGAAATCCTCGACCTGGCGGCGATCGAATCCGGCAAGCTGCCGCTGGCGATGGAACCGGTGTCGCTGGCCGAGGTGATGGGCGAATGCCAGGCCATGGTGGAGCAGCAGGCACGCTCCCACGGCATCGATGTGGCGCTGCCGGCGACGCCACCCCCCGGCTTCGTGCACGCGGACCGCAAGCGCCTGAAGCAGGTGCTTAGCAACCTGCTGTCGAACGCCATCAAGTACAACCGCCCCGACGGCTCCGTGGTCGTGGACTGGGCGCAGACCGGCGAAGGACGCATCCGCATCAGCGTCGCGGACACCGGCAAAGGGCTCTCCGAAGACGAACTGCAGCACCTGTTCCAGCCCTTCAACCGCTTGGGCAAGGAAGCCGGCCGGGAACAGGGCACCGGCATCGGCCTGGTGGTGTCGAAGCGGCTGGTGGAGTCGATGGGTGGCGCCATCGGCGTGCGCAGCACCGTGGGCCAGGGCAGCGTGTTCTGGATCGAACTCAGCCCGGCGAGTTCCTTGCCGCATGCCACCGGCCCGGTGCCGGCCCCGGCCCCGGCACCGGCGCGCAGCGGCGCGCCCCCGCGCACGTTGCTCTGCGTCGAGGACAACCCGGCAAACCTGGCGCTGGTGGAGGCCATCGTCTCGCGCCGGCCGGACCTGCGCCTGCTGACCGCCACCGACGGCGAACGCGGCATCGAGATCGCCCGCGCAGCCCTTCCCGACGTCATCCTGATGGACCTGGACCTGCCCGGCATCAGTGGCACCGAGGCCATGCGGGTGCTGGCCGAAGACCCGGCGACCGCAGGCGTCCCGGTGGTGGCGCTCAGCGCCGACGCCATCGCCGCCAACATCAGCCTCGCCCTGGCGGCGGGCTTCTTCCGCTACGTCACCAAGCCGATCAAGGTGATGGCGCTGCTGGAAACGCTGGACGCGGCGCTGGAGGCCTCCGGCCCCGGCGCGAGCCGCACAACCGCAAGGGAACAGCCATGAAGGTCACGGAATCCGACATCCTCGGCGCCAGCATCCTGCTGGTGGACGACCAGGAGGAGAACATCGCCCTGCTCGCCCAGCTGCTGGGCAATGCCGGCTACACGCACGTGGACTCGACCCGGGACCCGCGGGAAGTCTGCGCACTGCACCGCAGGAACCGCTACGACCTGATCCTGCTCGACCTGCAGATGCCGGGCATGGACGGTTTCCAGGTGATGGAAGCGCTCAAGACCAGCGACGCCGACGACTACCTGCCGGTCCTGGTGGTCACCGCCCAGCCCGGCCACAAGCAGCACGCCCTGGAATGCGGCGCCAGGGACTTCATCAGCAAGCCCTTCGACCTGGTCGAGGCGCGCACGCGCATCCGCAACGTGCTCGAGGTCCGCCTGCTCTACAAGAAGCTCGCGGACTACAACACGCTGCTGGAGCAGACGGTGCAGGAACGGACCGCCGAACTGCGCGAAAGCGAGGCGCGTTTCCGCAGCCTCACCGAGCTGGCCTCCGACTGGTACTGGGAGCAGGACCAGCTGGGGCACTTCACCAAGGTCTCGGGCCCGGTGCTGGAAATGCTGGGCCTGCAGGTCGAACCGCTGGCAGCGGACGCGCCGGCGGCCGCGGCGGCGGGCTGGGACGAAGAAGGGCGCGACGCACTGCGGGCCGCCATCGCCGCCCGGCAACCCTTCCTCGACCATGTCCTGAACCGCACCAACCCCGACGGCTCGCGGCAGCAGTTCCGCGTGAGCGGCGAGCCCATGTTCGACCGTTTCTGCACTTTCATCGGCTACCGCGGCGTCGGCGTCGAGATCCTTGCCGACGGCCACGTGCACGGAATCAAGCGGCCATGATGGCCTCCTGCCCGGTACTCGCCCCCGAAGGCCTGAAGCAGAACAGGCTGCTCGCCGCGCTGCCCGACGCCGACCTCGGGGACATCGCCCAACACCTGTCGATGGTGGCGCTGAAGGTGGGCGACACCCTTTACGGGCACAACGAACACCCGCGCTTCGCCTGGTTCCCCACCACCGCCATCGTGTCCCTGCACTACCTCACCCAGTCCGGCGCCTCCTGCGAAGTGGCCGGGGTCGGCAACGAAGGCGTGGTGCCGGTGTCGGTGTTCCTGGGCGGCGGAGCCACCACCAGCGCCGCCATCGTGCAGACGGCGGGGAACGCGTTCCGACTTGACGCCCGCCTGCTCCGGCAGGAGTTCCTTCGCGCCGGCAAGCTGCAGCGCCTGCTGCTGCTCTATTCGCAGGCGCTGATCGTGCAGATCAGCCAGACCGTGGTCTGCACGCGGCACCACTCGGTGGAGCAGCAGCTGTGCCGCTGGCTGCTGATGACGCTCGACCGGCTGCCCTCGAACGAACTGCTCATGACCCAGGAAATGGTCGCGGGCATGTTCGGCGTGCGTCGCGAATCGATCACCGAGGCCGCGGGCAAGCTGCAGCGCGCGGGGCTCATCAGCTACCGCCGCGGCCACATCTCGGTGCTCGACCGGGCGGGACTGGAGGCCGGTTCCTGCGAGTGTTACGCCCTGGTCAGGAAGGAAATCCACCGGCTGCTGTACGACCCGGGCCAGGCCTAGACCCGGGTCGTAAAGCAAAGGAGCGACAAGGATGACCACCCCGAAGTCCAAGCTCACCTTCCTGGTCCAGGCGCGCCGCGTGGACGCACATGGCTCCACCGCCGACTGCAAGGACGCGCGCCTGGTGCTCGACACCGACCTGGCCGGCCGCCGCGACGCCTTCAACCCGGCCGAACTGCTGCTGGCCGCGCTGTCGGCCTGCATGATCAAGGGCATCGAGCGGGTGGTGCCGATCCTGCGCTTCGAACTGCGCGGCGTGGAAGTGCGGGTGGAAGGCGTGCGCCAGGACGTGCCGCCGAAGCTCGAATCGATCCGCTACGAAATCGTGGTGGACACCGACGAGACCGACCACCGCCTGGCGCTGCTGCACGAAAACGTGCGCAAGTACGGCACCGTCTTCAACACCGTCGCGCCCGGCACCGACCTCGCCGGCGAACTGCGCCGGAAGGCCTGAGCAGCGGGCGGGCCGGGGCCGTCTTGGAAGTGTCATACGATTCCACTATTCTGGAAGTATGGACACGAAAGACGCCCTCGCCGCCCTCTCGGCCCTGGCCCAGCCGCACCGCCTGGCCATCTACCGCTGGCTGCTCGAACGCGGCCCGGAAGGCGCCTTCGCCGGGGAAATCGCCGACCAGCTCGGCCTGCCCGCCACCACCCAGTCCTTCCACCTCAAGGCCCTGCAGCAGGCCGGCCTGATCCGCCCGGAACCGCAGGGCCGCCACATCCGCTACCGCGCCGAGGTTGACGCCATGCGCGGCCTGGTGGCCTACCTGACCGACACCTGCTGCGGCGGCGACCCGGCCCAGTGCCTGCCGCAGGCCCCCGGCCAGGCCAAGCGCGCCGGCTGCTGACCCCATCACCCACGGACCCCCGACAGACATGAGCCTCAAGATCGGCATCAACGGTTTCGGCCGCATCGGCCGCCTGGCGCTGCGCGCCGCCTTCGGCCAGGAAGGCGTGCAGTTCGTGCACGTCAACGACCCGGCCGGCGACGCCGCCACCCTCGCCCACCTGCTCAACTTCGATTCGGTGCACGGGCGCTGGGCGCACGAGGCCACGCACGACGGCGACGCCATGTTCATCGACGGCCAGCGCATCCCGGTGACGCGCAACAAGGCCATCGCCGACACCGACTGGTCCGGCTGCGACGTGGTCATCGAAGCCAGCGGCAAGATGAAGACCACCGCCGTGCTGCAGGCCTACCTCGACCAGGGCGTGAAGCGCGTGGTCGTCACCGCTCCGGTGAAGGAAGCCGGCGTGCTCAACGTGGTGATGGGCGTCAACGACCATCTGTTCGACCCGGCCGCGCACCGCATCGTCACCGCCGCCAGCTGCACCACCAACTGCCTGGCGCCGATCGTGAAGGTCATCCACGAAGGCCTGGGCATCCGCCACGGTTCCATCACCACCGTGCACGACCTCACCAACACGCAGTCGATCCTTGACCAACCACACAAGGACCTGCGCCGCGCCCGCGCCTGCGGCATGAGCCTGATCCCCACCACCACCGGCTCGGCCACCGCCATCACCGAAATCTTCCCGGAGCTCAAGGGCCGCCTCAACGGCCACGCCGTGCGCGTGCCGCTGGCGAACGCCTCGCTCACCGACGCGGTGTTCGAGGTGAAGCGCGAGACCACCGTGGAAGAAGTGAACGCCCTGCTCAAGGCCGCCGCCGACGGCCCGCTCAAGGGCATCCTGGGCTTCGAAACGCGGCCGCTGGTGTCCATCGACTACCGCACCGACCCGCGCAGCTCCATCGTCGACGGGCCCTTCACCATGGTCGTCGCCGGCACCCAGGTGAAGGTGTTCGCCTGGTACGACAACGAATGGGGCTACGCCAACCGCACCGTCGAACTGGCGCGCAAGGTCGGCCTGGCGTGAACAGCGCGGTCCGCCAGTACCTGCTGGTCACCGGCAACTACTGGGCCTTCACCCTCACCGACGGCGCGCTGCGCATGCTGGTGGTGCTGCATTTCCACCAGTTGGGCTACACGCCGCTGCAGGTGGCGATGCTGTTCCTGTTCTACGAAGTCTTCGGCGTGGTCACCAACCTCGTCGGCGGCTGGCTGGGCGCGCGCCTGGGCCTGAACCGCACCATGAACCTGGGCCTGGTGCTGCAGGTGGGCGCGCTGGCCATGCTGGCAGTGCCCGCGGCCCTGCTCACCGTGCCCTGGGTGATGGCGGCGCAAGCGCTGAGCGGCATCGCCAAGGACCTCAACAAGATGAGCGCCAAGGGCAGCCTGAAGCTGCTGGTGCCCGCCGGCGAACAGGCACGCCTGTACCGCTGGGTGGCGCTGCTGACCGGCTCGAAGAACGCGCTCAAGGGCCTGGGCTTTTTCCTCGGCGCGCTGCTGCTGGCCGGCCTGGGTTTCGACGGCGCGGTGCTGGCCATGGCCGGCGCGCTGGCGCTGGTGTGGCTGGGCAGCCTGGTGTGGCTGAAGGCCGACCTGGGCAAGGCCAAGGCCAAGCCGAAGTTCCGCGACCTGCTGTCCAAGAGCCCGGCGATCAACCGCTTGTCGGCGGCGCGACTGTTCCTGTTCGGCGCGCGCGACGTGTGGTTCGTGGTGGCGCTGCCGGTGTTCCTGGCCGACCGGCTGGGTTGGGGCCACGCTGGCATCGGCGCCTTCCTGGCGCTGTGGATCGTCGGCTACGGCGCGGTGCAGGCGCTGGCGCCCGCCATCACCGGCCTGCGCAGCGGCCCGGTGCCGGACGGCCGCGCGGCCTTCGGCTGGGCGCTGCCGCTGGCGGCGCTGACGGCGGGCCTGGCGGCGGCGCTGTGGGCCGGCTGGCCGGCGCAGGCGCTGCTGGTGGCGGGGCTGCTGGCCTTCGGCGTGCTGTTCGCGCTCAATTCGGCCCTGCACAGCTACCTGATCGTCAGCTACGCCCGCGAGGACGGCGTCTCGCTGGACGTGGGCTTCTACTACATGGCCAACGCCGGCGGCCGGCTGCTGGGCACGGTGCTCTCGGGCGCGATCTACCAGGCCTGGGGGCTGCCGGCCTGCCTGGCGGTATCGGCTCTGTTCGTGGCGCTGGCGGCGGCGGTGTCGCTGGGCCTGCCCCGGCACGCGCCGACCTGAGCCCGGGCGGGGGCGATTTTCCTGAACACCTGGTAAACCGGGCGCGCCGGCCGCGAATCCTCCGGCCCGCCGGGAGGCACTTAGGGGACATGACGGCAAGGCCATTCCCGGCCATGCTCAAGCCCGTGGAGTCGACCATCCCCATGTCGCAAGCGCTGGACTGGACCCAGGACCTCGAGGCGGCCCGCGCCGGCGACCGCCCGGCGCTCGAGCGCGTGCTCGGCCGTTCGCGCCAGGACCTGCGCCGTTACGCCGAACACCACTGCGTGGTGAACGACGTCGAGGACGCTGTGCAGGAGTCGCTGTTCACCGCCTCGCGCCGGCTGGCCGACCTGCGCCAGCTTGAATCCTTCGCCTCCTGGCTGTTCCGCATCGTCAAGCGCGAGTGCAACCGCATGAAACGCGGCTGGCGCGCGCTGCGCCAGGAGCCCATCACCGAAGACATCGCGGCGCCCTGCACGCTCGAACACCGCGGCCTGGCCCGCGACCTGGCCGCGGCGATGCAATCGCTGCCGGCGCACTACCGCGAGATCGTGCTGCTGCGCGACCTCGAGGGCCTGACCATCGGCGAACTCGCCGACCGGCTGGGCATCACCCGCGAAGCCGCCAAGGCCCGGTTGCACCGGGCGCGTGCGCTGGCCCGCGAATACCTTCACGATTGAACCGCGGGGCAACCCGCACCATTGAAGCAAACCTAGGGAGCAACCCAGATGTCCAAGAAAACCCTGAAACCCGTCGTCCTGGCCGCCGGCGCCGTCATGCTCGGCTCGATGGCCCTGGCCAACTCCGCCTTCGCGATGACCGGCCTGGCCCAGGGTTACCTGGTGGCCGCCAGCGACGCCAAGGGCGAAGAAGGCAAGTGCGGCGAGGGCAAGTGCGGCAGCGGCGCCGCCGCCAGCGAAGCCACCGGCGACAAGGCCGAAGAGGGCAAGTGCGGCGAAGGCAAGTGTGGCGAGGGCAAGTGCGGCGCCGAAGGCAAGGCCGAAGAAGGCAAGTGCGGCGAGGGCAAGTGCGGCGAAGGCAAGTGCGGCGCCGAAGGCGGCAGCGAAGGCACCGCCGAGGGCGAGGACAAGGCCGACCACGAAGGCAAGTGCGGCGAAGGCAAGTGCGGCGGCAACGGCTGACCGCACGATGACGGCCACGCGCCAACTGTCGCCGATGGCCGCCGGCCTCGGCCTGCGGCGGGCCCTGCTGGGTCCGCTGCAGGCCGCGGCGCCGGGCGACTTCGACTTCCTCGAATGCGCGCCGGACAACTGGATCGGCGTGGGCGGGCGTTACGGCGCCGCGCTGCGCGAGCTTTCCTCGCGGCACCCGCTGGTGTGCCACGGGCTGTCGCTGTCGCTGGGCGCGGTCGAACCCTTCGACGACACCTACCTGCTGAAACTGCGCCGTTTCCTGGACGAACACCGGGCGCCCGTTTTCAGCGAACACCTGAGCTACTGCAGCGACGACGGCCAGCTCTACGACCTGATGCCCATTCCCTTCACCGAGGAAGCCGTGCACCACGTCGCCGGCCGCATCCGCCAGGTGCAGGACGCGCTGGGCCGCCGCATCGCGGTGGAAAACATTTCCTACTACGCCGCGCCCTACCAGGCGATGGCGGAAATCGACTTCGTCAACGCGGTGCTGGCCGAGTCCGACTGCGACCTGCTGCTGGACGTGAACAACGTCTTCGTCAACGCCATCAACCACCGCTACGACCCGAATGATTTCCTGCGCCGCCTGCCGGGCCAGCGCATCGCCTATTTCCATATCGCCGGCCACTACGACGAGGCCGACGACCTGAAGGTGGACACCCACGGCGCGCCGGTGAAGCCCGACGTGTTCGCCCTGCTCGACGAAGCCTGCACGCTGTTCGGACCGCGCCCCGCGTTGCTGGAGCGCGACTTCAATTTCCCGCCCTACGCCGAGCTGGTGGCGGAAGTGGCGCAGGTGCGCGCCGTGCTGGCGCGGCACGCGCCGGCGGAGGCCCGCCATGCCCGCGCCTGAGCGCCTGCGCACGCAGCAGTTCACGCTGGCCGCGCACCTGCGCGACCCGGCCGGCGCCCCGCCGCCGCCGGGCATCGAAGAGCGCCGCCTGCAGGTGTACCGCGAGCTGTTCTACAACAGCGTGCAGTCGCTGCTGGCCGGCAATTTCCCGGTGATCCGCAAGATCCTCGGCGCCGACGCCTGGCACGCGCTGGTGCGCGACTTCTACCGCGACTACCGCTGCGCCACGCCGCTGTTCCCGGAGCTGCCGCGCGAATTCATCCAGTACCTGCAGGAGCGCGTCGAAGCCGGCCGAGGCGACGCCCCCTGGCTGGTGGAACTGGCGCACTACGAATGGGTGGAGCTGGCGCTGGACCTGAGCGAGGCCAGCGTCGACGACGAACCGCACGACGCCGCGGGCGACCTGCTCGACGGCGTGCCGGTGCCCTCGCCACTGGCTTGGCCGCTGGCCTACGCCTGGCCGGTGCACCGGCTTTCGCCGGACTACCAGCCCGCGTCGCCGCCGGAACTGCCGACGCTTCTGCTGGTGCAGCGCGACGCGGCGTACAAGGTGCGCTTCAGCGAACTCAGCCCGCTCACCTTCCGGCTGCTGCAGCGCCTGTCGGAATTCCCGCAGGCCACCGGCCGCGAACAGCTGCAGGCCCTGGCCGCCGAAGCCGGCGCCACCGACTTCCCCGGTTTCATCGCCCAGGGCCAGGCCATGTTCGCGCAGCTGCGCGACAGCGGCGTGCTGCTGGGTTCACGACCCACCTGAGGAGAACACCATGGTTTCCAAACTGATCGGGCGCTGCCAGGCGCTCGGCGAGCGGCTGGATGTTGCCGGCGTTTGGCTCGCACCCCTCGGCCTGCGCCTGTTGCTGGCCTGGGAATTCTGGGAGGCCGGCCTGGCCAAGCTGCAGGGCGAGAACTGGTTCGGCGCCATCGCGCACAAGTTTCCCGCACCCCTGCACCTGCTGCCCGCGGACCTGAACTGGACGCTGGCCACCTGGGCCGAACTCATCGGCGCGGTGGCGCTGCTGCTCGGACTGGGAACGCGCTTCTTCGCCTTCGTGCTGACGGGCGTGACCGTGGTGGCGATCGCATCGGTGCACTGGCCGGCCGACTGGAACACGCTGTCGGAGCTGGCGCGCGGTTACGCCATCACCGACCGCGGCTTTGGCAACTTCAAGCTGCCGCTGCTGTTCCTGTCCATGCTGCTGCCGCTGGCGCTGCGCGGCCCCGGCCGCCTGAGCCTGGACGCACTGCTGGCCCGCTGAGGCGGGGTGGTATCCTGCGCGGCATGGAAAATGCCCCCCTGCCGCGCATGGCCGAACGTTTCCGCGGCTTCCTGCCCGTGGTGGTGGACGTGGAGACCGGCGGTTTCGACTGCAGCCGCCACGCCCTGCTCGAAATCGCCGCGGTGCCGATCGAGCTCGACGGCGACGGCTATTACGTGCCCGGCGAAACCGTCAGCAGCCACGTCGAACCCTACCCGGGCAGCGAAATCGACCCGCGCTCGCTGGAAGTCACCGGCATCCGCCTCGACTGCCTGCTGCGCGGCGCCCTGCCCGAGCGCGAGGCACTGGACCACGTGTTCGCCAAGGTGCGGGCCGCGGTGAAACGCAACGGCTGCCAGCGCGCCATCCTGGTGGGCCACAACGCCCATTTCGACCTCGGTTTCCTGAACGCTGCGGTGACGCGGGTGGGACACAAACGCAACCCGTTCCACCCCTTCAGCACCTTCGATACCGTTACCCTAGCGGGCATGGCCTATGGCCAGACCGTGCTCAGCCGCGCGGTGCAGGCGGCCGGACTGCCATGGGATGGCGAACAGGCGCATTCGGCGGTGTACGACACCGAGCGCACGGCGCAGTTGTTCTGCGCGGTGCTCAACCGCTGGCGCCAGTTTTCGGAAACCGACCTCGCCGCCGCGCACCAGGACTGAGCGTTCGTTCCCCCACCCCCGGGAGTTCGCCATGATCCACGACAGCATCCTCGGCACCGTCGGCGACACGCCGATCGTCCGCATCAACCGCCTGGCGCCGGAAGGCGTCACGATGTACGCCAAGCTCGAGTACTTCAACCCGATGTCCTCGGTGAAGGACCGGCTGGCCACGGCCATCATCCTCGATGCCGAGGCCTCGGGCGCGCTCAAGCCCGGGCAGATGGTGGTCGAGGCCACCTCGGGCAACACCGGCGTGGCGCTGGCCATGGTGTGCGCGGCGCGCGGTTACCCGTTCGTGGCCTTCATGAGCGAAACCTTCTCGGTGGAACGGCGCAAGCTGATGCGCGCGCTGGGCGCCAAGGTGATCCTGACGCCGGCGGCCGAGCGCGGCAGCGGCATGGTGAAACGCGCGCGCGAATTCGCGGAAAAACACGGCGCCTTCCTGGCCCGGCAGTTCGAGAACCCGGCCAACCCGGCCTGGCACCGCGCCACCACCGGGCCGGAGATCCTGCGTGATTTCGCCGGCAAGCGACTGGACTGGTTCGTCACCGGCTACGGCACGGGCGGCACCCTGACCGGCGCGGGCGAAGTGCTCAAACTCGCGCGCCCCAACCTGAAGATCGCCGCCACCGAACCCGAGGGCGCGGCGCTGCTGTCGGGCAAGGACTGGCAGCCGCACAAGATCCAGGGCTGGACGCCGGACTTCATCCCGGCGGTGCTCAACCGCGACATCTACGACCTGGTCGTGCCGGTGGGCGACGTGCAGTCGCGCGACACGGCGCGGGCGCTGGCGATGCAGGAAGGCATCTTCTGCGGCATCTCCGGCGGCGGCACCTTCGCCGCGGCGCTGGAGCTGGCGAAAACGCTGGAGCCCGGCAGCGTCGTCCTGGCCATGATCCCCGACACCGGCGAACGCTACCTCAGCACCTTCCTCTTCGAAGGCATCAACGAGGGCTCCGACGACGAGTGGCTGGCCTCGCTTGGTTGAGGCTGCGGGTTCGAACGCGGATCAGATCGGATTGAAGCGGATCAAATCCGATTGATTCGCTCTTATCCGCTTCAATCCGATCTGAT
>JAIBEO010000251.1 GCA_019459185.1 Rhizobium sp. | reverse complement strand
CCCCCCCCCCCCCCCCCCCCCCCGCCCCCCCCCCCCGCGGGGGGGGGGGCCCCCCGGGGCGCCCCCCCCCGCCCCCCCGGCGCCCCCCTGGCCCGATGGTAGTTCGCCCCCGTCCGGGGCGCAAACGAGCCCGCCTGGCGGCCTCAGCCGCCCAGGCGCTGCGCCACCCAGGCCGGCACGTCAGCCAGCGCCGCCACCAGCTCGGGGCCGTCGCTGCCACCGCCCTGGGCCATGTCCGGGCGACCGCCGCCCTTGCCGCCGATGCGGCCGGCGACGTGCGAAAGCAGCTCGCCCGCCTTCACCTTGCCCAGCGCGCCGCCCTGCACGCCGGCCACCAGCGAGGCCTTGCCGTCGGCGGCCGAGGCCAGGACGATCACGGCATCGCCGAGGCGCGACTTGAGCTGGTCCACGGCGTCGCGCAGCGACTTGGCGTCCAGGCCCTCCAGGCGCGCGGCGACGACCTTCACGCCGGCCACCTCGGGCGCCGAGGCGGCCAGGTCGGCGGTGGCGCCAGCGGCGGCCTTGGCCTTGAGCGATTCGAGCTCGCGCTCGAGCTTCTTCTGGCGGTCGAGCAGCTGCGCCAGCTTGTCGAGTACGTCGCGCGGGCTGCCGCCGAGCAGGCCGGCGACCTGCGCCAGGCGCTGTTCTTCGTGCGCGATGTGCGCCAGGGCGCCCTCGCCCGTCACCGCCTCGATGCGGCGCACGCCGGCGGCCACGCCGCCTTCACTGACGATCTTGAACACGCCGATGTCGCCGGTGTGGTGCACGTGGGTGCCGCCACACAGCTCGGTGGAAAATTCGCCCATGCGCAGCACGCGCACGCGTTCGCCGTACTTCTCGCCGAACAGGGCCATGGCGCCGAAATCCAGAGCTTCCTGCATGCCCATGTGGTGGATCTCGGCCTCGGCGTTGTGGCGGATCTCCGCGTTCACCATGGCTTCGATGCGCGCCAGTTCGGCCGGCGTGATGGCCTGGAAGTGCGAGAAGTCGAAGCGCAGGCGGTCGGGCGCGACCAGCGAGCCCTTCTGCGTGACGTGTTCGCCCAGCACGGTGCGCAGCGCCGCGTGCAGCAGGTGCGTGGCCGAGTGGTTGAGCACGGTGGCCTGGCGGCGCGCGCCGTCGACGCGGGCGGAGAGGCGGTCGCCGCGCTTGAGGGTGCCGCTGGCGAGCTTGCCGAAGTGGCCGTGGAAGGTGCCCGAGAGCTTGAGCGTGTCGCGCACTTCGAAATGGGTGCCGCGCGGATCGACCAGTTCGCCGGTGTCGCCGACCTGGCCGCCGGATTCGGCGTAGAACGGCGTGGCATCGAGCAGCACGATGGCTTCCTCGCCCGCGGCGATTTCTTCCACCGGCTTGCCGTCTCGCACCAGGGCGACCACGCGGCAGCCGTCGGATTCCAGCGCCTCGTAGCCCTGGAACTCGGTGGGCTTGAGGCTGGCCACCAGGTCGGCGGGCAGCGCGGTGCCGCCGGCGAACTTGCTGGCGGCGCGGGCGCGGTCGCGCTGCTGGTCCATCAGCGTTTCGTATTCCGACAGCGCCCCGTCGGCCAGGCCCCAGCCCTTGTCGGCGTTTTCGCGCAGCAGGTCGGCGATGAGGTCGGGCGGGCAGCCGTAGGTGTCGTGCAGCTGGAACAGCTGTTCACCCTTGATGCGGTTGCCCGAGGCGGCGAGGTAGTCGTGCAGGCGCGCCATGCCGGCGTCGAGCGTCTGCGCAAAGGCGGCTTCCTCGGCCTTGAGCGCCTGCTCCACCAGCTTCTGCTTGGCCACCAGCTCCGGGTAGGCCTCGCCCATCACTTCCACCAGCGGCTGCACCATGCGCCAGAACTTGCCGTCGGCGCTGAGGCCGTCGAGCTTCCAGAAGTGGCGGATGGCCCGGCGGATGATGCGGCGCAGGACGTAGCCGCGGCCTTCGTTCGAGGGCAGCACGCCGTCCACCACCAGGAAGGAGCAGGCGCGGATGTGGTCGGCAATGACGCGCAGCGACTTGTGCTCGAGGTCGGTGGTGCCGGTGAGCGCGGCGACGGCCTTGATCAGGTGCTGGAACAGGTCGATCTCGTAGTTGCTGTGCACGTGTTGCAGCACCGCCGAGACGCGCTCCAGGCCCATGCCGGTGTCCACGCAGGGCGCCGGCAGCGGCACCAGGGTGCCGTCGGGCTGGCGGTCGTACTGCATGAAGACGTTGTTCCATATCTCGATGAAACGGTCGCCGTCCTCGTCCGGGCTGCCCGGGGGGCCGCCGGCGATGTGCGCGCCGTGGTCGTAGAAGATCTCGGTGCAGGGGCCGCAGGGGCCGGTGTCGGCCATCTGCCAGAAGTTGTCGCTGGCGTAGGGCGCGCCCTTGTTGTCGCCGATGCGGATGATGCGCTCCACCGGCAGGCCGACTTCCTTGTGCCAGATGTCGAAGGCCTCGTCGTCGGTGTGGTAGACGGTGACCAGCAGGCGGTCCTTGGGCAGCTGCCACACGCCGGTGAGCAGTTCCCAGGCGTAGAGGATGGCGTCGCGCTTGAAGTAGTCGCCGAAGCTGAAGTTGCCCAGCATTTCGAAGAAGGTGTGGTGGCGCGCGGTGTAGCCGACCTGGTCGAGGTCGTTGTGCTTGCCGCCGGCGCGCACGCAGCGCTGCGAGCTGGCCGCGCGCGTGTAGCTGCGCTTCTCTGCGCCCAGGAACACGTCCTTGAACTGCACCATGCCGGCATTGGTGAACAGCAGGGTCGGGTCGTTGCCCGGCACCAGCGGGCTGGAGGCGACGACCTCGTGGCCCTTGGAACGGAAGAATTCGAGGAAATCCCGGCGGATCTGGTTGCTGGTCTTGGTCATGGGGGCTGGCAGGCAATTGAACTGGGGCCGGCGGCGGATCGGCCGGCAGACTGCCAAGATTACCAGCCCGGACGCGGTTTCCGGGGCGCGGGTTCAGTCGTCGATGGCGTCGTCGGGGGCCGCGCGCACGGCGCCCCAGGCGCTTTCCTGGTCGAAGCCGCGGCGCAGGAGGAACTCGACCACCTTGCGGCGCCGGGCCGGGTCGGCCAGCTCGGCCGGGCGGTGCCGACGCTCGACCTGGCGACGGGCCAAGGCCGCCCAGTCGGTTTCACAGGCGGCCAGGGCGGTCTGGATGGCTTCTTCACCCAGGCCGTGGCCCGAGAGCTCGACCCGGATGCGCACCGGACCGTAACCGGCCGAGGCGCGGTCGCGGGCGAAGCTGGCCGCGAAACGGTCGTCGTCCTGGTAGCCCTGCCCTGCCAGCCGCTCCACCGCGGCCTGGGCTTCCGCGGGCTCGACCCCGCGCTGGGCCAACTTGCGGGTGAGGTCGCGGCGGGAGTGTTCACGCCTTACCAGCAGGCCCAGGGCCCGCTGGTAAGCGTCGGCGCCGGGGCGCCCGGGCCCGGACATGCCTGGCTCAGGCCTCGACCGGCTCGGCGTTCTCGTCGCCGATCACCAGGCCGGGCACGAACTTGTCGCGCAGCTTGGCCTCGAGCTCCTTGGCCACCGCCGGGTTGTCCTTGAGCCACTGGCGGGCGTTTTCCTTGCCCTGGCCGATGCGCTCGCCGTTGTAGCCGTACCAGGCGCCCGACTTCTCGACCAGCTTGGCGTCCACGCCCATGTCGATCAGCTCGCCCTCGCGGCTGATGCCCTGGCCGTAGAGGATTTCGGTGACGATGACCTTGAACGGCGGCGCCATCTTGTTCTTGACCACCTTGATCTTGGTCTGGTTGCCGATGACCTCGTCGCCCTTCTTCACCGAGCCGATGCGGCGGATGTCGAGGCGCACCGAGGCGTAGAACTTGAGCGCGTTGCCGCCGGTGGTGGTTTCCGGGCTCTGGCCCGGCATCATCACGCCGATCTTCATGCGCAGCTGGTTGATGAAGATGACCATGCAGTTGCTGCGCTTGATGTTGCCGGTGAGCTTGCGCAGGGCCTGGCTCATCAGGCGGGCCTGCAGGCCAGGCAGCTGGTCGCCCATCTCGCCCTCGATTTCGGCGCGCGGGGTGAGCGCGGCGACCGAGTCGACCACCACCATGTCCACCGAGTTCGAGCGCACCAGCATGTCGGCGATCTCGAGCGCCTGCTCGCCGGTGTCGGGCTGGCTGACCAGCAGGTCGTCGATGTTCACGCCCAGCTTGACGGCGTAAGTGGGGTCGAGCGCGTGCTCGGCGTCGATGAAGGCCGCGGTGCCGCCGGCCTTCTGGCACTCGGCGATGGCCTGCAGGGTGAGCGTGGTCTTGCCCGAGGATTCCGGACCATAGATTTCGACGACGCGCCCCTTGGGCAGGCCGCCGATGCCGAGCGCGATGTCGAGCATCAGCGAACCGGTGCCGATGACCTCGGCCGGCTCGGTGCTCTTGTCGCCCATGCGCATCACGGCGCCCTTGCCGAACTGCTTTTCGATCTGGCTCAGGGCGGCGGTGAGGGCACGCTTCTTGTTCTCGTCCATGGTCTTGTTCCTAGGGGGTGTGTGGTCAGTGGGCGCCAGGTTAGCGGGGCCAGGTCTCACGGATTGAGAAGGGGCCGGCACCGGTGAATCTGCCTGTTCGCCGGCTTCCGCGGCAGCCTGCTCCGCTTCGATCCGCTGTAGGGAATTGGATTTCTTCCTCGTGCCTTTCTTCTGGCCCAGGCTCACCGGTTCGGCCTTACGAGGCCGCAGTAAAGCCCTTCGATGGCGAAATCCTGGTCGGCCTGCACCACGATGGGCGGGTAGTCGGGGTTGCGGGGCAGCAGACGGATGCCGTCCTTGCCCATCTTGAACAGCTTGACCGTGATTTCGTCGTCGATTCGGGCGACCACGATCTGGCCGCTGTGCGCCTCGGAGGTGCGGTGCACGCCGATCAGGTCGCCGTGCAGGATGCCCTCGTCGCGCATGGAATCACCCTTCACGCGCAGCAGGTAGTCGGGCGAGGGGGAGAAGAACACGCGGTCGAGCAGCACCATGTCGTGCACGCCGGCGTCGGCGCCGATGGGCATGCCCGCGGCCACCTGGCCGAGCACCGGCAGGCGGAGCGGTGCGTCCCCGGCCGCCGGGACGAGGTCGGCGGCCGG
>JAIBEO010000214.1 GCA_019459185.1 Rhizobium sp. | reverse complement strand
CCCCCCCCCCCCCCCCCCCCCCCCCCCCCCCCCCCCCCCCCCCCCCCCCCCCCCCCCCCCCCCCCCTCCTGCAGGGGGGCATTGGTTCAGCCGACGGCGCCTTCCAGCGACACTTCCAGCAGTTTCTTGGCTTCCACCGCGAACTCCATGGGCAGTTCGCGGAACACCTGCTTGCAGAAGCCATCGACGATCATCGACACCGCGTCCTCTTCGCTGATGCCACGACTGCGGCAGTAGAACAGCTGGTCGTCGCTGATCTTCGAGGTGGTGGCCTCGTGTTCGACCGTGGCCGTGGGGTGCTTCACTTCGATATAGGGGAAGGTGTGCGCGCCGCACTGCTTGCCGATCAGCAGGCTGTCGCACTGGGTATAGTTGCGGGCGCCGGCGGCGGTTTTTTCAACCTTCACCAGGCCGCGGTAGGTGTTCTGGCCGCGGCCGGCGCTGATGCCCTTGGAGATGATCTTGGACTTGGTGTTGCGACCCAGGTGGATCATCTTGGTGCCGGTGTCGGCCTGCTGGCGGTGGTGCGTGAGCGCCACCGAATAGAACTCGCCGACCGAATCGTCGCCGCGCAGCACGCAGCTGGGGTACTTCCAGGTGATGGCCGAGCCCGTCTCCACCTGGGTCCAGGAAATCTTCGAACGCGCGCCGCGGCACTCGCCGCGTTTGGTGACGAAGTTGTAGATGCCGCCGACGCCGTTCTCGTCGCCCGGGTACCAGTTCTGCACGGTGG
This sequence comes from Rhizobium sp., assembly GCA_019459185.1. GTDB lineage: Bacteria > Pseudomonadota > Gammaproteobacteria > Xanthomonadales > Xanthomonadaceae > Arenimonas. The sequence continues at coordinate 3,061 of JAIBEO010000214.1, read as the reverse complement.
AGTACTTGATCTCGGCGTCTTCCAGCGCCACCAGCTCCACCACCGCGGCGTGCAGCTGGTTCTCGTCGCGCTGCGGCGCCGTGCAGCCCTCGAGGTAGGACACGTGGCCCTTGTCCTCGCAGATGATCAGCGTGCGCTCGAACTGGCCGGTGTGGCCGGCGTTGATGCGGAAGTAGGTGCTCAGCTCCATCGGGCAGCGCACGCCCCTGGGGATGAACACGAACGAGCCGTCGGAGAACACGGCGGAATTGAGCGCCGCGAAGTAGTTGTCGCCCACCGGAACCACGCTGCCAAGGTACTGGCGCACCAGCTCGGGGTATTCCTTGATGGCCTCGGACATGGAGCAGAAGATCACGCCCTTCTCGGCCAGCTCCTTGCGGAAGGTGGTGCCCACCGAGACCGAGTCGAACACCGCGTCCACCGCCACGCCCGCCAGCTTGGCGCGCTCGTGCAGGGGCACGCCGAGCTTGTCGTAGGTGTCGAGCAGTTCCTGCGGCACTTCGGCCAGCGACTTGTACTTCGGGCCCTTGGGCGCGCTGAAGTAGCTCAGTGCCTGCAGGTCGATCGGGCCGATCTCGAGCTTGGCCCATTCCGGCGGCGTCATCGTCAGGAAGTGCCGGTAGGCGGCCAGGCGCCATTCGGTCATCCACTCCGGCTCTTCCTTGCGGGCCGAGAGCGCGCGGATCACGTCTTCGTCCAGCCCCGGCGGGAAGGTGTCGGATTCGATGTCGGTGATGAAGCCAGCGTCGTAGCGGCGCGAGAGCTGCTGGTGGATCTGTTCGTTCTGGGTGGCCATGTCAGCCTCCGGCCGGCGCGTTCGCCAGCGTCATGGGAATGGCCTTGCGCGCCGCGGCGGGCGGCAACATCTCGGCCAGGGTGATGCCGCCGAGCGCCTCGGCGATCACGTCGTTGATGCGGCGCCAGTGGGTCTGCACGCCGCAGTGCGGTTCGAGTTCGCAGGTGGAGTGTTCGCCGGAGCACTCGGTCATGCCCAGCGGGCCTTCCATGGCTTCGACGATGGCGATCAGCGGGATGTCGCGGGCGGGCCGGGCCAGGCGGTAGCCGCCGGTGGCGCCGCGGAAGCTTTCGACCAGGCCGGCGTGGGCCAGGGGCTTGAGCACCTTGGCCACGGTGGGCGGCTCCAGCCGGGCCCGCTCGGCCAGTTCGGCCGACGAATGCACGCGCCCCGGCGCCTCGGCCAGGACGACCAGGATGACGGTGGCGTAGTCGGTGAGCTTGGTGACGCGAAGCATGGCGTCGGCCTGGCGGGACTAATCAGGACCGAAATTGTACGCTTTGGCCTGGCGGGGCTCAATCCACGCCGTGTGAAGCCCGTCTCAGGCCACGTCCACGCCGATCAGCCCGCCGATCAGGAACACCGTGGTCCCCGCCAGCGCGCCGATGCCCAGCATGCGCAGACCGCCCAGCCAGGGGTTGCGGCCGGAGAACAGGCTCATCGCCGCGCCGGTGCCGAACAGGCCGGCGGCCGCCAGGCCCGTGCCCCAGTACGCCGCCTGCGGCAGCGCGCTGCCGGCGAAGAAGGGCACCAGCGGCACCAGCGCGCCCACCGTGAAGGCGCTGAAGGAAAACACCGCGGCGCCGATCGGCGAGCCCAGGTCCTCGGGGTTGAGGCCCAGCTCCTCGCGCGCCAGCACGTCCAGCGCCTGCTTGGGGTTCTGCACCAGCTGGTGGGCGAAGCTGCGCGCCTGTTCCGCCGGCATGCCGCGGGCGATGTAGATCAGCGCGAGCTCCTCGGCCTCGGCTTCCGGGTATTGCTTGAGCTCGTCGGCTTCGAGGCCGATCTGGTATTCGAACAGCTCGCGCTGCGAGCGCACCGATACGTATTCACCCGCGGCCATCGACAGCGCGCCCGCCAGCAGGCCGGCGATGCCCGTGGCCAGCACGGTACCGGTGCTGGCCTGCGCACCCACGACGCCGAGGATCAGGCTGGCGTTCGAAACCAGGCCATCGTTGACGCCGAAGATGGCCGCCCGCAGGTTGCCGCCGCCGACGGTGCGGTGGCTCAGCCCCACCTGGGCCAGGTCGGTGGGCAGCAGGTGGCCGCCGATCGCCGCGGTGTAGGCCGACAGGCCGCGCACCTTCAGCGCCGCCAGCGCGGGCTTCACCCGGCGTGGGCCCAGCCGCCGCGCCAGCGCGGCCACCAGCCTCGCGCGCGGGCTGGGTTCGAAGGGCGAGGGCAGGGCCTGGCCGGCGTCGGCCGCGGCCTTTTCCCAGGTGCGGGCCTGCTCGTCGGCGGCGTCGGCCAGCGAAACGAACAGGGCGGCGATGCGTGGGTCGCGCTCGGCCTTCGCCAGGGCCCGGTAAAGCCAGGCCGACTGCTTTTCTTCGCTCCAACTGTTCGCCGGGTCCATTGCTCGTCTCCGCTGGATGCGCACAGCATAAGCCCGGGGCTGCACGGCGCGCGCGGATTGGCGACAATGGCCGCCCCTTCGCGCCACGGAACGCCCCATGCCCAAGAAGATCGAAGCCCGCCGCTCCGCCATCCACGGCAACGGCGTCTTCGCCACCGGGGACATCGCCAAGGGTGAGCGCGTGGTGCGCTACAAGGGCCTGCTGCGCACCCACGACGAGGCCGACCGCGTCTACGCCGAGGACCCGGACACCGGCCACACCTTCCTGTTCACGCTCAACGACAAGTACGTGATCGACGCCAACGTGGACGGCAACGTCGCGCGCTGGATCAACCACAGCTGCGACCCGAACTGCGAGGCGGTGTTCGAGGAGAGCGACACCGGCAAGAAGCGCAAGGACCGCATCTACATCGAGGCCAAGCGTGACATCGCCGGCGGCGAGGAGCTCACGTACAACTACGGCATCGTGCTGGCCGAGCCGCATACCGGAAAGCTCAAGAAGCTCTGGGCTTGCCGCTGCGGTTCGCCCAGGTGCACCGGCACCATGCTGCAGCCGAAGAAGGGCCGCAAGAAGGCCTGACGCCGCCGCGCGCGCGGCATGACCAATGGGCCTCGGCGGCGCCCGGGCCGCCCCCCAGCATGCCCCGGCCTCCCGCCCCCGGTGCCGGCATGCAGCCAGGGCTTGCCCC
>JAIBEO010000153.1 GCA_019459185.1 Rhizobium sp. | reverse complement strand
CCCCCCCCGCTCCTACAGGGGTTGTGCGTGCGAGGCGTCGTTGGCGAGGACGACCTGGTCGCGGCCGCGGTGCTTGGCTTCGTAGAGGGCGGCGTCGGCGCGGGCGAGCAGGTCGTTGAGGACGTCGCCGTCCTGGTGCACGGCGATGCCGATGCTGAGCGTGGAGCCCAGGGCTTTCGCGTGCAGGCGGTAGTCGGCGGCCAGGCGCAGGGCGAAGCGTTCGGCGTGCTGCGCCGAGGATTCGGGCAGCAGGCAGGCGAACTCCTCGCCGCCCAGGCGCGCGCAGTATTCGCCCGGGCCCATGCGCGCGTCGATGATGCGGCCCAGCGCGCGCAGCAGTTCGTCGCCGGCCAGGTGGCCGTGTTTGTCGTTGGTGCGCTTGAAGAAGTCCACGTCGATGAACAGCACCGCCGGCGTGCGGCCCGCGGCCAGCGCGTCGGCCAGGGCGGTGCCGGCCAGGTTCATCCAGCCCTGGCGGTTGAGCAGGCCGGTGAGCGGGTCGCTGACGGCGCGCTGCCACAGCGTCTCCACCTGTTTGTCCATGCGCGTGGCCAGGTTGCTGCGCGCGCGCCGCAGCAGCAGGCCCGCGCCCACGCTCACCAGGTAATACAGCGCGAACAGCTGGCATTCGCCCGCCGGCGCCTCGCAGCGCCACAGCAGCGCGCCCACCACGGTCGTCACCAGTGCCAGGCCGCCGAAGGTCATGTGCGGCTTCACCAGCAGCGGCAGCCAGGTGACCGGCAGCAGAAGGAAGACCGACAGCGGCACCACCGAACTGCCGGCCCATTCCAGCGCCGGCACCGACAGGCAGGCCAGCAGCACGGACAGGAAGGCCAGGCCCAGCAGCCGGCGCCGCCGCAGCGAGGCGACGCGCCGGTAGCGCAGCGCCATCACCCCCAGCGCGGCCACGCCGACCGACTGCCAGGCCAGCAGCGGCGGCAACCCGGCGATCACCACCAGCTCGAACACCAGGTGCAGCGCCGCCAGCACCGCCATGGCCAGCAGCAGGTTCGACATGGGCTTGTGCAGCAGCTGGATCTGGCGCCGGTACTGTTCACGGCGCTCGTGCGGCGCCATGTCCGCCACCTCGCCCTCGAGGGCGTGGCGGAGCATCTGGCGCGGGCTGCGGGCGGTTTGTTTGACCATGGACCGGGCATTAGCCGCCAAGACGGCGGCGCACGCAAGGACGAAAGTCACGACTTGGGGCACGGGAATGAGCGCAGGGTGAACCCCGGCCGCCCGGGCCACGAAAATGCGAACTGCGCCACGTTTCCGGGCGAAGGGGCTCAGCCCAGCGCGGCCAGGCGCTCCGGGGTGCCCACGTCGGTCCATTCGCCGCGGAAGTGCTCGCCGGTCACCCGGCCGGCGCGCATGGCCGCGCGCAGCAGCGGCGCCAGCCGGAAGCGTGGCGGGTCGAGTTCCACGCCGGCCGCGGCGCCGATGGTCGAACGCCAGCCTTCGAACAGGCTGGGTCGGTACACGCCGATGCCCGAGAACGTCAGGCGCGCTTCGCCGGCGGCCTGCACCTGGCCGTCCGGCAGCAGGGCGAAGTCGCCTTCGCAGTGGTGCGCCGGGTTGTCCACCAGCACCAGGTGCGCCTCGCCGGCGGGTTCGCGCGGCAGCTTGGCGAAGTCATAGTCGGACCAGATGTCGCCGTTCACCGCCAGGAAGGGCGCGTCGCCCAGCAACGGCAGCGCGTGCAGCATGCCGCCGCCGGTTTCCAGCGGTTCGGGGCCTTCGTAGGAATAGTGCAGGCGCAGGCCCCAGCGCGCGCCGTCGCCCAGCGCGGGCGGGAAGGCGCCGGCCAGCCACGAGGTGTTGATGACGACCTCGTCCACGCCCAGCGCGGCCAGTTTTTCCAGGTGCCATTCCACCAGCGGTTTGCCGCGCACCGGCAGAAGCGGCTTGGGCGTGGCGTCGGTGAGCGGGCGCATGCGCTCGCCCTTGCCGGCGGCGAAAACCAGCGCCTTCATCGGCTGGGCAAAGTGATGTCGCGTTCGCCGATGGCCTGCTCGAGCAGGGCCACCAGCGGCGCGGATTCTTCGTAGCGGCGGCCCACGTCGCGGGTGTATTTCCACACCAGCGGCAGGTCGAGCAGGTAGGCGGCCTTGCCGTCGCGGTACCAGAGCCGGCAGAAGATGCCCAGCACCTTGATGTGCCGCTGCAGGCCCATCAGGTCGAAGGCGCGCAGGAAGGCGCCCGGGCCGAGCGTGCACAGGCCGGCATCGACGAGTTTCAACCGGTAATCCTCGACCCAGGCGTTGACGCGCGCCTCGGGCCATTCGATGTAGCAGTCGCGCAGCAGGCTCACCAGGTCGTAGGTGATCGGCCCGCGCACGGCGTCCTGGAAATCGATGACGCCCGGGCTGTCGCGTTCGGTGACCAGCAGGTTGCGTGAGTGGAAGTCGCGGTGCACGAACACCTGCGGCTGCAGCCGCGCGCTGTTGAGCAGGGCGCGGAAGGCCGACTCGATCACGTCCCACTGCTCGCATTCCGGGGTGAAGCCCAAGTGGCGCTCCAGGAACCACTGCGGCATCAGCTCCATCTCGGCCACCAGCCGCGGCTCGTCGTAAGCGGGCAGGCCGCTGGCGTCGGCGCGCAGTTGCATGGCGAGCAGGGCGTCGAGCGCGTCGCTGTAAAGGCGATCCACCGTGGCTTCCGACAGCTCCGGCAGCAGCGTGCGGTCGCCCAGGTCTTCCATCAGCACGAAGCCGCGCTGGGGGTCGGCGGCCTGGATTTCCGGGGCGTGCAGGCCGGCGCGCGACAGGCGGGCGGCCACGTCCAGCCAGGGGCGGATGTCTTCCTTGTCCGGCGGCGCGTCCATCACGATCCAGCTGCGGTCGGCCGAGCGGGTGCGCCAGTAGCTGCGGAAGCTGGCGTCGTTGGACGCGCGCTCGATCGGCGCGTCCGGGTCGGCCAGGGCCTGGCGGGTCCATTCGAGGCGCAGGGCGTCGCGGGTGGGAAGCGTGCTGTGAAAGTTCATCTTCGTGATTATTACCGAATCACCAGCCGCCCGCGGCTCCGGCCAGGCGCCCGTCCACGCCCTTCCATCGGCCCGCCATGCCTGCTGTAGGAGCGGCTTCAGCCGCGAAACCTTTCGCGAAGGGCTTCGCGGCTGAA
>JAIBEO010000146.1 GCA_019459185.1 Rhizobium sp. | reverse complement strand
AGCGGCCGGTGCGCGTGGCGATGTCGAAGGGCGACTGGCGTTTCGGGAAGGGCATCCGGGCCTCAGCGTGCGGGGGGAGGCGTCGGCGCGGGCGGCGTCGGCAAGGCCAGGGATTCGCGGACGCCGGAACGTTCCAGCACCCCGCGGCGCGCGTGCACTTCAAGCAGGCGCAGCCCGGGCGCGAGCTCGGTGCCGGCGCGCGCGGCCCCCGGCGGGCGGCCGGGCCGCGGGCGCACCCCCGACGCCGGGTAAACATAGGCCCCCCCGCCCCCCCCCCCCCCCCCCCCGGGGGGGGGGGGCGGCGGTCCCCCCCCGGCCGGGGCCCCCCCCCCCGGCGGCGGCCCCCCCCCCCGAACCGGGGGAGGGTTCGGGCGACGGCAGCCACCAGCGCCAGGTCCAGTACGCCAACACCGCGGCCAGGCAGGCCAGCGCAAGCACGTCCAGCAGCGACACAAATGCCGTCCCGGGCAGGGCCGTCCTATCGATGGAAACCGCTCGCATGGCTGGCCACTTTCGACGCCGTCCGTGTTGTTGCGCACAAACTAGGGACTATCGCGGCGGACGTATGTGCGGTGACGTACAGAGCCGCCGCGGCGCGCTGCCGACAATGGCGCCAGCCATGAAAACCCCAAGCCCGGCACCCGGATTCACCCTGCTCGAAGTGATGGTGGTCGTGGTGATCCTTGGCATCCTGGCCACGCTGGTGGTGCCGCGCATCATCAGCCGCCCGGAGGAAGCGCGCGTGGCCGCCGCCCGCCAGGACATCGCGGCAGTGATGCAGGCGCTGCGCCTGTACCACCTCGACAACCAGCGCTACCCCACGACCGAACAGGGCCTGGAAGCGCTGGTGGAAGCGCCCACCACTGCGCCGCTGCCCATCAACTGGAGCAACGGCGGCTACCTAGACCGGTTGCCCAGCGATCCGTGGGGGAAGCCGCTGAACTACCTCAACCCCGGCCAGTTCGACGAGGTCGACGTCTACAGCCTCGGCGCCGACGGCCAGCCGGGCGGCGAGGGCCACGACGCCGACATCGGCTCCTGGCAGCTCTAGCGCGCCTTCGCCATGGCCAGGCCAAGCACCGCGTGCGCGGGCCGGGGCTTCACCCTCCTCGAAGTACTGGTCGTGCTGATGGTGATGGGCCTGCTGGTGGGCCTGGCCAGCGCGCTGGTGCTGCCCGATGACCGCGCGCGGCTGGCGGTCGAGAGCGAACGCCTGGCACGCCTGCTGGAGCTCGCCGCCGAAGAGGCCCGGCTCGGCGGCCACGCCATCGCCTGGACCGCGGAGCCGCCCGGTTACCGCTTCTCGCAGCACGACCCCGCCCGCGGCTGGACCGAACCCGGCGGCCGCGACCAGCTGCGACCACGCGCGCTGCCGGCGGGCATGGCCCTGCTCGGCCTGCGCGTCGAAAACACGCCCGCCAGCGCGCCGCTTCGCCTGGAATTCGGCAGCGACGGCGCAGCCCAGGCCTTCACGCTGGAGCTGGGCCTGGGCACGGCGCGCACCACCATCGCTGGTTCGCCGCTGGGCGAGATCGCCGTGGTCGCCGACGCGGGAGGACGCGATGCCCGCGCCCCCCCGCCCTGAATCGCGGCGTCGCGACCCGGGCTTCACCCTGGTCGAGGTGCTGGTGGCCGTGGCGATCGTCGCCATCGCCCTGCTGGCCGCACTGCGCGCCGCCGGCATGGCCACGACCAGCGCCGACCAGCTGCGCGGCCGCCTGCTCGCCGGCTGGGTGGCCAACGACCGCCTCGCCGAACACCGCGCGCGCGGCGCCTGGCTGCCACTGGGAACGAACCAGGGCCAGGCGCGGCAGGGCGGCATCGAATTCGCCTGGCGCGAAGAGGTGGTCGCCACGCCGAACCCGGCGTTCCGGCGCGTGGACATCCGCGTCCAGGCCAGCGCGCGGCCCGGGCGCGAGCTGGCCCACGTCACCGGCTTCGTGGTCAACCCGCCAGCCGTTTCGCCATGACGCGCCCCGCGCACCACAGCCGCGGCTTCACCCTGGTCGAACTGCTGACCGCGCTGCTGGTGCTGTCGCTGCTGGCCATGATGTCCTGGCGCGGCCTGGGCGCGGTGCTCGAAACGCGCGAACAGGTGCTGGACGAAACCCGCAGGTGGCAGGCCGTGGCGGTCTTCTGCACGCGCTTCGAACGCGACCTGGCGATGGCCTCGCCGCGCCCGGTGCGCAGCGGCGGCCTCGAGGCGCCAGCCTTCGTCGCGCGCACGGCGGAGCAGGCGGGGCCGCGCCTGGAGCTGAGCCGCTTCGCCACCCGCGAGGGCGCGGACTCGCCGCGGCGCATCGCCTACCAGCTCAACGACCGCCGGCAAATCGAACTCTGGCTCTGGCCCGGCCTCGACGCCGCGCCGGGCGACACACCGGCGCGGTACGTGGTGCTCGACGACGTCGGCTTGCTGCAGCTCGACTACCTGGACACCAGCCTGGCCTGGGTGCCGACGTGGCCGGCCACGCCCGCGTCGGCGCCGATGCCGCGCGCCGTGCGGCTGACGATCGTGCTCGGTTCCGGCGAACGCATCACGCGCGTGTTCGCGGTGGACGCATGAACGCCCGGCCGCGCGGCGCCGCCATCGTGATGGCCATGGCCGTGGTGGCGATGGCCGCGCTGGCGGCGACCGCGCTGCTGCTGTCGCAAAGCACCTGGGCCCGGCGGCTCGAGCTGGCCACCCAGCGCAGCCAGGCGCAGCGGGGCCTCGAGGCCGGGCTGGACTGGTCGCGGGCGCTGCTGCACGACGACCTGCGCGCCAGCCAGACCGACCACCCGGGCGAACCCTGGGCGATGTCGCTGCCGCCGATCCCGATCGAGGGCGGCGAGCTGGCGGGCCGCATCGAAGACCAGCAGGCGCGCTTCAACCTCAACAACGTGGTGCGCGACGGCGTGGTCGACCCGGTGCAGGAAGAATGCCTGCGGCGCCTGCTGGCCCGGCTCGGGCTGCCGGCCCCGCTGGCCGCCAGCCTGGGCGACTGGCTCGACGCCGACGGCCTGGCGCAGGGCGGCGCCGAAGACGCGTATTACCTGGCACAGGCCACGCCCACCCTGGCCGCCAACCGCCCGCTCACCGACCTGGCCGAACTGGCGCGCGTGCGCGGCTTCGAACCGGCGGTGCGCGAGCGACTGCGGCCCTTCGTCACCGCCCTGCCCCGCCCCACCGCGGTCAACGTCAACACCGCCAGCGCCGAAGTGATCGAAGCGCTGGTGCCCGGCCTCGGGCCCGAAGCGGCGCGTGCGCTGGTGGCCGCGCGCGAACGCTCGCCCTACCTCGACCGCAGCGGTTTCCTGGGCCGCCTGCCGGAAGGCGTGCGGCTGGCGCCCGAACTCATCTCGGTCAACAGCGAATACTTCCAGGTGGACTTCTCGGTGCAAGTCCACGGCGCGCGCGTGCGCGGCACCGCCCTGCTGGTGCGCGACAGCGCCAGCTGGCCGCGGGTGGCCTGGAGGAAATTCCCGTGAGCCTGCTGCGCATCTTCTGCCCACTGTCCGAGCCGCCGCCGGCCTGCCGCTGGGCGCTGGTGAACGAAGGCCGCGACAGCGTGCCCGGCGAAGGCGACCTGTCGGCGCTGCCGCGCCATGCCCGGCGCGTGCAGGCGGTGCTCCCGGCCTCGCAGGTGCTGTTCGTGCGCGTGCGGCTGCCGCCGTCGAAGCGCAGGCCGAGCGGCCAGGCGCTGGCCTTCGCGGCCGAGGAGCAGACCGCCACCGACCCGGCCTTGAACCAGGTTCGCTGGCTGGGCAAGGCCGGCGACGAGGACGTGCTGGCGGTGTTCGAGCAGGCCGGCTTCGAGGCCTGGCGCCAGACGCTGGCCGCGGCCGGCCTGGCGACGATCGAATGGCAGGCCGAAACCCTGCTGCTGCCCTGGCAGCCGGGCCGCTGGCACCTGCGCTGGAACGGCAGCGAGGGCTTCGTGCGCACCGGCGAATTCGAAGGGCTCGCCACCGACCGCGGCGACGACGCCACGCCGCCGCTGGCGCTGCGCCTGCAGTTGCAGCAGGCACGCACGGATGAAACCGCACCGGCGCTCATCGTGGTGCACCCGACGGTGGATGAGGCCCTGCCCGATCTCGCCGCGTGGTCGCGCGAGCTCGGCGTCGAGCTCGAACGTGGCGATGCCGGCGACTGGACCCGCGCCCCGGCCGACGCGGGCGTGCCGCTGGGCGGCCACGCGCACGGCTGGTCCTGGCTGTCCGGCCTGGCGCCGCGGCTGCGGCCCGCCGCCTGGCTGCTGGGTATCACGCTGGGGCTGCACGGCGCGCTGCTGGTGGGCGAATGGGCCGCGCTGGCGAACGAACAGCGGCAGCTGCGCGCGGCGATGGAAGCCGATTTCCGCGCCGCCTTCCCCGATGCCGTCGCCGTGGTCGACCCGCCGCTGCAAATGCGGCGACAGCTGGCGCAGGCACGCCATGCCGCCGGGCAGGCCGATCCCGGCGATTTCCTGGCCCTGGTGTCGCAGCTCGGCGGTGCCAGCCCGCCGCTGCCGGCCGGCAGCCTGCGCGTGGTGTCCTACGAGGGCTCGCGCCTGGGCGTGGAACTGGTGGGCGTGGACGCGACGACGCTGCAGCAGATGCAGGCCAGGCTGGCGCAGGCGGGCCTGCAAGTTGCCGTGCAGCCGCCCGCCACGCCGGGCGCCGGCGCGCGCCTGACGGTGCAGGCACCATGAGCGCGACATTGCGCCAGCGCTGGCAGGCCCGCCCGCCGCGCGAACGCCGGGCCTGGCTGGCGCTGGCGGTGTTCGTCCTGCTGGCGCTGTACGCCGCTCTGGTCGCCGCCGCGCTGCGCGAGCGCGAACCCTTGCAGCAGCGCGTCGAAACGCTTCGCCTGCAGTCGGCCCGGATGGACCATCAGGCCAGGGAACTGCAGCAACTCCGGCGCCTGCCGGCACCGGCGGACACGGGCGAAACCCTGGCCGCGCGCATCCAGGCGGCGCTGGACGCGAAGCTTCCCGCCGCGAAACCCGCGCGGCTCGATGCCGCGGATCCCGCGCACGTGGTGGTGGTATTCGAGGCCGTGGCCTTCGCCGACTGGCTGCGCTGGCTCGAGGACCTGGCCGCACGCGGGGTCCGGCTGGAATCGTGTCGGGTCGAGGCGCTGCCGGCACCCGGCCAGGTCAGCGCCACCGCCACGCTGGCGCGGGCCGGGCCGGCGTGAAACGCGGCGCCCGGCTCGCGCTTGGACTTGGCCTGTACCTGGTGGCGCTGGCGGCGTTCGCGCCGGCGCAACTGCTCGATGCGAGGCTGGGCGAAGCCAGCGCCGGCCACCTGCGCCTGGCCGCGGCACGCGGCACGCTCTGGTCGGGACAGGCGCGGGCCGAACTGCGCGACGCCAACGGCGCCACGGCCTGGGCAGCACCGGTCGCCTGGCGGCTGCGCCCGGCCGGCCTGCTGGCTGCCCGCCTCGACTACGCCCTGTCCACCGGCCCCGGGGCTTCGCTCTCGGCGATGTCCTTCTCCCGTTCGCAGGTGCAGCTGCAGGGCGTGGACATCCGGGTGCCGGCGGCCACGCTGGCGGCCGCCGTGCCCGCGCTGTCGCCCTGGGGCCTGGGCGGCGAAGTACGGGTGACGGCCACACAGCTGGGCTTCGGGCCCACGCAGGCCAGCGGCGCCGCCAGCCTGCATTGGTCGTCGGCCAGTTCGCGGCTGTCGCCGGTGTCGCCGCTGGGCGATTACGCGCTGGATGTCGAAGGCCTGGGCCAGCATTGGCAGGCCCGCCTGCAAACGCTCGCCGGCCCGCTGCAGCTCAGCGGCGAGGGCGGCTGGCAGCCCGGCGCGCGCGCCCGTTTCGAGGCCATCGCCACGGCGCCACCGGCGGTTCGCGCCGAACTCGCGCCCTTCCTGCGCCTGGTGGCGGTGGAGCGCGGCGATGGCCAGTTCAGCTGGCGCTTGCCCTGAACGCGCGGAAACGTGTGTGGCACAGCGAACAGAGGGCCCGCCGCGCCTGCAACACACTCGGCCCACTGCCTGACCGCGCATCGCCTTGGCGCCATGCCCCCCGCCCATTCCCTGGAGCACGCCTTGTCCGCGGTCATTCCCGGCCCGCATGCGAACTCGCTGATCGAAGCGCTGCCGCGCAACGAACGACGGCGGCTGCTGGCCGTGTGCGAAGCGGTGGACCTGGTGGCCGGGCAGGTGCTGTGCCGGCCGGGCAAGCCGCTGCGCGATGCCTGCTTCCCGCTGTCGGGCTGCATCTCGCTGGCGGCGTCGGTGGGCAGCCACCCGCCGCTGGACATGGTGCTGGTGGGCAGCGAAGGCATGCTCGGGCTGTCGCTGGCGCTGGGCATCAGCAGCGACGTGCCGATGCTGGGCACGGTGAAATGCCCCGGCCGCGCACTGCGCCTGCCGGCGGCCGCGCTGCGCCGGGAACTCGAGCGCAGCCCGGGCCTTGCGCGCGCCATGCGGCGGCAGCTGTTCGTGCTGTTGGGGCAACTGGCGCGCACGGCGGCCTGCACCAGCTTCCATGAAGTCCAGGCGCGGCTGGCGCGCTGGCTGCTGATGACCCACGACCGCGCCCACGGCGACCACTTCCACCTGACCCACGAACAGCTGGCCGACACGCTGGGCGTGCAGCGCAGCGCGGTGACCATCGCCGCGGGCGCCATGCAGAAGACCCAGGTGATCAGCTACTCGCGCGGCGAGATCCGCATCCTCGACCGCGCCGGCCTGGAGGCCATGTCCTGCGAGTGCTACCGGGCTTCGTTGCCGGCGGCGCCGCGGCGCTAGCCCCGCCGCGCGCGCGGGTTCACCACTGCCCGGTGTTGGGCATCGACGCCCACGGCTCGGCCGGCGGCAGCGCCTCGCCCTTCTGCAGCAGTTCGATCGAGACCTGGTCGGGCGAGCGCACGAAGGCCATGCGGCCGTCGCGCGGCGGGCGGTTGATCAGCACCCCGTGCGACTGCAGGCGTTCGCAGGCGGCGTAGATGTCGTCCACCTCGAAGGCCAGGTGGCCGAAGTTGCGGGCGCCGCCGTAATCCTCGTCGTCGTAGTTGTACGTCAGCTCGACTTCCACGTCCGGGTTCGCGGGCGCGGCCAGGTAAAGCAGGGTGAAACGGCCCTGCGGGTAGTCGCGGCGGCGGGTTTCCATCAGGCCCAGGGCGTCGCGGTAGAAGCGCAGCGAGGCGTCCAGGTCGCGGACGCGCACCATGGCGTGCAGGTATCTCATCGGCGCAGGGCCTCCATCAGTTCGGGGTCGTCCAGGAACAGGTCCGGCAGCAGCGGCTGCGACGGGTCCACGGCGTAGCGCGTGAAGTCGGTGGCGCCGCTTTCGCGCAGCACCGCTTCATCCACCAGGAAGTGGCCGGCGAAGCCTGCCGCCGGCCGGGTGAGCACGGCGTGGGCGGCGTCGGCCATGATCTCCGGCGTGCGGCACTTGGCCGGCTCGGTGCCGGGGATCATCTTCAGCGCGTCGGTGGCGATCACCGTGCGCGGCCAGAGTGCGTTCACCGCCACGCCGCGCGGGCCGAACTCCGCCGCCAGGCCCAGCGTGACGAAGCTCATGCCCATCTTGGCCAGCGTGTAGCCGGTGTGCGGGCCCCACCACTTCGGGTCGAGGTTGGGCGGCGGCGCCAGCGTCAGGATGTGCGGATTCGCGGCCTTGAGCAGGTGCGGCAGGCAGGCCTGGGCGCACAGGAAGCTGCCGCGGCTGTTGACCTGCTGCATCAGGTCGAAGCGCTTCATCGGCGTTTCCAGCGCGCCCTGCAGCCAGATGGCGCTGGCGTTGTTGACCAGGATGTCGATGCCGCCGAAACGCTCGACCGTGGCGGCCACGGCGGCGTGGACCTGGTCTTCCTCGCGGATGTCGCACTGCAGGGCCAGGCCCTGGCCGCCCGCTTCGGTGACCGCCGCGGCGGCGCTGTGGATGGTGCCGGGCAGCTTGGGGTTGGGCACGCCGGACTTGGCGGCGATGGCCACGTTGGCGCCGTCGCGCGCCGCGCGCAGGGCGATGGCCAGGCCGATGCCGCGCGAGGCGCCGGTGATGAAGAGGGTCTTGCCGCGCAGGGTGGACATGGGGTTCTCCCGGACTTTGGTCTCAAGTGTAAACCGGGCACCGTGATGGCCAGCCTATAATCCCGACCCATGGATTCCGCCCGCCTCGAAGCGCTCGTCGCCTGGATCGGCCAACACCCGATCGCCGCGGGCCTGGTCATCTTCCTCATCGCCTTCGGCGACGCGCTGGTCATCGTCGGCGTCGCCATCCCGGCGGTGCCGTTGCTGTTCGCGGTGGGCACACTGGTGGGCTTGGGCCACGTGGACGGCGGTTATGCGCTGGCCTGCGCCACCCTGGGCGCCTTCGCCGGCGACGGCATCAGCTACTGGGTGGGCCACCGCTACGGCCCGCAGCTGCGCCAGCGCTGGCCCTTCCACAAGCACCCGCAGTGGCTCGAGCGCGGTGAAACCACCTTCCGCCGGCACGGCATGAAGAGCATCGTGATGGCGCGTTACGTCGGCGCCATCCGCCCTTTCGTGCCGGCCATCGCCGGCATGCTGAAGATGCGCCTGCGCCAATACGTGCCGGCCAGCGCCTTCGCGGCCGCGGTGTGGTCGGCCACCTTCCTCGCGCCGGGCTGGGTGTTCGGCACTTCGCTTGAGCTGGTGGCCGCGGTGGCCGGCCGCCTGGCCATCGTGCTGGCGGTGGTACTGGTGCTGGTGGCCGGCATCTGGGCCACCGTGTTCTACACCTGGCGCTGGCTGGGCGCGCACGCCACCGAGCTGCTCGAGCGCGCGCTGGCCTGGTCGCACCGGCACCCGGTACTGGGCCGCTACTCGGAAGCACTGATCGACCCGAACCGGCCGGAATCGGCCTCGCTGGCGCTGCTGGCCATCGTGCTGGGCCTGGCCGGCTGGGGCTTCTTCCACATCCTGATTTCGGTCGGCGGCGGCAGCGCGCCCTCGCAGCTCGACCTCACCGTGCACCAGCTGATGTTCGGCCTGCGCAATCCGCTGGCCGACATCCCCATGGCTTTCCTGGCCACGCTGGGCGACGCCGCCGTGCTCACGCCGGCGGTGCTGGGCGTGTTCGCCTGGCTCATGTGGCGCCGCCGCCATGTCGCCGCCTGGCACTGGCTGGCGGCGCCCGGTTTCGCGCTGGTGCTCACCTGGCTCCTGGGCTACCTGCTGGACATGCCCAAGCCGCCGGCCTCCACCGCCGTGCTCGGCTTCAGCTTCCCCTCGGCCTCGGTGACGCTGGCGACGGTGGTCTACGGTTTCTTCGCGGTGCTGATCGCGCGCGAACTGCCGGGCCGCAACCGCGCCTGGCCCTATGTGGTGGCAGGACTGGCGGTGGCGCTGCTGGGCTTCTCGCGCCTGTACCTGGGCGCGCACTGGCTCAGCGACGTGCTGGCCGGCACCCTGCTCGGCCTGCTGTGGATCGCGGCGTTGGGCATCGCCTACCGCCGGCGCATGGTGCGCTCGTTCTGGGTGCGCCCCACCGCCACGGTGTTCTTCGTGGCCATCCTGGCCATGGCCACCTGGCACGGCAGCCGCAGCGCCGATGAAATGCTGGCGCGCTTCCAGCCGCCCATGGCGGGCGCGCCGGTGGCCATGGCCGCCTGGTGGCGCGACGACTGGCAGCAGAGCCTGCCGGCGCGCCGGAACGAACTGCACGGCCGCGACGCCTGGCCGCTGAACGTGCAGCTGGCCGGCCCGCTCGATTCGCTGCGCGCGCGCCTGCTGCTGTCGGGCTGGGAAAACTACACCACCGGCGGCTGGTACGGCCTGCTGCAGACGCTCGACAAGGACGTGACGCCGCACGAACTGCCGGTGCTGTCGGCCACCCACCAGGGCCGCGGCGAAGTGCTGGTGATGGCGCGCCGCGACGACGCCGGCGGTCGCATCCGCGTGCTGCGCCTGTGGGCCAGCCCGGTGCTGCTGCAGCCCGGCGACCAGCCGCTGTGGATAGGCACGGTGCAGGAACTCGAGTTCACCCGCAGGCTGGATTTCTTCAGCTACTGGCGCGCGCTGCCCGGCGAAGACGCCCTGCTCGACGGCCTCCGCCACGACGTGGGCGAAATGGAATCGGCGCTGGACGCGCGCGCCGATGACGGCCAGCGCGTGCTGCGCCTGCGCGCGCCGCAGGCACCGGCGGGCTGAAGCCGCTTATTCGGGCTGGAAGTCGGGCAGGCGCTCGACCAGCTGCTGCAGGCGCGCATGCGGGTCGTCGGTCTGCAGCAGGGCCTGGCGCTCGGCGGGTTCCAGCGGCAGCCATTCGGCCAGGCGCCAGCCCACCCAGGCCGCATCGGCCAGCGGGCCCTTGCCCGGGCCTTCGTGTTCGACGCCGGCCTTGTCCATGATGCGCGCCAGCAGCAGCGACAGCAGCGCGTGTTCGTCGCGCAGCGGCACCACGCCCGGGTCTTCCAGCCAGCGCACGTCGGCGACGATCAGGCCGTCGTCGCGCACGCGGGTGCGCTCGACGTGGAAACGGCGCCGGCCTTCCACCGTCAGGCCCAGCAGGCCGTCTTCGGTCAGGGCGAAATCGACGATGGCGGCTTCGGTGCCCACCGCCGCCGGGATGGCCGGCTCGCCGACCTCGCGGCCGGCCAGGATCAGGCAGATGCCGAAACCTTCGCCGCTGCGGCCGCAGCGCTTGACCAGGTCGAGGTAACGCGGCTCGAAGATGCGCAGGCCCAGCCCGCCGCCCGGGAACAGCACCTGGCCGAGCGGGAACAGCGGCAGTTCCGCGAGCGCCACGGCTCAGCCCGCCAGCTGCGCCAGGAAGCGGCGCGGGGCGCCGTCGAAGCCGCCGTTGGACATGAACACCACGTGGTCGCCGGCGCGGCAGCGGCGGCCCAGCGCCGCCAGCAGCGCCTCGGCGTCGGGCACGGTTTCGCCTTCGCCGCGCAGCGCGCCCACCACCTTGCCCGCGTCCCAGGCCAGCTCGGGGCGGTGCAGGAAGACCACGGCATCGGCCTGGTCGAGCGAAGGCGCGATCTGCGCCGCGTGCGCGCCCAGGCGCATGGAATTGCTGCGCGGCTCCATGGCCACCACGATGCGCGCGCCGCCGACGCGGGCGCGCAGGCCCTCGAGCGTGGTGCGGATGGCGGTGGGATGGTGGGCGAAATCGTCGTACACGGTGATGCCGCCACGTTCGCCCAGCACTTCCAGCCGGCGCTTCACGCTCACGAATGCCGTCAGCGCCGGGATGGCGCGCGCCAGGTCGGCGCCCACCGCGTTCGCGGCGGCAATGGCGGCGAGGCCGTTCATCACGTTGTGCCGGCCCACCAGCGGCCAGCGCACGGCGCCCACGACGGCGCCGCGGTGCAGCACGTCGAAGTGCGTGCCGTCGGCGGCGTGCAGGCGCGCGGTCCAGTCGAAGCTGCCATCGAGGCCGAAGGTTTCGACCGGCGTCCAGCAGCCCATGGCCAGCACTTCGACCAGCGCCTGGTCTTCGCCGTTGACGATGAGGCGGCCGCGGCCCGGCACGATGCGCACCAGGTGGTGGAACTGGCGCTGGATGGCGGCCAGGTCCGGGAAGATGTCGGCGTGGTCGTATTCGAGGTTGTTGAGGATGGCCACCACCGGCCGGTAGTGCACGAACTTGCTGCGCTTGTCGAAGAAGGCGGTGTCGTATTCGTCGGCCTCGACCACGAATTCGCGGCCCGTGCCCAAACGCGCCGACACGCCGAAGTTTTCCGGCACGCCGCCCACCAGGAAACCCGGGTCGCGGCCCGCGGCTTCGAGCAGGAAGGCCAGGATCGAAGTGGTGGTGGTCTTGCCGTGGGTGCCGGCCACGGCCAGCGTTTCGCGGCCAGGCAGTACGTTTTCGCTCAGCCACTGCGCGCCCGAGGTGTAGCGCAGGCCGGCGTCGAGCACGTGTTCCACCGCCGGGTTGCCGCGCGAGAGCGCGTTGCCCACCACCACCTGGTCGGTGCCGGCGGCGATGTGCGCGGCGGCGTAGCCCGAATGCAGGCCGATGCCCAGCTGTTCGAGCTGGGTGGACATGGGCGGGTAGACGTTCTGGTCGCTGCCGTCGACCGCGTGGCCGAGTTCGCGCGCCAGGGCGGCCACGCCGCCCATGAAGGTGCCGCAGATGCCGAGGATGTGCAGTTTCATGGTCTCAGGATGTCATCAAGCCGCCGCGGCGGGAACCGGCGGCGCCAGCCACACCAGCAGCATCAGTTCCAGCAGCACCAGCGCGACCGCCAGTGCCAGCGCCTGGCCGCGGCGGATGTCCAGCGCCTGGCGCCAGATGCTGGCCTCGACGCGGAGCTTCCACACGAACAGCACCAGCGCCGCCAGGCCGGGCAGCATCGCGCTGGCGGGCGGCTGCTCCACTTCAATGTAGGGCCGCAGCGCCAGCGCCGCCGGCAGCATGGCCAGGGTGAACAGCAGGCCGCTGCCGGCCAGGGCCAGCAGCGTTTGCGCCGCGCGATTGCGCAGACCGCGCAGGTTGAGCAGGGCCTGGGTGACGCCGAAGAGCATGAAGGCGGTGACGCCCGCCCGCGCGGCCAGTTGCCCCGGCGGCGCGTCGGTGGCGGCACCCATGGCCACCTGCAGCGCCATCAGCGCGACCGCGAACGCGGCGACGGCAGGCGGGGAATACGGCAGGTCCTGCGGCCCGCGCCGCAGGAGGCACAGTTCGAACAGGGGGCGCAGAAGCGCCACCACCGCGGGGGCTCAGCCCACTTCGGGCGTGGGCGCCAGGGCTTCCAGGATGCGCTGGAACACCTCGTCCATCGCGCCGACGCCGTTGAGGCAGGCCAGGCGACCGGCGTTGCGGTAGTAGTCCACGACCGGCGCGGTGGCCTCGTTGTAGACCTTCAGGCGATTGCGCACGGCCTCGGGGCTGTCGTCGGCGCGGCCTTCGACCTGGGCGCGGCCGGCCAGGCGCGAGATCAGCAGTTCGGTGTCCACGTCCAGCTGGATGGCGATGTCCATCGGCTGGTGCAGCTTCCCGAGCAGGGCGTCGAGCGCGTTGGCCTGGGCCAGGTTGCGCGGGTAGCCGTCGAGGATGAAGCCGTTGCCGGTGTCGCCGGCGGTCAGGCGCTCTTCGAGCATGCCCAGCACGATCTCGTCGGACACCAGGCCACCGGCCTCCATCACCGCCTTGGCCTGCAGCCCCAGCGGGGTGCCCGCCTTGACGGCGGCGCGCAGCAGGTCGCCGGTGGAGATGTGCGGCACCTGCAGGTGCTCGCGCAGCCGCGAGGCTTGCGTGCCCTTGCCCGAGCCGGGCGCGCCGAGAAGTACCAGTCGCATGCGTTCAAACCCCTATAAACAAGGACGCACGGCGCCGTCTTAACCCCTTTTGGCTATAGTGGGGCCGCCGACAGGCCGTGCGGACAAGGAAACGCTACTGGCCGGGGCGGCTCAAGTCAATGAAAGGCAGGAAAACATGGGCAAGGGAACGCTCCTCTATGCGCAGTCCGGCGGGGTCACCGCCGTCATCAACGCCACCGCCGGGGCCGTCATCCAGGCCGCCCGGGCCCGCAAGGTCAAGGTCCTGGCCGCCCGCAACGGCATCCTGGGCGCCCTGCGCGAGGACCTGGTGGACACTTCCAGGGAGTCGGCCGCGGCCATTCGCGCGCTGGCCCACACCCCCGGCGGCGCCTTCGGCTCCTGCCGCTACAAGCTCAAGTCGCTCGAGGAAGACGCCGCCAAGTACGCGCGCGTGCTCGAGGTGCTCAAGGCGCACGACGTTCGCTGGTTCCTCTACAACGGCGGCAACGACTCGGCCGACACCGCGCTCAAGCTTTCGCAGCTGGCGGCGGCCTCGGGTTACCCGCTCACCTGCGTGGGCGTGCCCAAGACCGTGGACAACGACCTGGTGGTGACCGACTGCTGCCCGGGCTTCGGTTCGGCAGCCAAGTACACCGCGGTGTCGGTGGCCGAAGCCGCGCTCGACGTCGAGGCCATGGCCGACACCTCCACCAAGGTCTTCGTCTACGAAGTCATGGGCCGGCACGCCGGCTGGCTGGCAGCCGCCGCGGGCCTGGCCGGCCAGGGCAAGGGCGCCGCGCCGCACATCATCCTGTTCCCCGAGGTCGCCTATGACGAAGCGGCCTTCCTGGCGAAGGTGAAGGCGACCGTGGCGCGCGTGGGCCACTGCGTGGTGGTGGTGTCCGAGGGCGTCCGCCACGCCGACGGCCGTTTCGTGGCCGACGCCGGTGGCGGCAAGGACGCCTTCGGCCACAGCCAGCTCGGCGGCGTCGGGCCGCTGCTGGCCGCCACGGTCAAGGACGCGCTGGGACTGAAGGTGCACTGGACCGTGCCCGACTACCTGCAGCGCTCCGCCCGCCACCTGGCCTCGAAGACCGACCTGGCGCACGCCCAGGCCGTGGGCAAGGCCGCGGTCGACTACGCGCTCAAGGGCCTGAACGGCGTGATGCCCGCCATTGTTCGCCTGGCGGACAAACCCTATCGATGGAAGGTGGCCCCGGCGCCGCTGTCCGACATCGCCAACCGCGAAAAGACGATGCCCAAGGGTTTCATCGACGCTTCTGGTTTCGGCATCACCCCGGCCTGCCGCCGTTACCTGGAACCGCTGGTGCGCGGCGAGGCGCCGCCACCCTACGGGCCGGACGGCTTGCCGAAATACGTTCGACTCAAACTGTCCGCTGTACCGAAGAAGCTTCCCGCCTTTGCCGGCTGAACCGGCCGCGCTGGCCGGCGGGTGCCGGTGACCACCGGCACATCCGCAGGCCGGACATGGCTGGGAGCATTAACCCCTTCATACCACCCCGATCCCGATCCCCGGAGAGTCCCTTGAAACCGCATCGCTTCCTCATCGCCCCGGTCCTGGCCCTCGGCCTGCTGGCCACCGGCGCCGCCCTGGCCCAGGCCGGCACCGGCAACCTCTACCGCGTCACCACGAAGATGGAAGTGGACGGCATGCCGATCCAGATGCCCTCCAAGTCGGTCGAGGTGTGCGGCCCGAAGAACCAGGCCAGCGAGAAGATGGTGCCGGCCGCCGAGAACTGCACCGTCACCGACTTCCGCGTGGTCGGCAACAAGTCCACCTATTCGATGACCTGCCGCGGCGAGAACCCGATGACCGCCTCCGGCGAATTCGAGCAGCTCGGCCCCGACGCCTACCGCGGCAAGATGCGCATGCGCACCGAGGGCGAGGACGCCATGACGATGACCATGAGCTTCGACGGCAAGAAGATCCGCGACTGCGACTACGCCACCGAATCGCCCGAGGCCCAGGGCCGCGCCATGCTGGCCAAGACCTGCGGCGAGATGCTGCGCATGCCCGACCCCATGATCTACCAGAACTTCACCGGCCCGAACGCCATGTGCGCCTCGGACAAGGGCAAGTACTGCAGCGCCATGCTGGCGCAGTCGTTGAACCCGAAGTACATCCGCACCGGTGACATGAACCGCGCCAACATGCCGGCGGGCACCGCCAGCTTCTGGGATGCGTTCGCGGCCTGCGGCACCCCGCGCCAGGCGGCCATCGCCAAGGCTTGCCCGATGGCCGAGAAGGCCAAGGATTACCCCTTCCTCACCGAGTACTGCCCGGAGCTGGTCGCCAAGGCCTGCGCCGTAGCCGACCCGCTCAAGGACGGTGACTTCCTGGTGCAGAGCTGCCCGGTGCAGGCCCAGGCCGCCGCCGCCAAGCACTGCGCCGGCCGCGACTTCACCGCGCTGCGCAGCTCGCCTTACGGCGGCTTCTGCAGCCGCTTCGCCGCGGGTTCACTCCAGCAGCGCAACCAGGGCGCCCGGGGCAACGGCCCGGCCGGCGAGCCGGCGCGCGAGCAGCCCAAGCCCGAGGAAGAGAAGAAGCCGTCCTGGCGCGACCGCCTCAAGTCCGCCCGGGACCTGATCGGCGGCTGATCCCTTGGTCCGCTGGCTGACCGCGGCGCTGCTGTGCCTGGCCTGCGTCGCCGCGCAGGCCAGCGCGCCCCGCGACGCCTACCCCAGCGTCGCCAAGGCCTACTGGGTTGAAATCGACGGCCGGCCCCCCAGGGCCGGCCCGCCCCACCACCCCCAGCCCCAGGCCCGCCAGGCCAAGCAGATGAACGCCCAGCTGCTGGCCGCACACGGCGGCCTCGACGGCCCCCTGG
>JAIBEO010000136.1 GCA_019459185.1 Rhizobium sp. | reverse complement strand
CCCCCCCCCCCCCCCCCCGCCCCCCGCCCGCCCCGGCCCCCGCGGCCGGGCCTTCTATGCCGACGTCCAGAGCTTCGCCGAGGTGCGCTGGCCGCAGCTGGCCTGCGAGGTCTTCCTGCAGACCGGCAACGACCCGGCCCTGCTCTTCCACGGCAGCTTCGGCTTCCGCGAGGTCGGCCAGCACGTCATGCCGGCCAGCGGCATCCGCGCCTCGATGCTGCTCAAGGAAATGTGCAGCTACCCGTTCGTGGCCGAAACCTACGGCGGCAAGCTGCCCGACCTGCCCTGGCTGCGCACCCGTCCCCTGCCCGGCCGCCAGGCGGCCCTGGCCACGGGGACCTGAGCGATGGCGGCGAACCTTGATTACGAACAGGCCGGCGAGCTGAAGTTCGGCCAGGTCGGCATCGCCAACCTGCGCATTCGCACGCTCGACCCGGCCCGGCTGGCCGCGGAAATGGCCGAGCGCGTGCAGCGCGCGCCGAAGCTGTTCGAACGCGCCGCCGTGGTGGTGGATTTCGGCGGCCTGAGCCAGTGCCCGGGCCCGGCCGAAACCCGCGCCCTGCTCGAGGCCCTGCGCGGCGCCGGCGTGCTGCCGGTGGCGCTGGCCTACGGCACCAGCGCCATCGAGGCCCTGTCGCGCGAAGTGGGCCTGCCGCTGCTGGCCAAGTTCCGCGCATCCTACGAGCGAGAGGGCGAGGCCGCGCCTGCGCCGACCCCCGCCGCGCGCGCGCCCGAACCGGCGCCGGCGCCCACCCCGGCCGCGCCCACCCCGCGCGCCGAACCCGGCCTGGTGCACCTGCACCCGGTGCGTTCGGGCCAGCAGGTTTACGCGCAGGAGCGCGACCTCACCGTCTGCGCCACCGTTGGCGCCGGCGCCGAGGTCATCGCCGACGGCTCCATCCATGTTTACGGCGCCCTGCGTGGCCGCGCCCTGGCCGGCGCCGCCGGCATGGCCACCGCCCGCATCTTCTGCCGTGAGTTCCATGCGGAGCTGGTCGCGGTGGCCGGGCACTACAAGGTGCTCGAGGAAATCCCGAAAGCCCTGCTCGGCAAGCCCGTGCAGATATGGCTCGAGCATGACAAGCTGCGCATCGAACAGCTCGACTGACCCCCCACACAGACGCCGGCAAGGCGCGAACGAGTTACGGAGAAGAACATTGGCTGAAATCATCGTGGTGACCTCGGGCAAGGGCGGCGTCGGCAAGACCACCACCAGCGCGTCGCTCGCCTGCGGCCTGGCCCGGGCCGGCAAGAAGACCGCCGTCATCGACTTCGACGTCGGCCTGCGCAACCTCGACCTGATCATGGGCTGCGAGCGCCGCGTAGTTTACGACTTCGTCAACGTGGTCAACGGCGAGGCCAGCCTCAAGCAGGCCCTCATCAAGGACAAGCGCTTCGACAACCTCCACGTGCTGGCCGCGTCGCAGACCCGCGACAAGGACGCGCTGACGATGGAAGGCGTGGAGAAGGTGCTCAAGGACCTGGGCGATGAGGGCTTCGATTTCATCGTCTGCGATTCCCCCGCGGGCATCGAGAAGGGCGCGTTCCTGGCCATGTACTTCGCCGACCGCGCCGTGGTGGTGGTGAACCCGGAAGTGAGCTCGGTGCGCGATTCCGACCGCATCCTGGGCCTGCTGGCGTCGAAGACCAGGAAGGCCGAAAACGGCGAGCGCGTGAAGGAGCACCTGCTGCTCACCCGCTACAGCCCCAAACGCGTCGAGGCGGGCGACATGCTTTCCATCGGCGACGTGCAGGAAATCCTGGGCCTGGACGTGGTGGGCGTCATCCCGGAATCCCCGGAAGTGCTGCAGAGCTCCAACGCCGGCGTGCCGGTGATCCTGGACGAGGCCTCGCCGGCCGGCCAGGCCTACACCGACGCCGTCGCGCGCATCCTGGGAGAAGAGCGCCCGATGCGTTTCACCACCGTCGAGAAGAAGGGTTTCTTCTCCAAGATGTTCGGGGGTTGAACCATGGGCATCCTTGATTTCCTGACCCAGCGCAACAAGAACACCGCCAACGTCGCCAAGAGCCGCCTGCAGATCCTGATCCAGCAGGAGCGCTCGATGCGCGGCGCGCCCGACTACCTGCCGCTGCTGCAGCGCGAGCTGCTGGAAGTGATCCGCAAGTACATCAACGTCGACTCCGACGCGGTGAAGGTGGACCTGCACAAGGACGGCGATTCCGAACTGCTCGACATCTCGGTGCAGCTGCCGGAGAAACCGGCCGCCGCCAACGGCTGAACCATGGTCCTGCGGCTGGGCGACATCGGTTTCGGCCCGGCCGCGGCC
Organism: Rhizobium sp.; assembly: GCA_019459185.1. Taxonomy (GTDB): domain Bacteria; phylum Pseudomonadota; class Gammaproteobacteria; order Xanthomonadales; family Xanthomonadaceae; genus Arenimonas. The sequence continues at coordinate 15,875 of JAIBEO010000136.1, read as the reverse complement.
CTGCTTGCCTCCCACGGCCTTTACCTGCAGGCCGTGCCGGAGGGCGAAGCCATCCCCGGCAGCTACTGGGGCGAATGCGAGGCCGGCCTCATCGGCACCACCGTCTACGCCCGCGCCGACACGCCCGTGCACTCCCTGCTGCACGAGGCCTGCCACCTGATCGTCATGCCGCCCGAGCGTCGCGCCGGGGTGCACACCGACGCCACCGATTCGGTGCCCGAGGAAGACGCCACCTGCTACCTGCAGATCCTGCTGGCCGACCAGCTGCCCGGCGTCGGCCGCGAGCGACTGATGGCCGACATGGACGCCTGGGGCTACACCTTCCGCCTGGGCTCGGCCCGCGCCTGGTTCGAGCGCGACGCCGAAGACGCCCGCGCCTTCCTCGCCACCCGCCACCTCCTCCCCTAGAAAAAATGGGGTCAGAGAACATATTTGTTTAATGCGCCCGTTTGAAACAAATATGTTCTCTGACCCCATTTTCGGGCCTTGCGCGGGGTGTGGTGGGGGGTCTAGCCTTTCGGGCGCTCTTCCCGCCCCGTTTCCTGGAGTATTCCCCGTGAAATCCCAACGCGCCCTGCTGGCGCTCGCCATCACCGCCGGCCTGCTGGCCCTGTCCGGCTGCAAGCCTTCCGACCAGGACGCTGCCACCGGCGCCGCCTCCGCCCCGGCCGAGGACGCCGACGCCTTCGTGGCGCGCGTCAACCAGACCGTCAAGGACATGACGCCAGAGCTCACCGCCGCCGCCTGGCTCGGCGCCACCTACATCACCAAGGACAGCCAGCGCGTCGAGTCCGCCGCCAACGAGCGCTGGCTGGCCAAGAACAACGAGTTCATCGCCCAGGCCAAGACCTACGCCACCGAAGGCCTGCAGGCCGACACCGCGCGCGCCATCCACCTGCTCAAGACCAGCTCCTCCATGCCCGCCCCGCGCGACCCGGCCAAGCTCAAGGAGCTCGCCGAAATCGCCAGCCGCATGGGCGCCACCTACGGTTCGGGCAAGTGGTGCGTGGGCGAGGACTGCAAGGACATCGGCCAGGTCAGCGAGATCCTCGCCGACACCGCCAACAGCAGCTACGACGAGATGAAGGCCGCCTGGGAAGGATGGCACACCATCGCCCAGCCGCTGCGCAAGGACTACCAGCGCTTCGTCGAGCTGACCAACGAAGGCGCCGTGGAAATGGGCTTCGCCAACACCGGCGACGTCTGGCGCGCCGGCTACGACATGCCCGCCGAGGACTTCAAGGCCGAGGCCGACCGCCTCTGGGGCCAGGTGCAGCCGCTGTACGAACAGCTGCAGTGCTACACCCGCGAGAAGCTGGTGGAAAAGTACGGCGAACAGGGTTCGGTGGACGGCATGATCCCGGCCCACCTCACCGGCAACCTGTGGCAGCAGGACTGGGGCAACCTCTGGCCGCTGCTGCAGCCCTACGAGGGCGTGGGTAGCCTGGACGTCACCGGCGCGCTGAAGAAGCAGCGCGATTCCATCCTGGCCGACCTGGTGTCCAAGGCCGGCGGCATGGGCAAGCTCACCGCCTCGCAGCAGGTGGAGATCGAGCGCCAGGCCGACCTGGAAATGGCCACCCGCATGACCAAGCTGGCCGAGAGCTTCTACACCGGCCTGGGCATGCCCGCCCTGCCGGAGAACTTCTACGCCGACTCGATGCTGGTGCAGCCGCGCGACCGCGACGTGGTCTGCCACGCCAGCGCCTGGCCGATGAACACCGTGGGCGACGACGTGCGCATCAAGATGTGCATCAAGCCCAACGAGGAAGAGCTCACCACCATCTACCACGAGCTCGGCCACGTGTATTACTACCTGGCCTACAAGGACCAGGCGCCGATCTTCCAGTCCGGCGCCCACGACGGCTTCCACGAGGCCATCGGCGACACCATCGTGCTGTCGATGACCCCGGAATACCTGGCCTCGATCGGCCTGGTGGACAAGCCGGCGGTCAGCGAGGAAGCCGTGATCAACGGCCAGATGCGCATGGCCCTGGCCAAGGTGGCCTTCCTGCCCTTCGGCCTGATGATCGACCAGTGGCGCTGGGGCGTGTTCGACGGCTCCATCACCCCGGACAAGTACAACCAGGCGTGGTGGGAGCTGAAGGCCAAGTACCAGGGCGTGGCCCCGGCCGGCGGCCCGCGCGGCGAGGAGTTCTTCGACGCCGGTGCCAAGTACCACGTGCCGGGCAACACCCCGTACACGCGCTACTTCCTGTCGCACATCCTCCAGTTCCAGTTCTACAAGTCGCTGTGCGAAGCCTCGGGCCACGAGGGCCCGCTGTACACCTGCAACTTCGCCAACAACCCGGAAGCCGGCAAGCGCTACTGGGCGATGATGCAGCGTGGCGCCAGCCAGCCGTGGCAGCAGACTCTCAAGGAGCTGACCGGCGGCGAGCAGATGGACGCCTCGGCGGTGCTGGAATACTTCGCGCCGCTGCAGGCCTGGCTGCAGGAACAGAACCAGGGCAAGACCTGCGGCTGGGACGCCGCCAAGTCCTGAGCCCGGGCTGGAATCGCTGAAAACAACGGCCGGCGGGGCGACCCGCCGGCCGTTCGTTATTGGTGCTAGCGTGCACGCCATGGAAGAGCTGCAGGTCCAGCGCGCCACCCACCATGAACTCGACGAACTGCTGCCGCTGTTCGCCGGCTACCTGCGTTTCTACGGCAAGCCGGTGGACGAGGCGCGCGTGCAGGCCTTCCTGTCGGCGCGGCTGCGCGCCAACGAATCGGTGGTGTTCCTGGCCCGGCGTGGCGAGGCCTACCTGGGGTTCGTTCAGCTCTACCCGGCCTGGTCGAGCCTGTCCCAGGCGCGCAGCTGGATCCTCAACGACCTGTTCGTGGCCCCGGCAGCCCGCGGCGGCGGCGTGGCACGCGCGCTGATGGAAGCCGCGCGCCAGTTCGGCGCCGAAACCGGCGCCGTGGAACTGTTCCTGCAGACCGCCCGCGACAACACCACCGCCCAGCGCCTGTACGAATCCCTGGGCTGGCGCCGCGACGACGACTTCCTGGTCTACTCCCTCGACCCGCGCGCCTAGGGCACGCGGGCGCTGTGCGCCACGTACCAGCGCCACAGCCCCCAAGCCACCAGGGTGAACGCGGCGGACGTGACCGCCATCAGCAGCCCGTCGTGGCTGACCAGCGGCGACAGCAGGCCGGCGATGGCCGCGTTGGAAAGCAGGCCCACGAAGGCCTGCATCGACGAGGCGCCACCGCGCTGGCGCGGGTACATGTCCAGCAGCGCCAGCGTGACGATGGGGAACACCAGGGCGATGCCGAACGCGCCCAGCGCCGTTGGCAGCACGGCCCAGGGCAGCGTGGGCGCGTCGGTGAGTGCGTTGTAGCCCAGGTTGTAGGCCGCGGCCACGCCGCAGCAGGCGAAGCCCCATTCCACCAGCCGCCGGCCCGGCACCCGCCCCGCCGCCTTTCCGCTGACGAAGGCGCCCAGCATCATGCCGCCGATGGTGGGCGCGAAGAACCAGACGAAATCCTGCACGCCCAGGCCCAGCAGCCCCATCACGAAATCCGGCGCCGAGGCGATGTACAGGAACAGCGCGCCGAAGTTCGCCGTGCCCGCCAGCGCCAGCAGGCGGAACTTGCGGTTCGAGAGCATGGCGCCGTAATCGCGCGCCAGCGTCACCGGGTGCAGCGGCACGCGGTTTTCCGGCGGGTGGCTCTCGGGCAGGCCCCAGGCGGTGAGCGCCAGCAGCAGCGCGCCGAACACCGCCAGGAACCAGAAGATGCCGTGCCAGTTGGAATAGCCCAGGATCCAGCCTCCGATCACCGGCGCGATGGCCGGCGCGACGCCGAAGATCATCGAAATCTGGCTCATCAGGCGCTGGGCGTCGTCGCCCTGCAGGCAGTCGCGCACCACCGCGCGGCCGACGATCAGGCCCACGCCGGCCGACAGGCCCTGCACCGCGCGGTAGGCCAGCATGGTGGTCATGTCGGTGGCCAGCGCCGCGCCCACCGAGGCCAGCGTGAAGAGCACGATGCCGGCCAGCAGCACCTTCTTGCGCCCCACCGCGTCGGAAATGGGGCCATGGAACAAGGACATGGCCGCGTAACCGATCAGGTACACGCTGATCGTCTGCTGCATGGCCACCTTGCCCACGCCCAGGTCCCTGGCCATCACCGGGAAGGCCGGGAACACCGTGTCGATGGAAAACGGGCCGAACATGGCCAGGCCGCCCAGGATCAAGGCCAACCGGGCGCGGGAGATTTGCAGGTGGTGGATCATCGGGGCCACGCGAGGGAAAACCGTGCCAGCATATCAACACCATGACCGAAGCCGCCCCCGCCGCCCCTGACTCCCCGCCCGCGCCCGACCGCAGCGTCACCGCCGTGCTGCGCGAACTGCTGCCCTTCCTCAAGCCCTACGCCGGCCGCATCCTGCTGGCCCTGGCCTGCCTGGCCACGGCCAAGTTCGCCAACCTGGGCGTGCCGCTGGTGCTCAAGGAGCTGGTGGACAGCCTGGACGTGGCACCCAGCCTGCTGGTGCTGCCGCTGGGCCTGCTGGTGGCCTACGGCGCCGCGCGCCTGTCGGTGACGCTGTTCACCGAGCTGCGCACCATCGTGTTCGCCCGCGTCATGGCGCGCAGCTCGCGCACGGTGATGCTGCGGGTGTTCCGGCACCTGCACGCGCTGAGCCTGCGCTTCCACCTCAACCGCCGCACCGGCGGCGTGGCCCGCGACGTCGAGCGCGGCGGCACCGCCATCTCCGACCTGCTCGACTGGACCATCTACACCATCCTGCCCACCCTGCTCGAGATCACGCTGGTGACGGCGGTGCTGGTGTGGCAGTACGACTGGACCTTCGCTGCCATCACCCTGGGCACCATCGCCGCCTACGTGGCCTGGACTTTCCGCGTCACCGAATGGCGCACGCGTTTCTACCGCGCCGCCGTCGAGGCCGACACCCGCGCCAGCGCCCGCGCGGTGGATTCACTGCTCAACTACGAGACGGTGAAGTACTTCAACAACGAAGACCACGAGGCCCGCCGCTACGACGACAACCTGCGCCAGATGGAAGAAGCCACGGTGAAGAGCCTCAAGTCGCTGGCCGTGCTGAACCTGGGCCAGAGCGCCATCATCGCGGTCGGCATCACCGCGCTGATGTGGCGCGCCGCGGCCGGCGTGGTGGCGGGCGAAATGACCCTGGGCGACCTGGTGCTGGTGAACGCCTACCTGCTGCAACTGTCGGCGCCGCTGAACTTCCTGGGCATGGTGTACCGCGAGGTGAAGCAGGCCATCACCAACATCGAACGCCTGTTCGGCCTGCTCGACGAAGCCCAGGAAGTGCGCGACCGCCCCGACGCCCGCGCCCTGGTGACGCACCAGCCGCGCGTTGATTTCGAGGACGTTCGCTTCGGCTACGACAACCGCCGCGAGATCCTGCACGGCGTCAGCTTCACCATCCCGCCCGGCGGCACGCTGGCGGTGGTGGGCCACTCGGGCAGCGGCAAGAGCACGCTCTCGCGCCTGCTCTACCGCTTCTACGAAATCCAGTCCGGCGCCATCCGCATCGACGGCCAGGACCTGCGCGAACTGGCCCAGGACAGCGTGCGCGCCGCCATCGGCATCGTTCCCCAGGACACGGTGCTGTTCAACGACAGCATCCGCTACAACATCCGCTACGGCCGCCCCGAAGCCAGCGACGCCGAGGTGGAGGCCGCCGCGCGCTCGGCGCACATCCACGACTTCATCCTGTCCCTGCCCGATGGTTACGACAGCGAGGTGGGCGAACGCGGCCTCAAGCTCAGCGGCGGCGAGAAGCAGCGCGTGGCCATCGCCCGCGCCCTGCTCAAGAACCCGGCCATCCTGATCTTCGACGAAGCCACCTCGGCGCTCGATTCCGCCAGCGAACAGGCCATCCAGGACGAACTCGACCGCATCGCCGTGGGCCGCACCACGCTCGTCATCGCCCACCGCCTGTCCACCGTGATGGACGCCGACGAGATCCTGGTGCTGGACAAGGGCGTGGTGCTCGAACGCGGCAGCCACGCCGCCCTGCTGGCCAGGGACGGCCACTACGCCCGCATGTGGCGCCTGCAGCAGCAGGAACAGGCCGTTCCGTCGCCCGCCCCGTGACCGCCCCGGGGCGGTAGAATCCGGGGTCTGATCCGCCCCGGTACCGACCCCGAATGACCGAACCCGCCCGCCCCACCTTCCACGGTTTCGAACAGATCCCGCTGCGCGAGTACGCCGAACGCGCCTACCTGGACTATTCGATGTACGTGGTGCTGGACCGCGCCCTGCCCTTCCTGGGCGACGGCCTCAAGCCCGTGCAGCGCCGCATCATCTACGCCATGAGCGAACTGGGCCTGGGCGCCACCGCCAAGCCCAAGAAGAGCGCGCGCACCGTCGGCGACGTGATCGGCAAGTTCCACCCGCACGGCGACAGCGCCTGCTACGAAGCGCTGGTGCTGATGGCGCAGCCGTTTTCCTACCGCTACCCGCTGATCGAAGGCCAGGGCAACTTCGGCTCCACCGACGACCCCAAGTCGTTCGCGGCCATGCGCTACACCGAATCCAAGCTCACGCCCATCGCCGAAGTGCTGCTGGGCGAGCTGGGCCAGGGCACGGCGGACTGGGTGCCGAACTTCGACGGCACCCTGCAGGAACCCAGCTGGCTGCCGGCGCGCCTGCCGCACCTGCTGCTCAACGGCACCACCGGCATCGCCGTGGGCATGGCCACCGATATCCCGCCGCACAACCTCAACGAGGTGGTGAGCGCGGCCGTGCGCCTGCTCGACGACCCCGACGCCACCGTGCGCGACCTGTGCGAACACGTGCGCGGCCCCGACTACCCCACCGGCGCCGAAATCATCACCCCGGCCGCCGACCTGCGCGCCATCTACGAAACCGGCGGCGGCAGCGTGCGCGCCCGCGCCACCTGGGCGCGCGAAAACGCCAACATCGTCATCACCAACCTGCCCTACCAGGTCTCGCCCTCGAAGATCATGGAGCAGGTGGCGCAGCAGATGCGCGCCAAGAAGCTGCCCTGGCTCGAGGACCTGCGCGACGAATCCGACCACGAGAACCCGGTGCGCCTGGTTCTGGTGCCGCGCAGCAACAGGGTGGACTTCGAAGGCCTGATGGGCCACCTGTTCGCCACCACGGACCTCGAGAAGAGCTTCCGGGTGAACTTCAACATCATCGGCCTCGACGGCCGGCCGCAGGTGAAGAACCTGCGCGACTTCCTGTCCGAGTGGCTGCTGTTCCGCACCGACACCGTCGCGCGCCGCCTCAAGCACCGCCTGGACAAGGTCGAGCGCCGCCTGCACCTGCTCGAAGGCCTGCTGGTGGCCTTCCTGAACCTCGACGAGGTGATCCGCATCATCCGTACCGAGGACGAGCCCAAGCCGGTGCTGATGGCGCGTTTCGGCCTGGACGAGGAGCAGGCCGACTACATCCTCGACACCAAGCTCAAGCAGCTGGCCCGCCTGGAGGAAATGAAGATCCGCGGCGAGCAGGACGAACTGGCCAGGGAGCGCGAGAAGATCATCGGCATCCTGGGCAGCAAGGCCAAGCTCAAGAAGCAGGTGAAGGACGAGCTGCTGGCCGATGCGAAGAAGTTCGGCGACGAGCGCCGCTCGCCGCTGGTTGAGCGCGAAGCCGCCCAGGCCATCAGCGAAACCGAGCTGGTGCCGAGCGAGCCGGTGACGGTGGTGCTGTCGAAGAAGGGCTGGATCCGCAGCGCCAAGGGCCACGACGTCGAGGCCGCCGCGCTGAGCTACCGCGACGGCGACGGCCTGCTGCAGGCCGCGCGCGGCCGCAGCACCCAGCAGGTGGCCTTCGTCGATTCCACCGGCCGCAGTTATTCCGCGCTGGCGCACAGCCTGCCCAGCGCGCGTGGCAACGGCGAACCGCTGAGCGGCCGCTTCTCGCCGCCGGCGGGCGCTTCCTTCATCGGCCTGGCCGTGGCCGACAACGACGCGCGCTACGTGCTGGCCTCCAGCCACGGCTATGGCTTCGTCACCCGCTTCGAGAACTTCACCGGCCGCAACAAGGCCGGCAAGCAGCTGATCAACGCCGGCGACGGCGCCGAGCTGCTGGCCCCGGTGCCGGTGAACGACGCGAAGACCGATTTCATCGTTTCCATCACCAGCGCCGGCCACCTGCTGGCCTTCCCGCTGGCCGAGCTGCCCGAGCTGGACAAGGGCAAGGGCAACAAGCTGGTGCAGATCCCGCCGGCCAAGCTGAAATCGGGTGAGGAAAAGGTGGTGGCCATCGCCAGCGTGAAGCAGGGCGGCGAACTGACCATCTATTCCGGCCGCCAGAAGCTGGTGCTCAGCTGGCGCGACCTGCAGGCCTACGAAGGCAGCCGCGCCAGCCGCGGCAACCTGCTGCCGCGTGGTTTCACCAAGGTGGATCGGGTCGAAACGGCCTGACGGCCGCCGCGGCCGACGCCTGGCCTCAGGCGCTGGCCGAGTTCCGGAACAGCTGCGCGGCCGTGAGCCACAGCCCGCACATCACGCCGGTGAACACGAACACGTGCCCGTGCCCGCCGAACCAGGCGTACAGGCACGCCGCCAGTTGCGCCACAGCCGTGGCCAGCATCGCCCAGGCCAGGCCGCGCGGGCGCAGGCGCGACAGCAGCGCACCGACGAAGGCCACGGCGATCACGCCGAAGAAAATGTCGTTCACCGGGTTGTCCTCGCTGCCGATGATGCCCACCGCCAGGTTGGCCCACGCGGTCAGGAAGCTGGCGCCCACGGCGATGGCGGCAGCCACGAGGTAGGCGTTGCCGCGCGCGAACCGCACCGCCGTTTCGTAGGCCAGGCACACGGCCAGCAGCATGCCGCCCATCACCAGGAAGTCGAAGGCGTCCCACTGCACTTCCCTCGTGAACTGCATGGCCACCGCCGGCAGCAGCAGCAAGGCCGCCGCGCCGCCCCAGACCAGCGGCCGCAGGCGGTGGCCGAAGCGCATCGTGTTTTCCATCGTGGTCGTCATTGGCGCTCCCCCGGGTCCCTGGCGCCCGTCCCCCGGGCGACCTGGGGGAAGCATGGGCAGGATATCTGGCTTTTTGCGGGCAGGCCGCGGGCCGTCGGCGGGCCGTCTCCTGGCGGCTTGACCGCCCCCGCCGCCCGCCACACGATGGCCCGGCATGCCCAACCCCGCCCTCGACATCGAAGCCGCCTACCTCCGTGGTGACCTGGCCGCGTTGCGCGCCGCGCTCGGCAACCCGCCCGACTTCCCGCACACCCGCGACGACTGCGGCGGAAGCTGCCTGATCAATGCGATCTACCGCGCGCCGGTATCGCTGGTGGCCCAGCTGCTGGAACTGGGCGCGCATGCCAACGAAGCCGTGGACGATGGCTTCCCTCCCCTGTTCGCTGCCCTGGGTACGACGCATGCCGATGCCGCCGAACGCGTGGCGCTCCTGCTCCGCCACGGCGCGAACCCGCAGCAACGCGGCGTCAACGACTACACCGCCCTGCACCAGGCCGCCTGCGCGGACAATGCCGAAGCCGTGCGCCTGCTGCTGGCCGCCGGCGCCGACCCGCAGGCGCGCACGCGCATCGACCATTACGCAACGGCGCTGGAGGAGGCGGAACATTTCGGGCACCACGCGGGGGCCGAGGCGTTGCGGCGGATGCTGGCGTGAGGCACAGGGCCGCGGAAGATTCTCGTTGACTCGGGCGGCGCTTGGCGCTATTCCGGCGGCATGGCCACCGGGATCCGCTGGCAGTCGGCCACCACCTCACGATGGAGGGTTCATGACCTCGTTCACCTGCACGAAATGCGGCGGCACCGAATACAGCCGCAACGAAATGCGCGCCGAAGGAGGCTTCCTCTCGGCCGCTTTCGACATCTCCACCAACCGCTTCACCGCGGTCAGTTGCGAAAACTGTGGATTCACCGAGCTGTACCGCACGAACGTCGGCGCGGGATCCAAGATCTTCGATTTCCTGGTCTCGTGAAGCCCCGATGACCCCGCAGATCGCCGCCCTGATGGCGGACTACAACCGCTGGATGAACGAGCGCATGTTCGACGCGGCCGCCACGCTCGATGCCGAAGCACTGGCGGCCGACAAGGGCGCCTTCTTCGGCTCCATCCTTGGCACGCTGAACCACATCGCCGTCGCCGACACGATCTGGCTGCATCGCTTCGCCGCGCACGAGGTTTCCTTTACCAGCCTCGGCGCGCTCTCCCGGCTCCCGCCGCCTTCCTCCCTGGCGCAGCCGCTGGCGCCAGACCTGGCCGGACTGCGCCGCTACCGGGACGAACTGGACGAACTCATCCGGCATTGGGTGGCGGAACTGACGCCGGCGCACCTCGCATCCGACATCACGTACACCAACATGGCCGGCGTCAGCTCCCGCCGGAACTTCGGCGCCCTGCTGCAGCACTTCTTCAACCACCAGACGCACCACCGCGGCCAGGTGTCGACGCTGCTTTTCCAGTCCGGCGTGGACGTCGGCGTCACCGACCTGCTGGCGCTCATCCCGCGTGGCGAGGCTTGACCCGTAAGCAGGACCTGGGCGCCAATGCCCTGGCGCAACGAAGGACACGCACTTGGTCTACCTCAGCTTCGCCGCCTGCTCGGCCTTCTGCTACCGAACCGCGACTGCCCTGCTGCTGGCGACCCTGCTGACCACCGGGTGCGGCCTTCCGGCCGACGGCGCGCCTGAGCCGCAAGTCACCCTGGTTGGCGAACTGCACGGAACCCGCGAACATCCCCGCGCTTTCCTCGACCTGGTCGGCCAGGCGGCCGCCAGGAGCGACCAGCCCGTACTCGTGGGCCTGGAACTGCCGCCCGACGCGGTGGCCGTGGCACGGCGCGCGCTGCAGCTGCTCGAATCCGAGCGCCTTGCGGTACTGCTGGAATCGAGCACTTGGGCAAACAACCCGGACGGCCGGGCCAGCATGGCCCGCCTGGAGCTCATCCGCGACCTGCTGGCTCTGGAAGCCAGCGGCGAAGTCTCCGTCATCGGCATCGACCTGCGCGAGAGCAAGCAGCACGACCTCGCAGCGCCGGCCCTGGCGCGGGTGCTGGCCGAGCGCGGCAACCGGGAAAATCCGGTGATGCTGCTCGTGGGCAACGGCCACCTGGGCGTGGGCGAGGGGCGCGCCACGCTCGGCCAGTCCTTCGTGGACCAAGGCCTGGCGACCACGTTGCTGACGCTGCATTACTCCGGCGGCAACGCCTGGAACTGCGTCGCCGGCGCCTGTGGCCCCCGCGAACTGGGCGCCAACCTGAGCTGCCCGGATGGCACCAAGACACTCCGGCCGGGGCTCGTCGTCTCGGATACCTGCCTGGGCAAAGTCACGCTTTCGCCATTGGCACGAGACGAACTGGGCCCCGCCCCTGCCGCGCCGCATCGCGTCCTGTTCGTGGGCAACAGCCTGATTTACACGGGCAACCTGCCGGCCGTGCTGGAAACACTCTCCGCCCGGGACCACCACGCGCTGGAGGCCGACATGATCGCCACCGGCGGCGCCACGCTGTCCGACCGAGTGGCTGACGGCTCGGTGGCGCGCGCCCTGGCCACCGGCCGCTACCGGACCGTCGTGCTGCAGGAGCGCGGGGGCGATTTCCTCTGTGCGTTCGGCCCTGGCTCGTGCGTGCAAGCCCGGGCGGCACTGGCGTCGCTCGCGCGGCTCGCGCGGGAACACGGCGCAAGCCCCGTGCTGCTGGGTACTTACCAAGGCGACCCTCGTGCCTCGGCTTCGCTGGCTTCGGCCGAGGCCATGGCGGCCAGGGACGCCGGCGTGCCTTATCTCCAGGTCACGCGCTACCTGCAGGCGGGCCTGGCCGCGCATCCGCGCCTGGCCTGGTTCGCCAGCGACGGCATGCACCCCGGCCCGGACCTGACGCTGCTGCAGGCCCTGCTGCTGCACAAGCACCTGTTCGCTCGCGTGCCCGACGCCGTGGACTTCACCGTGGAAGCACCGATCCACGCCTATTCAGCGCACTTGGCGGCCGAGGCCCATCGCGCCACCGACGTTCCAGACGGCAGCAAAGCTGCGACGTCATACACCTATGGTGCAAGGCACTTCGCCCGGATCGCCCGGCTGCTTCGCCATCCCTGACCGGGCGTCCGAAACGCTGGCCCAGCCAGGCTGTTTGCCTGGGGCCGCACATTCCGAAGTTTCCGCCTGCTCAGCCTGATCGAAGGTTTGTCGCTGGTCACGCTGCTGTTCATCGCCATGCCCGCCAAGTACCAGTTCGGCCATGATTTCGTCTGGCCCGTGGGCATGGCCCATGGCGCTCTGTGGCTGGCCTTCATGGCCATGTCGCTGCTGGTCAGCCATCTGCGCAAGTGGTCGGTGGGCGCCTGGTTGCTGGCCCTGGTGTGCTCGGTGGTGCCGCTGGGGTTCCTGCTGCTCGATGCGCGGCTCAAGCGCGAACTCCAGTCATCGGCCGTCACCGCACCCGCCGGCTGAACGAACGACGACGCCGTGACCCGTGTCACTTGACGCCGGTTCCGGCCGCCGGGATGGTTGGCCTTTAGCCACACGGAGCCCCCGACCATGCTGCTGCCCCTCGTCTTCGCCCTCGCCACCATCGAAACTTCCGAACCTGCGTCCTGACCCAAGAGGAAGTCGCCATGAAGCTGTTGCTGCTCGCCGTAGGCTGGTGCCTGCTGTTCGTTCTGGCCTGGCCGCTGGCATTGCTGGTGCTGGTGCTGTGGCCGGCACTGTGGCTGCTGAGCCTGCCCTTCCGCCTGCTTGGCGTGGCCGTGGACGCGGTGTTCACCCTGCTCAAGGCCGTGCTGTTCCTGCCCGCGCGCCTGCTGGGCTGGCGCCCGGCGCCTGCCGCCACGGCCTGAACACGGGCATGGGCGCCGACGACGTCCTGCGTTTCTGGTTCGAGGAAACGATGCCGGAGCAGTGACCGCCTCGGCCGCTTTCCCCACCGCGATGCCATCCTCGGGCGGGAATCGACGCCCGAGGAACGCGAATTCCTGAACCGGCCCGGCTCGAGCTTCTGATCGCGCGGCAACAGGCTGCCGCACCAGCGCCTCGATGCGACCGCCACCAGGGCGCGAATCGAGGCGCATTATTTGCCTTTGGCGCCTTTGGCGCCTTTGGCGCCTTTGGCTTTGCGGGACGTATCGGCCCAGGGATTGCAGGTCGGACCGAATTTGCTCATCTCACTCACCAGCCCAGCTTCCGCAGCCTCGTCCTTGCGCACCAGGTCCACTCGGCAGCCGCTGGAGGTGGTCACGATGGACGCGAAATAGGTACCGTTCGGTTCGAATACCGCACTGGCACCCGGATGGCACATGTAGGTTACGCCGTAGTCATGGAGCTGCAAGCTGGCGTACAGCGAAACCCTGCTGCCAGTCGGCACCTGGAAGCGGCCATTCTTGTCGGGCGTGGCCTGGTACCCCACACCATCGGCGCAGAAGGCTGGCATGGGGAACCTGACGCCTTCAACGGTTGCCATCGACTCATCGGGCCTGGCGACGTAGCTGGGCAGAGTCACGCAACCCGAGAGGGCGAGCAGGAGTGCCAGAATCATAGTCTTGCGAACCATGGTCAACCCTCCTCCTTCGCCGACTTGACGAGGGTGCGGTCCAGGACCTCAGCCGCATTCATCGAGCCAACCTGCGGACCTGCCAGCGGCAGGACATAAATCCGTGAGAACGGCTTTCCGCCCAATGAGGGGATCCCCAGGTCCTCGCCGACCATCCGGCGGGCCGCAGCGTCCTCAAGTGAGGTGAAGACGAAGAACTCGCTCTTGCCTGCGGCTTGCACGACCTCGCAGGCGCGACGCAGCACATAGCGGCGCACAGTCTCGGTATCGGTGTAACCGTTGGCAGCGAACCCAACGGTAATGAGCTTTCCTGGACCGGCCTCGTCGTAATAACCGCCTGCGAACCCCGTAAGCGGGTTGCTGACATTGGTGTAGGTGGTCGCGCAGCCCGTCAAGGCGGCAAACAGAGACAGCAAAACGGCGCGTTGTGCAATGCAGTTGGAAATAAGCGTCATGGAATCCCCTGTGTGGTTACGCCCCCTGAAACCAGTCCAACTCTATTGATTGGCGTCCATATCGACAACCCGGCCGGACCCGCGAGACTTCAGGATCAGGCCATCTGGTGCACCCCCGCCACCGCGCGCCCCGACGGGTCCGCCGCAGCCGCGAAAGCCGCGTCCCAGGCGATCGCCGCCGGCGACGAACAGGCAATCGACTTCCCGCCCGGCACCGTGCGCGCGCAGGCCTCGCCAGGGAAGGCGCGTTCGAACAGTTCGCGGTACCAGTAGGCTTCCTTGGTTTGCGGCGGGTTCACCGGGAAACGCAGCGCGGCCTCGGCCAGCATGGCGTCGCTGACGCGCTGCTCGGCCAGCGCCTTGAGGCCGTCGATCCAGTCGTAGCCGACACCGTCGCTGAACTGCTCTTTCTGCCGCCACAGGATCTCGTCCGGCAGCGCGCCGGCGAAAGCCTCGCGCAGCATCGCTTTTTCAATGCGGCCGCCGCCGCAGCGCTTGGCCTCGGCGTCGATCGACATCGCCAGGTCCAGGAATTCCAGGTCCAGGAACGGCACCCGCGCCTCCACGCCCCAGGCCATCATGGCCTTGTTGGCGCGTTGGCAGTCGAACTGGTGCAGGGCGTCTAGCTTGCGCACGCATTCGGCGTGGAATTCGCGCGCGTCGGGCGCCTTGTGGAAGTACAGGTAGCCGCCGAAGATCTCGTCGCTGCCCTCGCCGCTGAGCACCATCTTCACACCCATGGCCTTGATGCGCCGCGCCAGCAGGTACATCGGCGTGGAGGCGCGCACGGTGGTGACGTCGTAACTTTCGATGTGGCGCATCACGTCAGGCAGCGCGTCCACGCCCTCGGCGAATTCGTAGGTGAAGCCGTGGTGCACCGTGCCCAGCGCCGCCGCGGCCTTTTCCGCCGCGGCCAGGTCGGGCGAACCCGGCAGGCCGATGGCGAAGCTGTGCAGGCGCGGCCACCAGGCTTCGCTGCGGTCGCCGTCCTCGACCCGCTGGCGGGCGAACTTCGCGGCGCAGGCCGCCACCAGCGACGAATCCAGGCCGCCGCTGAGCAGCACGCCGTAGGGCACGTCGGTCATCAGCTGGCGGTGCACCGCGCGCTCGAAGCCTTCGCGCAGGTCCTGCGGCGCCACGGTGACGCCGCGGGTGGCTTCGTAATCGCGCCAGGCGCGCACGTGGTAGCGCGTGAGCTGGCCGCTGGCGCTGTCGTACACGTGCCCCGGCGGGAAAACCGCCACGTCGTCGCACAGCCGCGCCAGCGCCTTCATTTCCGAGGCCACCCACAGCCGGCCGTCGCCGTCGTGGCCCCAGTACAGCGGGCAGACGCCGAGCGGGTCGCGCGCCACCACCAGGCGCTGCTGCAGCTCGTCCCACAGCGCGAAGGCGAAGATGCCGTTGAGCTTCGCCACCGCGCCCGGGCCTTCCTTCAGGTACAGCGCGTTGATGATTTCGCAGTCGGATTTCGACTGGAACTCGTAGGGCGTGGCCAGGGCCTGTTCGAGTTCGCGGTGATTGTAGATCTCTCCGTTCACCGCCAGGGCCAGCCGGGCGTCGCCGGAGCGCAGCGGCTGGGCGCCGCCGGCCGGGTCGACGATGGCCAGGCGCTCGTGCACCAGCAGGCAGGCCGGCGCGGCGAACACGCCCGACCAGTCGGGACCGCGGTGGCGCTGCAGCGCGGACAGGGACAGGGCCAGCGGCCGCAGCGGGCGAAGGTCGGCGCCGGGGCGGGCGTCGTGGACACCGAGTATCGAACACATCGTGGAGGCTCCTTGGGGGGTTTTCGGGGGCGCAAAAGCAGACGGGCCCCCCCTCGTGAGTTGGGGGCGGGGTTGGGTGGGGGGGGGGTTTTTTTTTTAGCGCCACCAAGGGGGCCCCCCGCCGGGGGGGGTTTGTTTTTTTTTTGGTGTTTTGGGGGGGGGCG
>JAIBEO010000110.1 GCA_019459185.1 Rhizobium sp. | reverse complement strand
CGCGAAGCTTTTCGCGAAGAGCTTCGCGGCTGAAGCCGCTCCTACAGGGGGGCGTGACGCGGCTCAGTCGCCGATCACGCTGCCGTTCTGGAACTGCCAGGTACGGGTGATGTGCAGCACGTCCACCTGCTCCCTGGTCTGGGGCAGGGGCGGGAAGGGTTCGGCCAGGCGCACGATGCGCATGGCGGCCTGGTCGAGCACGCCCAGGCCGCTGGAGTCGTTGAGCAGCACGTCCTCGACGCTGCCGTCGCGGCGCACCGCCACCGTCATCACCAGCCGGCCGCCCAGGCCGCGGCTCCGGGCTTCGTCGGGGTAGTTGAGGTTGCCCACACGTTCGACCTTGGCCACCCAGGCCCGCAGGTAGGCGGCGAATTCGTACTCGCGGGTGCTGGCCGAGACGAACTTGCGCTTGGGGCGCTTGGCCATCAGCTCCTGGCGGCGCTCGATCTCGGCGGCCAGGCGGGCCATTTCCAGGCTCTGGTCCACCAGTTCCTGGCCCGGGGGCAGGGGTTCGGGCTTCGCGTCGCGCTGGTCTTCGGGCAGGGGCAGCACGTTCGGGCTGGCGCCCACCGTGCTCAGCACCCGCGGCACCGGCTCGGGCTCGGGTGGCGGGGCCTGGGCCACCATGGGCTCGGGCGCCACGCCCGGCTCGGGCTTGGGCACCGGGGCCAGCTGCTCCTCGCGGGGGCGCTCGGCGCGGTCGCTTTCGCCACCGCCCCGGTTGTTGGCCTGGGCGATGAAGTCGGCGTCCTCTGGCGGGGCCTCGCTGCGGGTTTCGGTCAGGATGACGTCGAGCGTGGGCGCCACCGGCGCGGCCCGGTCCAGGGCGAAGCCCACGCCCAGGATGAGCACCCCGAACAGCACGGCCGACAGCGCCAGGGTGGCGCCGAGCCGGTCACCGGGTCCGATGCCGGGGCGGGCCGCCATCTCAGCCGCGGGCGGCCCGGCGGGCCTCGATGGCGTCGAACAGCTGGCCGGCGATGTTCAGGCCGAACTGGGCGTCGAGCTCGCGGATGCAGGTGGGGCTGGTGACGTTCACCTCGGTCAGGTAGTCGCCGATCACGTCCAGGCCCACGAAGACCATGCCCCGGCGCCTGAGCTCCGGGCCCACCTGGGCGGCGATCCAGCGGTCGCGGTCGGTCAGCGGGCGGCCCTCGCCGCGGCCGCCGGCGGCCAGGTTGCCGCGGAACTCGTCGCCCTGGGGGATGCGGGCCAGGCAGTAGGGAATGGGCTCGCCGTCCACCAGCAGGATGCGCTTGTCGCCGTCCTTGATTTCCGGCAGGTAGCGCTGGGCCAGGGCCAGGTGCCGACCGCCCTCGGTCAGGGTTTCCAGGATCACGTTCAGGTTCGGGTCGCCGGCGGCGGCCCGGAAGATGGAGCGGCCGCCCATGCCGTCCAGCGGCTTGAGCACGGCCTGGCCGTGTTCGGCCACGAAGGCCCGCAGCTCGGCGGCGTCCCGGGACACCCGGGTCGGCGGGCAACACTGCGGGAAGAGCAGGGCGCCCAGCTTCTCGTTGAGGTCGCGCAGGCCGGCCGGGTCGTTCACCACCAGCACGCCCTGGGCTTGGGCCACCGACAGGATGTGGGTGTCGTGCAGGTAGTCGGCGTCCACCGGCGGGTCGGTGCGCATCAGCACCACGTCCATCTCGGCCAGGGGGCGGGACCGCGCCGGGCCCAGGCTGTACCAGTCGGCGGGGTCGTCCCTGACCTCGGCCTCGGCCAGGCGGGCCATGGCCCGGGGGCCGTCGAGCCAGAGCCCGCCGGGCAGGACGTAGTGCAGGCGGTGCCCGCGGCGCCGGGCCTCGAGCATCATCGCGAAGGTGGAGTCCTTGCCGATCTTGATCTTGCCGATCGGGTCCATCACCACGGCCACGTCCAGAGCCATCGGCGCCATCTTCTCTGTCATCGGGGGGCGACTAGACTATCAGGGCAGGGCGCGGCCGCGCGCCCCGGAACCGTGCGCGGGCGCACGCCAAAACCGCGACGCGCTTGACACATTTACGCTCGGCTGGGATATAAGCTGTCATTCTGCGGGTTCCCCATGGGGCCCCGTATTGCCAGGGACAGCATGTTATGGGGAGTGAGATGGACGACAACCACCTGGCCGGCTTGCGGGTCATGGTCATCGACGATTCCAAGACCATCCGGCGCACCGCCGAGACCCTGCTCAAGAAGGAGGGTTGCGACGTGGTGACGGCGACGGACGGCTTCGAGGCCCTGGCCAAGATCGCCGACCACCAGCCCCAGATCGTGTTCGTGGACATCATGATGCCGCGCCTGGACGGCTACCAGACCTGCGCGCTGATCAAGAACAACCAGATGTTCAAGCAGACGCCGGTCATCATGCTGTCCTCCAAGGACGGCCTGTTCGACAAGGCGCGCGGCCGCATCGTCGGCTCCGAGCAGTACCTGACCAAGCCCTTCACCCGCGATGAGCTGCTCTCGGCCATCCGCAAGTACGTCCCGGCCGGCTGAGGCGACGATGGCGAAACCGCAGCCCGCCCCGCAGAACAAGCGCCCCGGACCCTTCGAGGTCCTGCTCGACTACGAGCAGCGCTCGCTGGCCCACGTCGCGGGCCGCCCCGAGATGATCGAGGCGCCGGGCCACTGGCGCGGCGTCGGCTTCCGGCTCGGCCAGCGCCGGCTGGTGTCGTCGTTCGACGAAGTGGTGGAAATCCTGCCGCTGCCGCCGGTCACCCCGGTGCCGGGCGCGCAGCCCTGGATGCTGGGCGTGGCCAACGTGCGCGGCAGCCTGCTGCCGGTGGTCGACCTCAAGCAGTTCCTGGAAGGCGAGCGCACCGTGGTGCACGAAGGCCAGCGCGTGCTGGTGGTGCGCCAGTCGGGCGGCAACGTCGCGGTCACCATCGACGAGCTCTACGGACAGCGCACCTTCAACGATTCGCACCGGGCCGAGGCGCCCGATGCCAACGACGGCCGGTACGGCCATTTCGTGGGGGGGGGGGGGGGGCG
>JAIBEO010000109.1 GCA_019459185.1 Rhizobium sp. | reverse complement strand
CGTCACCGGCCCCTACCAGCTGAGCGTGAACGAGGGCAACGCCTACGTCACCTCCATCGTGGCGGGCCTGGGCATTGGCCAGATCACCAGCTGGCAGGCCCAGCGCCACCTCGCCAGCGGCACCCTGGTGCAACTGTTGCCCGACTGGACCCAACCCCTGCTGCCCGTGTATGTGGTGTACCCGCCGAACCGCCACCTGAGCGCCAAGGTGCGCGCCTTCGTGGACTGGGCGGCCGAGCTTTTTCAGCGGGAAGACCACCTGCAACGCAAAGCCTGACTCTCACTTTGAGCCGCTTTGCGTCGCCCCTCTGAGGGTGACGCGAACCGTGGCCTGACAGGGCCAGCTCTACAGTGGCGCCGCTGGGTTTCATGCCTGGGGCACACGACGGGGGCCACCTCCAGAGCGTGGACACGTGCTCAGTCTGTATGCTTGGCGCCATGAGCACCCCAGAGACCCCCCCCCCCCCCCCCCCCCCCCCCAAACAGGGGGGTGGCCAGCGCTTCGGCGAGCACCGCGGCGAAGCGGGCGGCGGCGCCTTCGCCGTAGGGCAGGAACACCGAAGGTTCGGTGAGCTCCAGTTCCAGCAGCTGCGGGCCGGTGGGCGAAGGCAGCAGGTCGACGCGGGCATAGACCAGCGGGCCGAAGGGCAGGGCGGCCAGCACGTTCGCGGCCACCTCGCGCTCCTTCGCGGAAGGCTCGCGCGGCTGGATGTGTTCGTCCTTGAACAGCGCCCGCGTCGGCTCCTCGCCGCGCCGCAGCAGCGGCGCCTTGCGGATGGCGTGGCTGAACTGGCCGCCGAAGAACAGCAGCGCGGTTTCGCCCTGTTCGTCCACCGCGCGCAGGTAGGGCTGCACCAGCACGTGCCGGCCTTCGCCGAGCAGGCGCGCGGCGTGGGCGATGGCCTGGGCGCGGTCGGCGCGCAGGTAGCGTTTTGCATCACGCGAACCGGCGCCGACGGTGGGCTTGACCACGAATTCCTCGAGGTCGGGCAGGGTGGCGGGGTCGTCGCCGGGCGCCAGGAAGTGGCTCTCGATCACCGGCACGCCGGCTTTCGCCAGCCCGCCGAGGTAGCGCTTGTCGGTGTTCCAGCGCACGACTTCCGGCGGGTTCCACAGCCGCGTGAGCCTGGCCACGCGTTCGCACCAGGCCAGGAATTCCGGCAGGCGGTCCACGTAGTCCCAGGGCGAACGCAGCAGCACCGCGTCGAAGCGGGCCCAGCTCACCGTCGGGTCGTCCCAGGCCACCACCTGGGCGTCGATGCCGGCCGCCTTGCAGGCCTGGCGCAGCGGGACGAGGTCGTCGTCGAGCGCGAAGGCGGCGATGGCGGTGGCGAGTGCCAGCTTCACGGATTGCCGGAAACGAGGATGTCCACGTACAGCAGGCGCCAGCGCAGCGAGACGCCGTCGGGGCCGGTATCCACGCCGACCTGTTCACGCAGCGCGGCCAGCAACTCACGCGGGTCGTGGCCACTGAGCCCGAACAGCTGCGCGCAGAAACCCAGCATCGTGGCCTCGTCGGGGAAGCGCCAGGGCGTGGCCACTTCCGCGCAGTGCTGCACCTCGCCCAGCGCGGCGTAGTCGGCGGCGTGCGGCGAGAGGTACAAACCCTGGTGGCCGGTCTGGTTGTAGCGGCCGACGAAGCCGTCGAGGAAGGCGCCCAGCGGCGAACCGGCCGGCACGTCGCCCACGTGCAGCAAGCCACCGGGTTTCACCCGCGTGGCCAGTTCGCGCAGGAAGCCGGGCTGGTCGTCGATGTGGTGCAGCGCGGCCAGACAGACGGCGCGGTCGTAGGGCTCCGGGTCGGCCTCGCGCGACGGCAGGCCCACCGGGATGCCGGCGGCGAAACCGTCGGTGAGTTCGTAGCCGACCACGCGCGCCTTGCCTTCGAGGTGGCGGGCGAGGTAACCGCCGCCGGAGGGGAAGTCGAGCACACGCTCGCCACCGGCCAGCGGCCGGCGCGCGAACAGGGCGTCGAACTCGGCGTCGCGCGCGTGCGGCCAGGCCATCATGGCCGCGTGGTAGAGGTCACCTCGGGCGGCGAAGATTTCCGGGTAGGTCAGGTTCATTGCCGCGTACCTGCAGAGGCATGGCGCCAGCGGTCGGGGTTCTCCAGCAGCGACTCGAGCGCGCGGCGGATGCGCGCGATCACGCCCGCCCAGCGCGGTTCCTGCGGGTTGGAGTCGTGCAGCACGTTCATGGTGGCGTTGGCCTCGAACACCAGCAGGCGGCCGTCCGGCAGCAGGCTGGCGTCGATGCCGAAGTAGTCCAGGCCCAGCGCGTCGGCGATGGCCAGCACGCGGTCCCGCAGCACGGGCAGCAGGCCCTGGTCAAAGCCCTCCAGCTCCTGCAGTTCGCGCTCGAGCAGCTCCGCGCGCGGCACGCGGCTGTCCGCGTGCACCAGCCAGTCGGCCGAGGGGATGTGGTGGCGCAGGAAGACGTCGCGGCCCACCACCACCAGGCGCATCTTCCGGTACAGGCCGTCGTCGCCGCGGAAGTCCACGAATTCGGTCACGTAGATCGGGCGGCCGCCCCAGGGCAGTTCGCGCAGCGCGGCGCGCAGGTCTTCCGGGCGGTCCACCTTGGTCAGGTCCTTGCCGCCGTGGTCGCCGGCGACGCGCAGCAGCAGCGGCCAGGCCAGGCCGGCGCGGGCGATGGCTTCGCCCAGCTCGGCCGGTTCGTCGATGCGCAGGCGCAGCGTGCGCGGCATGCACAGGCCTTCGATGCCGGCCAGCCGCTCGGAAACCAGGTCGCGGCGCGTGCCCTGGATGGCGGCGGGATGGTTGAAGCAGTTCGCCTTCGTCTTGGCCACCACCGATTCGATGGTGCGCAGCGCGACCGAACAGCGATGCGGCTCGGTGACGGCGTTCACCAGCGGACGCCCGGGCTCGACCTCGTCCACCGTGGTGGTCAGTCGCGGGCCGCAGTAGATGGGCTGGAACCAGGGGCCGCGGCTGCGGTCGAGGTAGCCGACGAAGTTTAGGTTGCCGGGGAACGACACCTGCGGGCCCGTCTTGCCGGGCTGGAAGTAGATCTGGGCCATGCCGTCGTCGGGAATGCCGAACATCAGCGGAAGCGGGGTGCGGGGGGTATTCATGCGGCCCTTTTCAAAGGTTCTGGTAGTTCGGGCCCGAGCCGCCTTCCGGCGTGACCCAGGTGATGATCTGGTACGGGTCCTTGATGTCGCAGGTCTTGCAGTGCACGCAGTTGGCGGCGTTGATCTGCAGGCGCTTGCCCTGCTCGTCCTGGACGATCTCGTACACGCCCGCCGGGCAGAAGCGCTGGCAGGGGTTGCCGTATTCCTCGGCGCACTGGCTGACGCAGATGTCGGTGTTCGACACCTTCAGGTGCACCGGCTGGTCTTCGTCGTGTTCGGTGGCTGCGAAATATACGCCGGCCAGGCGGTCGCGCGGGGCCAGCGTGCGCTCGACGTAATCGCGCTTGGGCTTTTCGGCCTCGGCCAGCTTCTGCAGCGAGTTCCAGTCGGCCTTGCAGCGCCAGGTCCAGGGCGACAGCCCGGCGGTGGCGGTTTCCCAGGCCGAATTCACCAGGCCGAACCACAGGCCCTTCTTGAAGCCGGGCTTGATGTTGCGGACCTTCCTCAGCTCGGCCATCACCGGCGAGGCGCGCAGCTTCGCGTCGAAGCCGGCGGCGGCGGGCGCCTCCTGCGCGGCCAGGTGTTCGGCCGCCAGCATGCCGCTGCGGATGGCCTGGTGCGTGCCCTTCACCTTGGGCACGTTGAGCAGGCCGGCGGTGTCGCCGATGAGCAGCGCGCCGGGCATGTCCACCTTCGGCAGCGACTGCCAGCCGCCGGTGACGATGGCGCGCGCGCCGGCGCTGAGGATCGTGCCGCCTTCGAGCAGCGGCTTCACCAGCGGGTGGTGCTTGAACTGCTGGAAGGCTTCGTAGGGCTGGTACTGCGGGTCGCGGTAGTCGAGGCCCGAGACGTAGCCGATGGCCACGCGGTCGTCGGCCAGGTGGTAGATGAAGCTGCCGCCGTAGGTCATCGAATCGGCCGGCCAGCCGAAGCTGTGGAAGATCTTGCCCGGCTTCACCCGGCCCGGCGGCAGCTGCCAGAGTTCCTTGATGCCGATCGAATAGTTCTGCGGGTCGGATTCGGCGTCGAGGCCGAACTTGCGGATGAGCTGCTTGGTCAGGTGGCCGCGCGCGCCTTCGGCCAGTACGGTCACCTTGGCCCTGATGTCGATGCCCTGGGTGTAGCCGGGCTTGTGCGAACCGTCCTTGGCCACGCCCATGTCGCCGATGCGCACGCCGCAGACGGCGCCGGCCTCGTCGAACAGCGGCTCGGCGGCGGCGAAGCCCGGGTAGATCTCCACGCCCAGGGCCTCGGCCTGCGGCGCCAGCCAGGCGCACATCGCGCCCAGCGAGACGATGAAGTTGCCGTGGTTGGCCATGCCCGGCGGGATGACCGGGAACTTGGTGCCGCCGGTTTTCGTGAGGAACCAGAACTCGTCCTCGGCGGCGGGCACGCACACCGGCGGCGGGGCGTCGCGCCAGCCGGGCAGCAGTTCGTCCAGCGGGCCGGGTTCGATCACCGCGCCCGAGAGGATGTGGGCGCCGATGGTGGAGGCCTTCTCGATCACGCAGACCGAGAGTTCGGGCTTGAGCTGCTTGAGCCGGATCGCGAACGACAGGCCCGCCGGGCCGGCGCCCACGGTCACCACGTCGTATTCCATCACGTCACGTTCACTCATCGCCGAAGGCTCCATACGCTGATGTCCGGATTGTCCCGGTTTGCCCGCGGGCGGGCAATCAAGGACACTCGCAGGCAGTCCCGCCACGGAATGCGACACGCATGACCGCCAGCCCCGACGCCCTGCGCCAGGCCCCGCTCTACCGCGTGCTGCACGCCCTCGCCAAGGGCGAAACCAGCAGCGAGGCGCTGACCGGTGCCTGCCTGGCCGCCATCGCCCGCGACGGCCACCTCAACGCCTGGACCTGGGTGGACGCCGCCGGCGCGCTGGCCGCCGCCCGCGCCAGCGACGACCGCCGCGCCGAGGGCAAGCCGCTGGGTCGCCTGGACGGTGTGCCGATCGCCGTGGCCGACGCTTTCGACATCGCCGGCATGCCGACCAGCCTGGGCCTGCCCGGCCACCCCGGCCTGGCCGAGCAGGACGCGCACGTGGTGCGGCGCCTGCGCGGCGCCGGCGCGGTGTTCCTGGGCAAGACCAACCTCGACGAGGCCGCCTTCGGCACCGTCGGCCGCAATCCGCACTTCGGCGACGTGCGCAACCCGGTGCTGCCCGATCGCGCCGCCGGCGGCGCTTCCGGCGGTTCCGCCGCGGCCCTGGCCGCCGGCCACGCCGTGGTGGCGCTGGGCACCGACACCCTGGGCGCCACCCGCATTCCCGCCGCCTTCTGCGGCCTGGTGGGCCACAAGCCCACGCTCGGCGAACTGAGCGCGCGCGGCATGGCGCCGGCGCTGCGCCGCCTGGACTGCCCGGGCCTGCTGGCGCGCGCGGTGCAGGACATCGGCCTGGTGCTGCCGGTGCTGGCCGGCTACGACGCCGGTGACCCGCGCTCACGCAAGCGCCGCGTGCCGCTGGCGCCGCCCGACTGGGTGCCGGGCGAACTCAAGGCCGGCGTGGTCGCCGATCTGTCGGCGCTGGGCGTGGACGCGGCGGTGGTGGAGAACTTCAGCGCCGTGATGGCGCGCGTGGCGTCGGTGTTCGGCAGCGCGCTGCCGGTGGCGCTGGAAATCGCCCCGCTGGAAGTGGCGGCCACTCGCCGCGCGGCGCTGCTGCTGATGGAAGCCGAGATCCTGGCGGCGCACGAGGCGCGGCTGGGCGGCGCGTCCACCCGCCTGCGCTGGCTGCTCGACTTCGCCCAGCGCAAGAGCGCGGCCGACGCGGCCCGCGCGCACCGCCGCCTCGACGGCCACGTGGTGCAAGTGCGCCGCCTGTTCGAACAGTTCGACGTGCTGCTGCTGCCCACCGTGGCCTCGCCGCCGCCGGCCTGGGGCGCCGAGGAACCGGCGAACCTGGCCGACCTCACCGCCCTGGCCTCGCTGGCCGGCTGCCCGGCGCTCAGTCTGCCGCTGCCCGGCGGCCTGGGCCTGCAGCTCGTCGGCGCCCCCGGCAGCGACCTGCGCCTGATCGAACTCGCCGGCATCCTCGCCTCCGTCGCCGACACCGGGGAGTAGTCTTGCGCGTGGCGTTGTACGGGGCGTCTTATTCCGAACGCGGGGGAAAAAACAAAGGACCACCAAAAAAACAAAAAAACACGGAAAAAAAAAAAAAAAAATATTTAAAAAAAAAAAAATTGAAAAACAAAATAAAACCGGGAAAAAAAAAAAACAC
>JAIBEO010000050.1 GCA_019459185.1 Rhizobium sp. | reverse complement strand
GCTTTAGCCGCGAAGCTTCTCGCGAAGAGCTTCGCGGCTAAAGCCGCTCCTACAGGGAAAGCGGTCGCGGCTTAAGCCGCTCCTGCAGGCAGCGGGTCACAGGTTGAGGGAGCGGCCGCCGTCGACGCGGATGACCTGGCCGGTGGTGTAGCGCGCCTCCTGCAGCAGCCAGCGCACGGCTTCGGCCACGTCGTCGGGGTCGCCGGCGCGCTTGAGCGCGGTGGCGGCCAGCATCGCCGCCTTTTCGTGCTCGGCCTTGCCTTCCTCGGGCCACATCACCGCGCCGGGCGCCACGGCGTTCACGCGCACCTCGGGGCCCAACTCCTTCGCCAGCGACTGCGTCAGCATCAGCAGCGCGGCCTTGGCCATGCAGTAGATGGGGTGGTTCGCCAGCGGCCGCTCGCCGTAGATGTCGCCCAGGTTGACGATGGCGCCGCCGGCCCGGCGCAGCGCCGGCGCCGCGGCCTGGGCCAGGAAAAACGGCGCGCGCGCGTTCGAGGCGAACAGCTCGTCCCAGTCGGCAGCCGTGGCGCGGCCGATCGGCGTGGGGCGGAAGGCGCTGGCGTTGTTCACCAGCGCGTCGAGCCGGCCGAAATGCGCTTCGGTGGCGGTGACCAGGTCGGGCAGGGCGGCGGCATCGGCCAGCTCGACCTTCAGCACCAGCGTGCTGAAGGGCCGCGCAGCCTCGAGTTCGGCCACCAGCGCGGCCATTTCCGGGCCGGAATGGCGGTGGTGCAGGGCCAGGTCGTAACCGGCGGCGTGCAGGCGGCGGGCGATGGCGGCGCCGACGCGCTTGGCGGCGCCGGTGACCAGGGCGACAGGACGTTCGGCGGGCATTGGGCTGGGCTCCGTGCGTTTGCCGGTATCCTGCGCGCTGGCACATGAAGATTCCAACATGAGCACGCAACTTCCCATCCCCGATGCCGACGCCCAGGCCCACAGCGACCGCCTGCTGGCGCTGGTGAAAGCCCAGGTGGCCGCCGCCGGCGGCGCCATTCCCTTCTCCCGCTACATGGAGCTGGCGCTGTACGCGCCGGGCCTGGGCTATTACAGCGCCGGTGCCCGCAAGTTCGGCGCCGAGGGTGATTTCGTCACCTCGCCCGAGCTGGGGCCGACCTTCGCCGAATGCGTGGCGCAGTGCGCGGCGCAGGTGTTCGAACAGCTGGGCGGCGGA
This sequence comes from Rhizobium sp., assembly GCA_019459185.1. GTDB lineage: Bacteria > Pseudomonadota > Gammaproteobacteria > Xanthomonadales > Xanthomonadaceae > Arenimonas. The sequence goes on along the minus strand of JAIBEO010000050.1, from coordinate 1,510 downwards.
GCCGACTTCCTGGAACTCGGCGGTGGCAGCGGCGCCTTTGCCGAAGCTGCGCTGCGCCGCCTGCGGGAACTCGACGCGCTGCCGGCGCAGTACCTCATCCTCGAGCCCAGCGCCGACCTGCGCGAGCGCCAGCTTGGCCGCCTGCGTGAGGCGCTGCCGCCGGACGTGTTCGCCCGCGTGCGCTGGCTCGACGGCCCGCCGGAAAGGCAGTGGCGCGGCTTCCTGTTCGCCAATGAAGTCATCGACGCGCTGCCGACCCCGCGTTTCGCGGTGCGCGGTGGCGAAGTGTTCGAGGAATTCGTGGCGCTGGGTGCCGACGGCGAACTGGTGCGCGTGGAGCAGCCGGCCGACGCGATGCTGCACGCCGCCGTGCGCCACGTCGAACGCGATATCGGTGCGCCCTTCGCCGAAGGCTACCGTTCCGAACTGCTGCCGCAGCTGCCGTACTGGATCCAGGCCGTCGGCGGCCTGCTCGCCGATGGCGCGATGCTGTTCGTCGACTACGGTTACCCGCGCCGCGAGTACTACCTGCCCGAGCGCAGCGACGGCACCCTGGTCTGCCACTACCGCCACCGCGCGCACGGCGACCCCTTCCACCTGCCGGGCCTGACCGACATCACCGCCTTCGTGGACTTCACGGCGCTGGCCGAGGCCGGCGTGGGCGCGGGTTTCGACCTGGCCGGCTACTGCGCGCAGGCCAGCTTCCTGCTCAACAGCGGCCTGGCCGAGCGGCTGGCGGTGATCGAGGCCATCGCCGACCCGGTCGAGCGCCACCGCCGCACCAACGAGGTCAAGCGGCTGACGCTGCCGGGCGAGATGGGCGAACGCTTCCAGGCCATGGCCTTCCAGCGCGGCGTGGACATCCGCCCGGTGTTCGCGCGCGGCGACCTGAGCCGGCGGCTGTGATGCGCGATTTCCGTCGCCCCCGGCTCTGGCTGGGGCTGTGGCTGCTTGGCTGGGCGCTGTGCATCGCGCTGTCGCTGCTGCCGGCGGTGCCGCTGCCCGGGCCCGAGGGTTCCGACAAGATCGGCCACTTCCTCGCCTACTTCACGCTCACCGCCTGGGCGGTGGCGCTGTTCCGCACGCGCGGGGCGCACCTGCTGGCCGCGCTGTCGCTGGTGGCGCTGGGCGTGGCGATGGAACTGGCGCAGGCCACGCTCACCACCGTGCGCCTCGGCGACCTGCGCGACGCGCTGGCCAACACCGCCGGCGTCGCCCTCGGCCTTTCGCTGTCCTTCACCCCGGCCGCGACGCTGCTGCAGCGCCTGGATCGCCGACTACCGGGCTAGCGGCCCAAAAAAATGGGGGGGGGGGGGAATTAAAATAAAGGGGGGCGGGGGGTTTGGTTTTGGGGGGGACGATGGTGGGGTGGGGGGGGGGGGGGGGGGGGGGGGGGGGGGGGGGGCGGGGCGGGGGGGGGGGGGGGGGGGGGGGGGGGGGGGGGGGGGGGCGGGGGCGGTGGCGGGGGGGGGGGGGGGGGGGGCGGGGGGGCGGGGGGGGGGGGGGGGCG
>JAIBEO010000060.1 GCA_019459185.1 Rhizobium sp. | reverse complement strand
CTTCCTGGGAGATAAAGGCTTCACCGAGCAGGAAGCGACCCTCGCCTTCGCGGTGGGGCCGGCGCCAGCTCGGTGGATAGCGAAGAACCGCCCAGGCCATCCCGGACTTGGGAGAAGAACCTTTTCTTTTGGCCGCGCCGCCCCGGCGTTAGACTTGCGGCAACCACGGAGTCCCCCATGTCCGAAATCCACGTCCCCGTTTCCTTCGGCGAACTGCTCGACAAGATCGCCATCCTGCAGATCAAGTCCGAGCGCATGTCCGACCCGGCCAAGCTGGCCAACGTGCGCCACGAGCTTTCGGCCCTGGAGGCCACGTGGATGGCGCACCCGGCCGCCGGCAAGGACATCGTGCGCCTGCGCGCCGGGCTCAAGGCGGTGAACGAGCGCCTGTGGGTGATCGAGGACGACATCCGCCTCAAGGAAAAGGCCCAGGCCTTCGACCAGGAATTCATCCGCCTGGCCCGCGCCGTGTATTTCGAGAACGACGAGCGCGCCCGCATCAAGAAGCAGATCAACCTGGCGCTGGGTTCGTCCTACGTCGAGGAAAAGTCCTACCAGGACTACCGGGCCGGCAGCGCGCCCTGAATCAGGCGCCGCGCGTGGCGCGGAAGGCTTCGAAGCGGTCGACCACGTCGGCCACTTCCACCAGGTCCATCACGCCGGGGAACTCCACCCGCTTGCCCCAGGGCAGGGTCGTCGCCGGCCTGCCCAGGAATCGCCGCGCGGCTTCGTCGTAGCGGTTCACGCACCAGCGCCGGTCGGAATACGGGCCCGAGCGCCCGGCGTCGGTGCAGGCGTGCAGGCCCAGCACTGCGGTGCCCATGGCGTTGGCCATGTGGGTCGGGCCGGAATCGGGCGTCAGCACCAGGGTGGCGCGGCCCAGCAGGGCCAGCAGCTGCTTGAGCGTGTCCTTGCCCACCAGGTCCAGCGCCGGCGCCTGCATCGCCGCCAGGATGGCGTCGGCCGTGCTGCGCTCGAGTTCGCTGCGGCCGCCGCACAGCGCCACCCGCCAGCCTTGCGCCGCAGCGTGGTCGGCCACGGCGGCGTAACGTTCGGGCCGCCAGTTGCGCAGCGGGTGGCTGGAGCATGGCGACACCAGCAGGGTGGGCTGGTCGCCCGGCAGTTGCGCTTGCGCCCAGGCATGGGCCTCGGCCGGCACCGGCAGGCGCCATTCGACCGGTCCGGGCGCCAGGCCCAGCGGGCGCAGGAACTGCCGGAAGGCGTCCTGCACGTGGTGGCCGCCGGCCGGGATGCGTTCGTTGACGAACAGCCCGTGGCCTTCCTTGCTGCGCGCCCGGTCGTAGCCCACCCGGCGATCGGCGGCGATGGCGGTGGAAGCCAGGCCCGCACGCAGCGCCAGCTGCAGGTTCAGCAGCACGTCGAAGCGGCGCCCGGCCAGGCGCCGGCGCAGGTCGCGCCATCCGGCCAACCCGGCCTTCTTGTCGAAAACCACGAACTCGACGCCGTCCAGGCCTTCCAGCAGCTTCGCCTCGCCCTTGCCGATGACCCAGGTGATGGGCAGCCCGGGCCAGGCCCGCTGCAGGTCGCGCACCAGCGCCAGCGCGTGCACGGCGTCGCCCAGCGCCGACAGGCGCAGCAGGCAGAGCGATCGCGGCGCGGGCTTCACCGTCATTTGGGTAAACTGCTGGGATGGGAATCGTCAGCGCCGCCTTGGAGACGCAGCCGTTCCGCGACGAGCGGGGCACGGGGGCGATTGTGTTCGACCCGGCGCGGCTGCCGCAAGCCAGCGCGGCCTGGCTCGACCCCGCGCACTGGAGCGCCGCCGCCGAGCCGGTGGCCCGCGGTGGGCGCGGCGCGGCCTGGTTCGTGGGCGGCGACTTCGGCCAGGCGGTGTTGCGCCGTTACCGGCGCGGCGGCCTGGCGGCGCGGCTGAGCGCCGATCGCTACCTGTGGCTGGGCGAGGCGCGCGTGCGCAGCCTGGCCGAATTCCGGCTGATGGCGGAATTGCATGCGTCGGGGCTGCGCGTGCCGGCGCCGCTGCTGGCGGGTTACTGGCGCGAAGGCATCGGTTACCGCGCGGCGATCCTGGTCGAACGCATCGAAGGTGCGCGGCCGTTTTCCGAGTGGCTGTCGCAGCCCGATTCGCCGGTGTGGGAAGCGGCCGGCCTGAGCATCGCCCACCTGCACCACGCCGGCGTCGAGCATGCCGACCTCAATGCCAACAACCTGCTCGTGGATCCGCTGGGTCGCGTCTGGATCATCGATTTCGACCGGGGCGTGCGCCGTGCGCCGGAATCGGGCTGGCGCGAGGCCAACCTGCGCCGCCTGGCGCGTTCGCTGGCCAAGCTCTCGCGCGGCGGTTCGCAGGACTGGGAACGCGGGTTCGCCCGTCTTCGGTCGGCCTACGAACGCGCCTTCCTGCATGCCGCCGACCACCTGGCCCGCGCCAGGGAACGCGCATGAACTGGTCGCTGCGCTTCCTGGGCGTGGGCAATTCGCAGGCGGCGGTGACGCTGGGCTCGGCCGCGGCCACCATCGAGCACGGCGGCCAGCCGCTGCTGATGATCGACTGCGGCCAGGAGGCGCTGACCGCCTACGAGGCGCAGTACGGCGCGCTGCCGGACGCGGTGTTCGTCACCCACGTGCACATGGACCACGTCGCCGGGCTCGAGCGACTGTTCTTCGCGACGTATTTCAACCCGACACGGCGCGGCAAGGTGCGCCTGTACGTGCCGGTGGGCGTGCTGCCGCACCTGCAGTCGCGCCTGGCCGACTACCCCGGCGTGGTCGCCGAGGGCGACGCGAACTGGTGGGATGCCTTCCAGCTGGTGCCGGTGACACGCGGTTTCTGGCACCAGGGCCGGTGGTTCGACGTGTTCCCGGTGCGCCACCACCTGCCCGATACCGCCTTCGGCCTGCGCCTGGCCGGCAGCCTGGTGTGGACCGGCGACACCCGCCCCATCCCCGAGATGCTGGCCCTGCACGCCGGTGCCGGCGAGCTGGTGGCGCACGATTGCGCGCTGCAGGGCAACCCGTCGCACAGCGGGCTCGACGACCTCGAGCGCGAATACCCGCGCGAGCTGCTGTCGCGCTGCGTCTTCTACCACTACGCTTCGCTGGCCGATGCCGCGGCGATGCGCGCGCGCGGTTACGCCGTGGCGCGCCCGGGCGAAGTGCTGGAGCTGCGGGCTCCGAACTCGCCGCCGGGACATACGGGGAGCGCCGCGTGACCGTCGAAGCGCCCCGCGACCGCCACGGCCGCCCGCTGCGAGACCTGCGCCTGTCGCTGGTGGAAACCTGCAATTTCCGCTGCCCCTACTGCATGCCGGCCGACGCCACGCCGGACAACGAGGTGCTCGACCGCGCCTCGCGGCTGGACTTCGGCGAAATCGAAGTGGCGGTGCGCGCCTTCGCCCGCGTCGGCGTGAGCAAGCTGCGCCTGACCGGCGGCGAGCCGCTGCTGCGCAAGAACCTGCCGGAGCTGGTGGCGCGGCTGGTGAAGGTGCCGGGCATCGAGGACATCGCGCTCACAACCAACGGCTCCTTGCTGGCCGGGCAGGCGCGGGCGCTGCGCGAGGCCGGGCTGCGCCGGCTCACGGTCAGCCTGGACGCGCTCGATCCGGCGCTGTTCCGCCAGCTCTCGGGCGGGCGTGGCAACGTCGACGACGTGCTGGCCGGCATCGCCGCGGCCGAGGCGGCGGGCTTCCGCAGCCTCAAGTTCAACTGCGTGGTGCAGCGCGGCGTCAACGAAGCCGAGGCGCTGCGCCTGGTTGGCCATTTCCGTGGAACCGGGCACGTGGTGCGGTTCATCGAATACATGGACGTGGGCAACTGCAACGGCTGGCGCCGCGACAAGGTCCTGCCTTCCGCCGAACTGCGCGACATGATTTCGGCGCAGTGGCCGCTGCGGCCGCTGTCGCCCACCTATCGCGGCGAAGTGGCCTCGCGCCACGCCTTCGAGGATGGACAGGGAGAGGTCGGGTTCGTCAGCTCGGTCAGCGAACCCTTCTGCGGCGACTGCCACCGTGCCCGGCTTTCCGCCGACGGCCAATTGTTCACCTGCCTGTTCGCCAACCGCGGCACGCCGCTGCGCGAGGTCATCGCCCAAGGCGAGGACGCGCTGGCGGCCCGCTTGGGCGAACTCTGGCGCGCCCGCGGCGACCGCTACAGCGAGCAGCGCGGCGAAGAAGACCGCAAGCGCCGCAAGATCGAGATGTTCTACATTGGCGGCTGACATGAAGAAATCGAAACTCACCCACCTCGACGCCGCCGGTCGCCCGGCCATGGTCGACGTCTCCGCCAAGCCCGCCACCGCGCGCGAGGCGGTGGCCGAATGCCGGGTGCGTTTCCCGGCCGCCGTCGCCCAGGCCCTGCGCAAGGGCGGCATGAAGACGGCCAAGGGCGCGGTCATGGACACCGCCATCATCGCCGGCACCATGGCGGTGAAGCGCACGCACGAGCTGATCCCGTTCTGCCACCCGCTGCCCATCGACGGCTGCCGCTTCGACCTGGCCTGGGCCGGAGATTCGGTGCTGCGCATCGAATGCGCGGTCAAGACCACGCACCGCACCGGCGTGGAAATGGAAGCGCTAGCCGGCGCCACCATCGCCGCGCTCACCGTCTACGACATGTGCAAGGCGCTGTCGCACGCCATCGTGATCGGCCCGGCGAAGCTGCTGGCCAAGCGCGGCGGCAAGCGCACGGTCGGGAAGGCGCGGGCATGAGCGTCACCGTGCTCTATTTCGCCAGCCTGCGCGACGCCGCCGGCGTGGCCAGTGAAACCTTGCCGCTGCCGGCCTCGCTGCCCGCGCTCTACGCCGAGCTGCGCGCGCGCCACGGCTTCGCCCTGCCGGCCGAACGGCTGCGGGTGGCGGTGGACGGCGACTTCGCGCCCTGGGACAGCCCGCTGCGCGATGGCTGCGAAATCGCCTTCATCCCGCCGGTGTCGGGCGGATGAAGCGCTTCGGGCTCAGCGAGGTGGCTCTCGACATCGCGCCGCTGCGCCAGCGGCTGCTGTCGTCGCGCGCCGGCGCCTACGCCAGCTTCGAGGGCTGGGTGCGCGACCACCACGAGGGCCGGGCGGTCGAAGGCCTGCACTACGAGGCTTATGCCGCGCTGGCCGAAGCCGAAGGCGAACGCATCGTGCAAGAGGCCCTGCAGCGCTTCGAAATCGTGGATGCCGCCTGCGTGCACCGCACCGGCAGCCTGGCCCTGGGCGAGCTGGCGGTATGGGTGGGCGTCAGCGCCGGCCACCGCGGCCCCGCGTTCGACGCCTGCCGCTGGATCATCGACGAGGTCAAATCGCGCGTGCCGATCTGGAAGCACGAGCGTTACGTGGGTGGCGAAAAGCAGTGGCGCCATCCGGATTGAGGCTTGAGAAGCCTGAACACGGATAAGAGCGGACAAAAGCGAGGATGAACACGGATAGAGCGGGGCGGAATGGTCCGCCGCGAGCTCGGGACCCGAGCAAGGGCCGGGGGGCGGGGTGGCAGCCCCGCCGGCGTTACCCGGCACCCGCATCATCCAATACCGTTGCTGCCTTCCGGCCCTGGCGGGGTTTTCGGACTAGCGTCGCGGGAGGCCGACGGGGCCACCATTGAAGCGAACGGCGCGCCGGGCCCGGGTGGGCTGGGCGCGCCGTTGGAAGATGGCGGAGAGAGAGGGATTCGAACCCTCGATACGGGGTTTAGCCGTATACACACTTTCCAGGCGTGCTCCTTCAACCACTCGGACATCTCTCCGCAGAGATAACCGCCTGAAACAAGAGCGAAATGATACCTGTCCCCGGGGCCTGCCACAAGCGCGGCGCGCGCGGCTTGGCCGGGGGCAGGGGGGTTGGCACAATGGCCGGGTCGGTCCCGACACGCTGCCGAGCCCCCGAATGTCCTATCTCGTCCTCGCCCGAAAATGGCGCCCGCGGCGCTTCGCCGAACTGGTGGGGCAGGAGCACGTGGTGCGCGCGCTCAGCAACGCGCTCGAGTCGGGCAAGGTCCACCACGCCTTCCTGTTCACCGGCACCCGCGGCGTCGGCAAGACCACCATCGCCCGCATCTTCGCCAAGTCGCTCAACTGCGAGCAGGGCACCAGCGCCGAGCCCTGCGGCCAGTGCGCCGCCTGCGTGGACATCGACGCCGGCCGCTACGTCGACCTGCTCGAGATCGACGCCGCCAGCAACACCGGCGTGGACGACGTGCGCGAGCTGATCGACAACGCCCAGTACATGCCGGCGCGCGGCCGCACCAAGGTCTACCTGATCGACGAAGTGCACATGCTGTCCAAGAGCGCGTTCAACGCGCTCCTGAAAACGCTGGAAGAACCGCCCGGCCACGTGAAGTTCCTGCTGGCCACCACCGACCCGCAGAAGCTGCCGGTGACGGTGCTCTCGCGCTGCCTGCAGTTCAACCTGCGCCGGCTGGAGCAGGGGCAGATCGCCGGCCAGATGCAGCGCATCCTGGCCGCCGAGCAGATCCCGGCCGAGCCCGGCGCGATCGAACTGCTGGCGCGCGCCGCCGACGGCAGCCTGCGCGACGGCCTGTCGCTGCTCGACCAGGCCATCGCCTACACCGGCGGCCAGCTCGACGAGGCCGCGGTGAACGCCATGCTCGGCACCGTCGACCGCAGCCAGGTCGGCAGCCTGCTGGAAGCCCTGGCGGCCGGCGACGGCGCCGCGCTGATGGCGCGCGTCGAGGCGCTGGCGGCGTTTTCGCCCGACTTCGGCCACGTGCTCGAGGACCTGGCCGTGGCCCTGCACCGCATCCAGCTGCAGCAGTTGGTGCCCGGCGCCGGCGGCGAAGCGCTGCCGGCGGCCCTGGCCGCGGTGGCCGCGGGCCAGTCGCCCGAACTCGTGCAGCTCTGGTACCAGATGGCCGTCACCGGCCGCCGCGACCTCGGCCTGGCGCCCAGCCCGCGTACCGGTTTCGAAATGGCCCTGCTGCGCATGCTGGCCTTCCGACCGGCGGGCGAGGGCGGTGGCGCCAGCCCCGGCCTTCCGGCGGCAGGCCAGGCGGCTACCGGCACGGCGCCGCGAACGGCTGCCGCGCCCGCCGCCGCGTCGCTGCGTCCGACCGACCTGCCGGCGGTGCCCGCGCCGCGCGCCAGCGATTCCACGCCGCCCGCCGCGCGCTCGCCGGAACCGCCGCCTGCGGCCGCGCCGCGCCAGGCCGACCCGTCGCCCGCCGCCGCGCCGCATCCGGCCGCCGCCGCCGGCGTGCTCGCCAGCGCCGAAGACTGGCTGGCCCTGGTCGCCAACGCCGGCCTGCGCGGCCCGGTGCGCGAACTGGCCGCCCACTGCGCCTTCTGCGGCTACACCGACGGCTTGCTGGCCCTGTCGCTGCCCGACAGCTTCGACCACCTGCGCAGCGAAGCGCTGGTGCGCCAGCTGTCGAACGCGCTCGCCGGCCCGCTCGGCGCCGCGCCGCAGATCCGCTTCGAATCGGCCAAGGCGTCCGGTTCGGAAACCCTGCACGCGCGCACCGAGCGCCAGCGCGGCGAACGCCAGGCCGGCGCCGAGGCCGATTTCCTCTCCGACCCGGTGGTGAGCCAGCTGGTCAGCCAGGGCGCCACCGTCGTCCCCGATTCCATCCGTCCGCTCGACGACCACTGACACGAAGGAAAACACCATGCGAGGCAACATCGCCCAACTCATGCAGCAGGCCCAGCGCATGCAGGACAACCTCAAGAAGGCCCAGGAAGAGCTGGCCAACGTCGAGGTGCAGGGCCAGTCCGGCGGCGGCATGGTCAAGGTCACACTGACCGGCAAGATGGAGTGCCGCAGCGTGCGCATTGATCCCTCGGTGCTGGCCGACCAGGAGATGCTCGAGGACCTGGTCGCAGCCGCCTTCAACGACGCCGTGAACAAGGCCAACGAGGAAAGCCAGAAGCGCATGTCCGCCGCTACCGCCGGCATGCCGATCCCGCCGGGCATGAAGATCCCCGGCCTGTTCTGAGCCCGCCGTGAGCGCCTCGCCGCTGCTGTCCCAGCTGATCGAGGCCCTGCGTTGCCTGCCCGGCGTCGGCCAGAAGTCGGCGCAACGCATGGCCTACCACTTGCTCGAACGCGACCGCGAGGGCGGCCTGCGACTGGCCGCCGCGCTGGCGGAAGCGGTGGAGAAGGTGGGCCACTGCGAAACCTGCCGCGACTTCAGCGAAACCCCGCTGTGCCCGCTGTGCGCCAGCGCCTCGCGCGACCGGGCCCAGCTGTGCGCCATCGAAACGCCGGCCGACCGGCTCGCCATCGAAACGGCCACCGGCTACCGCGGGCTGTATTTCGTGCTGCAGGGCCGGCTGTCGCCGCTCGACGGCATCGGCCCGCGCGAACTTGGCCTGGACAAGCTGGCCGCGCGCCTGGCCGGCGGCGAGGTGCGCGAACTGATCATCGCCACCAACCCCACCGTCGAAGGCGAGGCCACCGCGCACTACCTGGCGCAGCTGGCGCGGCAGGCCGGCGTCACGCCCAGCCGCCTGGCCCACGGCGTGCCGCTGGGCGGCGAACTGGAATACGTCGACCGCGGCACGCTGGCGCATGCCTTCGGTTCCCGCATTGAAATTCCTTCCTGACGAGGCGCCCGATGTCCACCCTGTTCGCCAAGATCATCGCCCGCGAGATCCCCGCCGACATCGTCTACGAAGACGAGCACGTGCTGGCCTTCCGCGACATCAACCCGCAGGCTCCGGTGCACGTGCTTTTCATCCCCAGGCGCCCGGTGGCCACGCTCAACGAACTGCAGCCGGGCGACGAAGCATTGGTGGGCCGCCTGGCCCTGGCCGCGGCGGCCTATGCGAAGCGCGAGGGTTTCGCCGAGAACGGCTACCGCGTGGTCATGAACTGCAACGCCGACGGTGGCCAAACCGTGTTCCACATCCACCTGCACCTGCTGGCCGGGCGGGCCATGCACTGGCCGCCCGGCTGAGGGCGGTTCACCACCACCAGGCGGGGTAGCGCTCGACCACCACGTCCACGTCCTTGCGCTCGGGCCAGAGGTAGATCACCTCAGCCGCGACGCTCGGGTAGCGGTAGTCGTAGTCGCCGACCTTGCGGTCCTCGAAGCCGGTGATGGTGCCGGTGATGGTGATCTCGCGGCCCGGCTGGAACACTTCCGGGTCGTAGAAGCCACCGCGGCAGGCGATGAAGCGGCCTTCGCTCTGGTCGCGCTCCTGCGGCCGGCCGTCGGGGCCCAGGCGCACGCCGACGATCTCGAAACAGCTCTGCGCGGCCAGCGGGTCCACCCGCACGATGCGGCCGCCCCAGCGCACCATGTCGCCGGTGGCGCCGGAACGGGCGACGTCGGCCGGCTGCAGCGGCGCGTAGGTTCCCTGCAGCGGCTTCGGGGCGGTGACGCAGCCGGCCAGCAGCAGCGCGGCGAACACGGGCAGGACGCGGGACGACAGGCGGTTCATGGCGACTCTCCGTTGGCTCGGTGCGATCTTACGGGACGGAAGGCGCGCAGGTCGGCGACCAGCTGTGCGCGCGCCTCCGCCGGCAACTGCCCTTGAGCGTAGCGATGGGCGGCATAACGCCGGCTGAGTGATTCCAGTGTTTGCGCCTGCGCAGGCAAGACCCTGGCAAGGCGCGCGGCGTAGGCCAGCGGCGGCTCCGACGGCGGCTTTTCGAAACCGGCCCGGCGCATCCGCCGGGTGAAGCCCAGCCAGGCCGCCACCACCGGGTCGCGGCTGGCCGGCCGGCCGCGCATCAGGAACCACAGCGTCAGCGCCATCACGCCGCCGGCGCCCAGCGCGAAGGCCAGGCCGAGCTGGCCGGCGCTGGCCTGGTCGATGCCCAGCGGCCGGAACAGGCGCGCCTGCCGCTCGGCGTCGAACGACAGCACCATCTCGTTCCAGCTGCGCCTGGCCCAGTCGGCGAAGTCGCGCACCGGGGTGAAGGTTTCCGGCAGCAGGGCCTCGCTGCGGGCGCGGTCCTCGACCGTGTCCAGGATGCGCACCGGCGCCACCGCCCCCGTCGGGTCCACCCGGGTCCAGCCGCGGCCTTCCAGCCACACCTCGTTCCAGGCGTGCGCGTCCATGCGCCGCACCGACCAGTAGTCGCCATAGGGATTGCGGTAGCCGCCGGCGTAACCCAGCACCACCCGGGTCGGGATGCCGGCGGCGCGCATCAGCACGCCGAAGGCCGAGCTGTAGTGCTGGCAGAAGCCCACCTGCGTTTCGAACAGGAAGTCGTCCACCGCGTTGAGCCCGGTGGGCGGCACGGTGAGGCTGTAGCTGAAGTCCTCGCCGATCCAGGCCAGGGCGCGGCGCACCACGGCCACGTCGTCGCCGTCGCTTTCGGCGCTCCACTGGCGGCCCAGCGCGACGGTGCGCGGGTTGAGCCCGGCGGGCAGCTGCAGGGCCAGCTGGCGCGCCTCGGGCGCCAGTTCGGCTTCGAGCGTGGCGTCGATGGCGGAGCGGCCGGTGTACCTGATCATCCGGCTCACCGGGGTGTCGGCCACCACGCTGGCGTCGCTGGTGAGGCGGCCGCCGTCGGGCGCCTCCAGCGGGGTGTCGAGCACGACCAGGTAGCGGCGGTCGGTGGGCTCCAGCGCCACTTCGTAACGCAGCTCCGCCGAGCGGGCGCGCGGCACCGGCGCGGCGCGGGAGTAGGTGCTGAACTCGCGGGTCCAGGTCTGGCCGTCGAAGTTCCACAGCACCTGCGCGCGCCAGTACAGGTCTTGCCGGCGCGGCGCCGGGCCTTCGAAGCGCACGCGCAGGGCGGGGCTGTCGTCGGCGAACAGCTCCACCCATTCGTCCGGCGTCATGCGGTCGCTGAGGCCGCTGCGCCCCAGCACGTTCTCCGGCATGCCCCACAGCGGCGTCGCCAGCCGCGGGAACAGCCAGAATCCGGCCAGTGCCAGCGGCAGCGCCACGGCGATGGCCAGCCCGACCTGGGTGAAACGCGGGCGGTCGAGTTTCGGCGCGGCGGCGCCCGGGCGCTGCTCCGCCAGCATGGCAAGCGCCACCAGCAGCATGGCCACGGAGAGCACGGTGAGCGCCATCGTCAGCGGGCCCTGGTCCTGCAGGAAGGCCGCGAATGGCGCGAACAGCGAAAAACCCAGCAGGCTGCGCGCATCGCGCGCGTCGTGGGTTTCGCCGGGTTTGATCGCCAGCAGCGCGGCCAGCAGGGCGGTGCCGGTATCGCGGCCGAGGTTGAAGCCGAAGGTCAGCAGCAGGTAGCCGCCGACCAGCAACACCAGCAAAAGGCGCAGCGCCGCCGGCCAGCGCCGCTCGAACACGTAGCCGGTGCCAGCGATCGCCGCCAGGGCCAGCGCCAGCCCGGGCGGCAGCTGCATCAGCAGCGGCAGCAGGCAGGCCCCGGCGGCGGCCATGCACCAGCGGCGCAGCGGGGTGGGCAGGGGCTCAGCCATGCGGCATCAGCGCGAGCGCGCGCAGGCAGGCGTGGCGGTGTTCCGGCCCGCGCCCGGGGCCGAGCGCGGCATTGGGCAGGCGCAGGCGGTAGCGGTGCCCGAGGCGGTCGGCGTCGAGCACCCAGCGCGTGAGGCGGCGGATGCGCGCCTCGTGGGCCAGGGCGCCCAGGCTTTCCCAGTCCAGCTCAAGTTCGCGCGGCGCGCTGGCTTCGTATTCGCGCACCAGCAGGCGCTCGGAGCGCGCGGACGGTTTCCAGGCGATCTGCTTGCGCGAATCGCCGGGGCGGTATTCGCGCAGGTGGTGCGGCTGCTCGCCCTGGGCGCGGGTGCGGCGCGAGGTGCTGTCGCCGCCCTGGTCCGGCAGGGGCACGGCCTCGGCTTCGGGCGCAGGGTAGACCAGCAGCCGCGCCTGCGGCAGCAGCCAGCTCCAGGCGCGGGCCAGGCCCAGCGGCCGCACGGTGGAAATGCGCAGCCGGCCGGGATCGAGCCAGCCGCGCTGGTGGGTGGCCAGGCGAAGCACCACTTCACCGCGTTCGCCGGGCGCAAGGTCGAGGAACACTTCTTCCTCGCCGGCGCGCAGCTCCAGGCCGGGGCGCGCGCGCTGGCCGGTGGCTTCGAAAGCAACGCGCACCGCCATGGCCTGCCCGGCATGCACCGGCTCGGCGTGCAGCGCCACCAGGCGCAGGCCGGAAAGCGTGAGGTGGGCCTGCACCAGGCTGTTGTGCGCCACCGCGATGACCACGAAGGCCAGCAGCAGCGCCGGGTTGTTGTTGTAGTTCAGGCCGCCGATGACCATGGTGCCCAGCATCAGGCCCAGGAACAGCCCGAAGCCGGTGGGAAGCACGTAGATGCGCCGGCGGTCGATGTGCACCGGCATGGCCTCGACCGCGCGCGGCCGCACCATCGGCAGCTTCGAGAGCCGCTCGATGCCGCGTTCGACCAGGTCGGGCGCGCGCGCCACCGCTTCAGTCCACGGCCACCGCGCGCAGGATGCGGCCGGCCAGCGCATCGCGCCCGTCGGCCTCCGACTCGGGCACCAGGCGGTGCGCGGCGACGGCGGCGAACAGCGCCTGCACGTCCTCCGGAAGCGCATGCGCGCGGCCCTCGAGCAGGGCCAGCGCACGCGCGCCGCGCAGCAGGCCCAGGCCGGCGCGCGGCGACAGGCCCACCTGCACGCCCGGATGGCGCCGGCTTTCCTGCAGCAGCGCCTGCACGTAGGCCACCAGGGCCTCGCTGGCGTGCACGCGGCCCACGGCCTCGCGCAGCGACAGCACGTCCTGGCTGCTGAGCCGCGGCAGGCTGCCGGCGATCAGGTCGCGGCGGTCGGCGCCCGCCAGCATCTCCCGTTCGGCGCCGGCGTCGGGGTAACCCAGGTGCAGGCGCAGCAGGAAACGGTCCATCTGCGAATCGGGCAGCGGGAAGGTGCCGGCCAGGTCCACCGGGTTCTGCGTGGCCACGACGAAGAAAGGCTGCGGCAGGGTGTGGGTGACGCCGTCCACGGTGACCTGGTGCTCGGCCATGGCCTCGAGCAGCGCGCTCTGGGTGCGCGGCGGCGCGCGGTTGATCTCGTCCGCCAGCAGCAGCTGGGTGAACACCGGGCCCGGGTGGAAGCGGAACTCGCGCGCGGTCTGGTCGAAGATGGAGACGCCGATGATGTCCGAGGGCAGCAGGTCGGAGGTGAACTGCATGCGCTGGAAATCCAGGCCCAGGCTGGCGGCCATGGCGCGCGCCAGGGTGGTCTTGCCCAGGCCCGGCAGGTCTTCGATCAGCAGGTGGCCGCCGGCGAGCAGGGTGGTGAAGGCCAGGCGCACCTCGTTGGGCTTGCCCAGCACCAGCTGGTTGACCTGGGCGACGGCGTCGCCGAGGGCCGCGCGCGTGCGCTCGGGTAGGATGTCGGCGTCTTTGGCCTGCGCGTGCATGCGAGCGTCCCAGCGTGATTTTCAGGAAGGATACCTTGGTCGATGCTGGCACGCGGGCGGGTTCGCCGCGCGTGAATTTCCTCGTGCTGTGGTCGCTGCTGCTGGCGGCGAAGCTGGCGCTGGCGGCGACGCTGCCGCTGTTCGGCGACGAGGCGTTCTACGCGCTCGAGAGCCGGCGCCTGGCCTGGGCCTATTCCGACCTGCCGGGGCTGACGGCCTGGCTCGCGCGCCTGGGCACCGAACTCGGTGGCCAGCACGCGCTGGCGCTGCGCTTGCCCTTCCTGCTGATGGGCGCGGCCTTGCCCTGGCTGGTGGTGCGCATCGGCGCGCGCTGGTTCGGCCCGGCCGCGGGCTGGCAGGCGGGTCTGCTGGCGCTGCTGCTGCCGCTGGGCGGCGCGATGGGCCTGCTGGCCCTGCCCGACGTGCCGATGCTGCTGGCGGCGCTGCTGTGCCTGGACGCCTTCGCGGCGATGCTGCGGCGCTATTCGCACGGCGCGGCGCTGCAGCTGGCGTTCGGGCTGGCGCTGGGTGCGTTCGCGCATTACCGCTTCGCGCTGGTGGTGCTGGCCGGTGCGGCAGGCCTGCTGTGCACGCCGGCGGGACGCGCGCTGCTGCGCCGTCCCGGGCTCTGGCTGGCGCTGGCCGTGGGCGCGGCGGCGTGGTGGCCCACGCTGGCCTGGAACCTGGACCATGCCGGCGCGGGCCTGGGCTTCCAGTTCGTCGACCGGCATCCGTGGCAGCCGCAGGCGCGCGGCCTGTGGTGGCCGCTGGTGCAGGCGCTGCTGGTGACGCCGCCGCTCATGCTCCTGCTGCTGCAGGCGCTGGTCGCGGCCTGGCAACGCCGCC